>CAVYLJ010000060.1:0-33703 GCA_963769305.1 uncultured delta proteobacterium | reverse complement strand
TTTTCGGATTTTCTTTAAAATTCTTTTTTATATTAATCAAGCTTATTTTTTGGTTTCCCTCCGGGTCGATAGGGAGGAAAAAGACGCTTGACCAGACATCGGAAAAAGTCCAATTGGGATGAAGGTGTTGGATAACTAAAAAACGACCGGCCGGGGCCAGCATAACAAACAATAGGATGGTCCCTAAAACCCAAAAGGTTTTCCTGGTCGGCTTCATTGGCAGGGCCTCCGTTTCCTTCTCATCCTCCAGGACCATCGCAGGTCCCAGTTCGGGGACCGATTCCAGACGAGGTTGATTATCCGAAAAAGATGGAGGTACGACCCAGAAGATATGGCCACAGCCCGTGCACCTGACTTTGGAACCGAAGGGCTCGACAAGTTTTTGATCTAAGCGATAAGTGGTTGTGCATTGTTCACATCGGATGATCAAGAGGGCCTCCTTATACAAAAAAGGCTTTAATTAAAAACTCAAGTGATATAATTCCGGGAGGTGGCGGTATTGCTCATCAAAATCAAGCCCGTATCCCACAATAAACCCTTCAGGGACTGAAAATCCAACGTAATCGATCTTAACCGGAACTTCCCGCCGTTCACTTTTGTCAATTAAGGCACAAATCCGGACCGATTTGGGTTTTTTTTGTTTTAGGAATTCCAGGAGGAAATTCAGGGTCAGCCCGCTGTCAACGATGTCTTCGACCACCAGGATATGTTTATCCTTGATCGGGATTTCAATAGTTTTAGTGAGGCGCACCTCTCCCTGGGTCTGGCTCCGGCTGCCGTAACTGGCCAGCCTGACAAAATCCAGCTTGATAGGAATGGAGAGATTTCTGGCCAGATCGGAGAGGAAGACAAAAGCCCCTTTCAAGACGCCGATCAGGATCAGATCCTCTTTCCGGTAATCTTCTGAAATGATGTCGGCCAGTTCTTTGACCCTTTTCTGGATCTCGCGCCGGGAATACAACCGTTTTTTTTTGGCCGGAATAGTCATTATTTGATACGAAAATAGGGTTCGAGGATTCCAGGATTCGAGGGTTCAAGGGTCTTAACTTCCACGCCTTTCACTTGAATCCTTGACCCCTTGACTCCTTGAACCCTACACTCATCGCCGACTCTTTTGGAGATGAGCCTTGTTTTTTAAAGGGTCATCTTCTTTAAATTACCGCTTTTTTTACAAAACATAGCCTAAAGTTTTATAAAAGTCAATCACCGCTGTTGGTTTTTCCTTGAATTGTAATGATTTTGGACTTATATAATAAGGCAAAATTTCCAGGAGAAGACCCCTATGAACCTCAAGGCTTTTTTATTTCCGGGACAGGGTTCCCAGTATGTGGGCATGGGAAAGGAAATCCATGATCAGTACCCCGCAGCCAGGGAACTTTTTAGAAAAGCAGAGGAGATAACCGGATTGCCGTTAAGAGAATTATGTTTTAACGGTCCCCTGGAACAATTGACCTTGACCGTCAATTTGCAGCCGGCACTAACCGCGGTCAACCTGGCGATTTTGGCCTGTCTGGAAGAAAAGGGCTTGAGGCCTTCGGTTACGGCCGGACATAGTCTGGGTGAATATTCGGCCCTTTGTTGCGCCGGCGTGATCGGCCTGGAGGATACCTTCAGGCTGGTTAAGGCCCGGGGGGCCTTAATGGACGAGGCCGCACGGAAAAACCCCGGGGCCATGGCGGCCGTCATAGGGCTGGTCCCTGAAACGTTGCAGGCCATCCTTTCTGAATTGGGGCGGGAAGGGGCCATCGGGGCGGCTAACTATAATACGCCGGACCAAACCGTGATCTCCGGGGCCAGGGACTTGATTGAAAAGGCCTGCCACCAGGCGACCCAAAGCGGTGGTAAGGCCGTTCCCCTGGCGGTCAGCGGGGCCTGGCACAGCCCTTTGATGGAGGAGGCCATGATGGCCTTTAAGGAAGTCCTTTCCCCGATAAAATTTAATCCACCCTCGAAGACCATTTTATTTAATGTAACCGGAAACGCAGAAACCGATCCGATAAAGATAAAAGAAATTATGGGAGAACAGATCGATCATCCTGTCCGTTGGGTGGAACTGGTCGGGAATCTGATGACTCAAAAGGGTTCTTGTTTTGTGGAAGTAGGTCCCAAAAAGGTCCTCCTCGGTTTGGTCCGAAAGTGCCTGCCCAAGGATTATGAATACCGGTCGTATAATGTGGAAGACCTGAAGTCCTTGGACGCCTTAGCGTCCGCTGAAAAAAGCTGAAGACCCGTTGCCCACAGAAGATTTTTTTTGTATCATTACTCCTTTCCCTCCTGCCCTCTTTTTAGGGCAAGGGGGAGAAGAAAAAATTTTGTAAGTAATAGGGATTTGTTATGCCAAAGATTACCTTTCAACAAGAACGGTGTAAGGGTTGCGGACTTTGCGTCCTGGCCTGCCCCAAAAAAAGTATCGTGATCAGCAAAAAGCTTAATAACCAAGGCTATATGGTGGCGAAAATCAAAGAAGAAGACCAATGCACCGGCTGCGCCCTCTGCGCGGAAATGTGCCCCGATTGCGTTATCGAGGTCTGGAAGTAGGAGTCTTTATGTCAACACCCGATATTGAACTGGTAAACGGAAACGAGGCCATTGCCAGGGGGGCCATGGCCGCCGACTGTAAATTTTATTTCGGATACCCCATCACCCCCCAAAATGAGATCCCCGAGTATTTGTCTAAACACCTGCCGGCGGTTGGAGGGACCTTTATACAGGCCGAGAGTGAAATCGCTTCCATCAACATGCTTCTCGGTGCAGGGGCCACCGGGGCCAGGGCCATGACCTCTTCGTCCAGCCCGGGCATCTCCTTAAAACAGGAGGGCATTTCCTATATGGCCGGGTCCGAAATCCCGGGAGTCATCGTCAATATGAGCCGCAGCGGCCCGGGCTTGGGGGGTATTTCACCGTCGCAAGGTGATTATTTTCAGGCCACCCGCGGGGGCGGTCACGGGGATTACCGGGTCATCGTCCTGGCCCCCTTTTCCGTTCAGGAAAATTACGACCTGACCATGAAGGCCTTCGATCTGGCCGATAAGTATCGAAACCCCGTTATGATCTTAGGGGATGCCCTTCTGGGGCAGATGAAAGAGCCCATCGTCCTCCGGTCTTATGTCCCCCAGGAAATGGACAAACCCTGGGCCTTGACCGGCGCCGAAGGGCGGAAGTCAAGGTTTTTGAAAAGCCTTTATCTGAACGAAGGGGACCTGACCCGGCATAACTGGAAGTTGTTCCAGAAATACCAGCAGATGAAGGCCGAGATCCAATACCAGACCTATTTGACCGATGATGCCGACCTGGTGGTGGTTTCTTTCGGGTCCGTGGCCCGTATCATAAAATCATCCGTCACTATGGCCCGGGAAAAGGGGATGAAGGTCGGCCTTTTCCGGCCCATCACCCTCTATCCCTATCCGGAAGAGGCCCTAAGGGAGCTGTCGCAGAAAAAGAATCATTTTTTTGTCGTCGAGCTCAATACGGGGCAAATGGTCGAGGATGTGAAACTCTCGGTGGACAAGGGGGCCAGGGTGGATTTCTACGGCCGCCCTCCTGGTTCGATCCCCACCCCCGATGAATTGTTTGAAGAGATTAAGAAAGTCTATCGGTGAAAGTGATGAAACAGGTATTCAAACGTCCCAAAAGCTTGAAAGATGTGCCCTTTCATTTTTGTCCCGGGTGCCATCACGGCGTCATCCACCGCCTGGTGGCCGAATGTATCGATGCCTATGACCTCCGGGAAAAGACCATTTGTGCCGCCTCGGTGGGCTGCTCGGTCTTTATGTACGATTATTTTGACGTCGATGTTTGTGAGTCCCCCCATGGGAGGGCGGCGGCCGTGGCCACGGGGATCAAAAGGGCCAGACCGGAAAATTTTGTCTTTACCTACCAGGGAGACGGGGACCTGGCCGCCCTGGGCATTGCCGAAGGTCTCCATGCCGCCAACCGCGGGGAAAACATTACCATCATCTTTGTCAACAACACCGTTTACGGGATGACCGGGGGACAGATGGCCCCGACGACCATGTTGGGTCAGGCCACGACCACCTCCCCTTTCGGACGGGATTTCCGCCGTGAAGGGTATCCGATTCGCATGGCCGAACTCATGACCATGCTGGGGGGAACGACCTTTTCCGCCCGGGTGGCCGTCAATACCCCCAAAAATCTGATGCAGGCCAAAAAGATGTTGAAAAAGGCCTTTGAAGTTCAGATCAAAAATCAGGGGTTTTCCTTTGTGGAATTCCTGTCCAGTTGTCCCACCAACTGGAAGATGTCCCCGGAAAAGGCCAACAAAAGGGTCGAAGAAGAGCTGATCCCCTATTTTCCATTGGGGATTTTTAAGGAAAAACAGCCAGGAAGCGATTAGCGATCAGCAGTCAGCATTCAGCGGTCATGGTCGCAGAAGTACGTGAAAGACTTTAAAGGATTGAAGGTTTGATGGGTTCCGCCTGTGAGTTAGAATATCATCTATTACTTGCTCACGATTTGGGTTTTTTAAACAACTTTGATTATGAAGAACTGAACCAAGAATTGATCGAAGTAAAAAAGATGTTATCGTCATTCATCAAAAAGCTGAAAGCTGATCGCTGACAGCTAATGGCTATTTAGGAGCTGTATTCATGTACTTCGATGTCATTGTAGCTGGTTTTGGAGGACAGGGGGTCCTGTTGATCGGAAACCTTCTGACCTATGGGGCCATGGAAGAAGGCCGTCATGTCACCTATATGCCCGTTTATGGGGTGGAGATGCGCGGAGGGACGGCCAACTGCACGGTAGTCATATCCGACCAGGAGATCGGCTCCCCGGTAATCCATCACCCGGTGTCCGCCATAGTCATGAATAAACCCTCTCTTTTGAGATTCGGACCTATGGTCAAACCCGGGGGCTGGCTCTTCGTCAATTCTTCTTTGATCGATACTCAGGAAGGGGAATACCCGGAAACCAAAATGATCAAGGTCCCGACCATTGAACTGGCCGCCAAGGCCGGGGACCAGCGATTGGCCAACATGGCCATGCTGGGGGCCGTTATCGAAGAAACAAAGGTGCTCACCCCGGAGGCCGTGGTCAAGGCCTTTTCCCGTGCCCTGGACAAACGCTACCACAAGATGATTCCCATCAATACCGCCGCCCTCGAACAGGGGGCTGGATTTATCCGGGAGGGGAAGGTTTAAATACCGTTCAAGGTTCAATGTTCAACGTTCGCCGAAAATAAATTTCATGTAATGGTGGCGGGGTTCGCTGAAAGCTAAAAGCTGACGGCTGACCGTTTCATGGAACCTATTTCGGCTTTATCCTCAGACTCCGCAGGCGGTTGATGGCCCCGGCGATTTCAAAGAGCCGGGGTTTGGCCAGGTTTCCCACCTTATAGGGCATGAGGGCGTCCAGACCTTTTTCCTCCATCTCGTCCAAGGCCTTTTCCAGGCCTTCCTTGAGATCGGCACTATCCGTTAAATACTTCGAGGCATAAAGGTGGATGATCCGGCCGATGGCCCGGGTCTGGCCTGTCTCCGCTAATTGTTCCAAGAAGGAAAGGTCAATGGCCTGCTCCCCGTAAATCAGAGTCGGGAGTCCCTTGGCATCGGTATGGACCTCCTTATGTCCCCGGCTGGGATCGAAGCTCTCCGCTTTGGGCTGCCGCGGGGAAATCTCACCAAAATTTTCCCCACCTTCGGGAAGGCGATGGACCGGAAATTTTTCGGCAATGGCCCGGGCTTCCTGGGTGACGCAAAAGGGCCGATAATTGTTCATCCAGATGACCGTATCGGCCGCTTCAAAATAGTCTCCGGAGCCGCCCATGACCAACAGAGTGGAAACCCCCTGGTCTTGATAAAGCTGGCGCACCTTGTCGATAAAAGGGGTGATCGGTTCGTGGGCCTTTTTGACCAGTTCCTGCATGCGCCGGTCCCGGATCATAAAGTTGGTGGCCGAGGTATCTTCATCGATCAGCAAGACCCTGGCCCCCATTTCCAGGGCCTCCATGATATTGGCGGCCTGGGAGGTGCTGCCGCTGGCGTTGTCGGTGCTGAAGCGGACCGTGTCCCGCAGCAGGGGAAGGCTCCTGATAAAGGGACTGATATTGACCTTCTCCACAAACCTCCCGTCTTCGGCCCTGATCTTGACGGCCTTCGAATCGGTGACCACATATTCCCGGCCGTCTCCGGGGATGTGGCTGTAGATCCCCAATTCCAAAGCCTTCAGCAGGGTGGACTTTCCGTGAAAGCCCCCGCCGACGATCAAGGACACCCCTTTGGACAGCCCCAGGCCGGTGATCGTCCCTCTGTGGGGAAGTTGAAAGGTCGTGGAAAATTCCTGGGGAGGATAAAATGGGACGGCTCCCATGGCCAAAGGCCGGGAACTGATGCCGCTTTCCCGAGGGAGTATGGCCCCCTCGGGCACAAAGGCCACCAGCCCTTTTTCCGCAAGGGCCGATCGCAGCCACTCCTGGTCTTCATAGGCGTCCACAAAATGCTTAACTTCCAGCCCCAGTTGGGGGAATTGAAAAACCCCCTGCTGAATGACCTTAGGCAGGTCTTCGAAAAAAATGGACACCGCTTCCATACCTAAAACGGTCCGCCCGGCCGCGGGCAGTCCCACGGTCAAACGCAGTTCCAGGGTTTCTCCATGAATCACCACGGCCGTACGTTCCAGGATTTCCGGTCCCCCGGCCTCAATAGCGATCATTCCGCTCTTCCCGCTCCCCCGGTTCTTGGAGGAAAGATTGCGGATGGCCTGCTGAACCTGTCGGCCGATAAAATCGCAAAAGCCGATGCGACGGGTCCTGGTCTCCCAGAGGTCCGAAAAAATACGCCATTTTTTTAGGGAGATCATGGCCCGGACCCGGGACGGGGGGGCAAAAGGGTCGGCCTGGACGCGGTCGATGGACAGTTCATATTGGGAAAAGAGGTACAGGCCTTCTATGTCCTGATAGGCCTTATAGCCCTTGTCATGAATGCGGAACAGGGTCTTTTTTAGATCATCGGCTGGTTTCATGAGATTTCCCTGAGGGCTCGTCTGGTTACCTGCGGTATTTTATGTTTCATTTCCTTCTGTGATTACATTCGCGTCAGAGAATTCTTTATGAAAAATTTTCCTTCCCACTATCTTAAAAACAACCCGATATTCTCCAACCCTAAGTTTCCAATATCCTTTGAGAGTTCGTCGTAAAGGTTTTCCGTAAAGTTCCGGCCCGGTGGTCAAGCGTTCCTCAATGGCTTTTTTAATCATAGCCTTATTTTTTGAGTCGATTTTGGGCAAGTCCATTTTTTTTACTTCTGGATGATAGGCAAGTTCAAAAAGTCATCTGACTTAAGCCCCCTACTCCAATAATCAAGCCCAGACTTCCTCATGGCTTAGCGCCGGGGAATCCTTAAAAGATTTTTCCCGTTTTTCAGCCATCCTGGTTAAATAGATGTCTTCTTGAACATCCAACGCTTCTTTAATCAGATCTCTTAGTTTGGTGGATAAGAGAGACCCCGTCCTTTTTTGCCAGGAATTGGACGTTCTGATAAAGGGGTTTATCAAGGACGACATTGATTCTCGGGTTTTTGGTGGGCATAGCCTTCTCCTGATTTATAGCGAAATTATTTTGGAGTTAGACGAATATTTTGGTGAAGTGTATCATAAGTGATGAACTATGTCAAGAAAGAGGAGAGCCCCATAATCCCCTTGAAATCAAAAAAAAGTTCTGTTATAAATTTCGGATCATCTCCAAAAGAGTTGGAGATGATCAAGGGTTCAAGGGGCCAAGGGTTCAAGGATTCAAGGAAAATCAAAAAAAAGCTTAGAGGGATATTTTACTTTGGCGGGAAAGAACCTGTATTATCGAAAACAGGATTCCGGAAATAAAAGCCGAAAGAAAATTCAATGGCAAATATTCTCTATGACCAAGATAAACCAAAGCCGGTTTAGCCCCCGTGGAGAAAATGAATGTTTCTTAAATCAATCACTTGAACCCTTGGCCCCTTGAATCCTCGACCCCTTTCGACCAACTAATTGGGAGAAGAATCTGCTATAATTTCCAACAATCAACACTAACCCTGATGCTGCCACATTGGAAAAAATTGCCTCCATTGACATCGGTTCCAATACCTTACGCCTGTTAATCGCCGAAAAATCAACCCAAGGGTTTTATCCGATCTGCCGGGATCGGGAGATCGTCCGGTTGGGGAGGAATTTTTATCCGGACCGACTCCTCTCTGTCCGGGCCATCGAATCCGCCGTGAAGGTCTTAAAAAGATTTAAAATCAGGGCCGACCGGGAAGGGGTGAACCAACATCTTTGCCGTCGGAACAGGGGTTTTGCGGGAGGCCCAAAATATTGCCATTTTTTTAGACCGGATCGAAAAGGAAACCCGTCTACCGGTGCGGATTATCTCGGGTCTGGAAGAGGCCCGACTCATGGCTAAGGGGGTCCTTTCCCTGTTTCCCTCAAGGTCCGGGGAAACCGTTATATTTGATATGGGCGGCGGAAGCACCGAATTTGTCTTTATGAAGGAAGGACAAATGGCCGAAAGGCTCAGTCTGCCCCTCGGGGTCGTGGCCTTAACGGAACGTTTTCTAAAATCCGATCCCCCAGGCCCGGATGAGTCGGAATTGCTTAAGGGCCATTGTCAAAATATTTTAAAGAAAAATTTAACTAATAATGATAATATAAAAAATTTAATCGGAACAGCCGGCACGGTTACCACTTTGGCCGCCATGGTCAAAAAGCTTTTCGACTATGACCCGGATCAGATAAATGGGACGGTGCTGACTAAAGATCGTCTTCGGCAATTATCCGAAGAAATCTTCGCCCTGCCTTTGGACCAACGGGCGAAATTGGCCGGATTAGAACCCGGAAGGGCCGATGTCATTGCCGCCGGGCTTTTGCTGGTTTTGGAAATTTTGGATCATTTTTCCCAAGAGGACCTGCTGGTCAGCGATGCCGGTCTGCTGGAGGGACTGATTCTATAGAAAAGGTTCAAGGTTCAAGGTATAAGGTTTCAAGGTTTAAGATTCGGATGTCCAAAAAGCAGAGATGCGAATTGATTCACTTTAAACTGTAGATTCCAGCCTTTACCTGAACCTTGACCCCTTGAACCTTGAACCCTGTTTTTTTTGAAAGGAGTTCTAATATGACCACGACGTGCAAATCCTATCCGAGACGGATTGACCTTTGATGATCTTTTGTTGGAACCGGCTTATTCCATGGTCTTACCCAAGGAGGTCAATGTTCAGACCGGCCTGACCCAGTCCATACAGTTGCATATCCCCATTGTCAGTGCGGCCATGGATACGGTCACCGAATCCCAGACGGCCATCAGCATGGCCCGTCAAGGAGGGATCGGTATTATTCATAAGAACATGGGGATAAAAAGCCAGGCCATTGAAATAGAAAAGGTCAAAAAGTCGGAAAGCGGGATGATTGTCGACCCGGTGACCATGGGACCGGATCAGCGGGTCCAGGATGTCCTGACGGTCATGGAAAAGTATCGCATTTCCGGGGTGCCCATCGTCGAAGGCCAAAAACTGGTCGGGATCGTCACCAATCGGGATTTGCGTTTTGAGACCAATCTCAAGAAAAAGGTTTCGGAAGTCATGACCAAGGAGAACCTGGTTACGGCCAGGGTGGGTATCACCCTGGAAGAATCCAAGGCCTTGCTGCACAAAAACCGGATTGAAAAATTGTTGGTCGTCGATAACCAGGGAAATTTAAAAGGTCTGATCACCATCAAAGACATCGAGAAAATCAAGAAATTTCCTTTGGCCTCAAAGGATAATTTCGGACGCTTGAGGGTCGGAGCCGCCGTCGGGGTCGGGCCGAATCGCCGGGAACAGATCGAGGCCTTGCGCCGGACCGAGGTGGATGTGGTTGTTTTTGATGTGGCCCATGGGCATTCCAAAAATGTGATCGAAGCGGTTCGGGAGACCAAGAAACAATATCCGGAACTTCAGGTCATTGCCGGTAATGTGGGTACGGCCGAAGGGACCGAGGCCCTGATTAAGGCCGGAGCCGATGGGATAAAAATCGGCATCGGACCGGGTTCCATCTGTACCACCCGGATTGTGGCCGGTGTAGGGGTCCCCCAGATTACGGCTATTATGGACTGCGCCCGAGTGGCCAGGAAATACAAGATCCCCCTTATCGCCGACGGCGGTATCAAGTTTTCCGGAGATATCACCAAGGCCCTGGCTGCCGGAGCGGACTCGGTGATGATCGGCGGTCTTTTTGCCGGGACCGAAGAAAGCCCCGGAGAGACCATCCTCTATCAAGGACGGACTTACAAGGTTTATCGCGGTATGGGATCGATCGAGGCCATGAAACAGGGAAGCAGCGACCGGTACGGCCAGGATGATTATGAAACGGATTCCAAGCTGGTCCCCGAGGGCATTGTGGGCCGGGTCCCTTATCGCGGCCCGCTGTCCGACACCATTTATCAATTAGTCGGCGGCTTGAAGTCCGGTATGGGCTATGCCGGGTGCCGCACCCTTAAGGAACTCAAGACCAAGGCCCGCTTTATCCGCATAACCCCGGCCGGCCTCAGGGAATCCCATGTCCATGATGTCATCATCACCAAAGAGGCGCCGAATTACAGATTGGAATGAATAGTTCGGAGTGATTAGTTCGGAGTTCGGGGCGAGGAACAGAGAGATGGATGAGGAAAAGTTTGATTTTGAGAACTTGATCGTTTACCAAAAGGCACTGGACTATTGTGATTTTGTTTATGCGATCACGAAGAGATTTCCCAGAATCGAAATCTTTTCTTTAACGGATCAATTTCGCCGGGCCTCTTCTTCCATATGTTTTAATATTGCTGAAGGCAGTGGTGGAAGCAAGTCGGAATTCAAACATTTTCTCAAAATTGCCAGAAGATCGGCAAGGGAATGCATTGCCATCACGGAAGTTTCCTTTCGGCAACAATATATTACTCAGGAAGAAAAAAATAGATCCAGGAATTATTGCTTAGAACTTTCAAAGATGTTAAATGGGTTAATAAAATCCATCAAATAAACTTTTCAATTAAGCGCTATTTTCGATAATAGATTCACTCTTAACTTATAACACTGAATATGGGTTTGTTTCAGGTGAGCAGTTCTCTCCGAACTCCGAACTCTAAACTCCGAACTGCTTTAGCAATTTTCGATGATTGATTCACTCTTAAATTATGAAGCTGAATATGGGGTTTGTTTCGGGTGAGCGTTCTCTCCGAACTCTAAACTCCGAACTGTTTTAACACCGAACGTTAAAGGGGTCCCCATGGACATTCACAGTCAAAAAGTTCTAATCCTTGATTTTGGTTCCCAGACGACCCAGCTCATTGCCCGCCGGGTCCGGGAGGCCAAGGTTTACTGCGAGATCCATCCCTTTAACTGGCCCCTGGAAAAAATCAAGGCCTTCGATCCCAGGGGGATTATCCTGTCCGGAAGTCCGGCCAGCGTTTATGATCCCAAGGCCCCTATCCCGGACCCGAAAATTTTGGATTTAGGGATCCCGATTCTGGGAATCTGTTATGGCATGCAGTGGATCACCCATCAGTTAAAAGGCCGGGTAGGACGGTCGGCCAAAAGAGAATACGGCCGGGTGGAACTCCATTTCCTGGATTTTCAAGACCTCTTCTTCGGACTGGACAAAGGGGGAGGAAAAAAAGAGTCCGATCGTCTGGATGAGCCATGGAGACCGCATTGAAAAGCTGCCCAAGGGATTTGTCGCCATTGCCCAAAGCCATAATGCCCCGGTGGCGGCCATGCGTAACCAGGCCCGCACGGTCTTCGGGGTCCAGTTTCATCCGGAAGTGGTCCATACCCCATCCGGGCAGCGGATCCTGAAGAATTTTCTTTTTAAGGTCTGCCGTCTGAAACCGTTGTGGACCCCCAGTTCTTTTATCAAACAGACCATCGCCGCCATCCGACAACAGGTGGGGAACGAAAAGGTGATCTGCGCCCTTTCCGGCGGGGTGGATTCTTCGGTGGTGGCGGTCCTGCTCCATCAGGCCATCGGCAAACAATTGACCTGTATCTTTGTCAACAACGGGGTGCTGCGCAGCGGAGAGGCCGAGAAGGTGGTCAAACTTTTCCGGGGCCGTTATCATATCCCCTTGGTTTATGTGGATGCCTCCAAGTCATTCCTCAAAAAACTCCAAGGGGTGATCGACCCGGAAAAAAAGCGGACCATCATCGGCCATGAATTTATTCGGATTTTTGAAGCCGAGGCCAGAAAGATCGGCCCCGTCCGTTTCCTGGCCCAGGGCACCCTGTATCCGGATGTGATCGAATCGGTCTCTTTTAAAGGCCCTTCGGCTACGATCAAGACCCATCATAATGTGGGCGGACTTCCGGCCCGAATGAAATTAAAACTCATCGAGCCCCTGCGGGAGTTGTTTAAAGACGAGGGGCGTGAAGTGGGCCGCAACCTTGGACTGCCCGAAGAGATCGTCAACCGGCAGCCTTTCCCCGGGCCGGGACTGGCCATCCGTATCCTGGGGGAGGTGACCGAGGCCCGTTTGTCCATCCTCCGTCAGGCCGACACCATCGTCTGGGAAGAGATGAGAAAGGCCGACTTGTACACCAAGGTCTGGCAGTCTTTTGCCGTCCTGCTGCCGATCAAGACCGTGGGAGTCATGGGGGATGAGCGAACCTATGAACATGTCATCGCCCTGCGCATCGTCGACAGTCTGGATGCCATGACGGCGGACTGGACCCGGATCCCCTATGACCTTTTAAGCCGCCTTTCCAACCGGATCATCAATGAAGTCAAAGGGGTCAACCGGGTCGTCTTTGATATCTCTTCCAAGCCTCCCAGTACGATTGAGTGGGAATAAGAAAGGTACAAGGTGCAAGGTTCAGAGGTGCAGGGTAATAAGGTTTACAGAGATCAAGGATCAAACTGGATTCTCGACATTCACGAGGGATAAGGATATGATCACAAGATTAATGAAGCTCGAATTGCTCGAAATTTGACTCCGAACTCAAACCTCAAAACTTAAAGCGAATGCTTTTCTTTTCAACCTTGAACCTTGAACCTTGAACCTTCACCGAGATTGATCATGCCCCACGCCCCGTTTGTCCATCTCCATCTCCATACCCAGTACAGCTTGCTGGATGGGGAGATACGGCTCAAAGAGTTGTTTGAAAAGGCCCAGGCCTTCAAACTGCCGGCCATAACCATGACCGATCACGGCAACATCTTCGGCATGGTGGAGTTTTATAAACAGGCCCAGAAACATGGGCTGAAACCCATCATCGGCTGCGAAGTGTATGTGGCCCCGGGAAGCCGCTTTGATAAAGAGCCCCATCCCCATAAGGAAAACGCCTTTCACCTGGTCTTGCTCTGCAAAAATGAAAAGGGTTATCGTAACTTGGTCAAATTGGTGACCCAGGCCTATTTTGAAGGTTTTTATTATAAACCCAGGATCGACCGGGAGCTCCTGAAGGATCATCAATAAAGGATTGATCGCCCTGTCGGCCTGTCTTCACGGCGAAATCCCCTATGCCCTGCTTAATAACGACTATGACCGGGCTTTAAAAATCACCCGGGAAATGGCCGAGATCTTCGATCAGGATCGTTTTTTTCTCGAACTGCAGAAAAATGATATTCCCGAGCAGGAAATCGTCAATAAGGGACTGCTGGAGATCCACCGTCAGTTGGGCATACCCATCGTGGCCACCAACGATTGTCATTACCTGACCCAGGAAGAGGCCAAGGCCCATGACGTCTTGCTTTGCATCCAGACCGGGAAGACCGTGGAAGACCCCAACCGGTTGCGTTTTTCCACCAATCAGCTTTATTTCAAATCACCGGAAGAGATGACGGCCCTTTTTTCAGACTTGCCGGAAGCCATCCAAAATACCCTGCGCATTGCCGATCGCTGCAACCTGGAATTGAACTTCGGCCAATCTTTTCTCCCCCGCTATCCCTTGCCCCCGGAAGAGACCATGGACGGCCGGCTTAAAAATGAGGCCCGGGCCGGTCTGGAGAAAAGACTGTCAATGAAGGAACAACTGGTCCCCTCCTTTCCCGCGTCGCGTTTTAAAGAGTATCGGGACCGCCTGGAAAAGGAACTCACGGTAATCACCACCACGGGATTTTCCGGATATTTTTTGGTCGTGGCCGATTATGTGGGGTTTGCCAAGCAGCAAGGGATTCCGGTCGGACCCGGCCGGGGTTCCGGGGCCGGGAGTCTGGTGGCCTATTCCCTGGGGATTACCGATATCGATCCTTTGGATTACGGCCTGATCTTTGAGCGTTTTCTGAACGTGGAACGAAAGGAACTCCCGGATATCGACGTGGATTTCTGCGTGGAACGGCGGGATGAGGTCTTGAAATACATTGCCGAAAAATACGGCCAGGAATATGTGGCCCAGATCATCACCTTCGGTAAGATGCAGGCCCGGGCCGTCATTCGGGATGTGGGGCGGGCCTTGAATATCCCTTACGGCGAAGTGGATAAGATCGCCAAGCTGATCCCGGCGAAATTAAACATTACCTTAAGTGAAGCCCTCGAGGCGGAGCCCCGGCTCAAAGAGCTGAAGGAAACCGATCCGACCATTAAAGAACTGCTGACCATCGCCGAAGCCCTGGAGGGACTGCCCCGCCATGCCTCCACCCACGCCGCCGGCGTGGTCATTTCCCCCCATCCCATCACCGAGACCGTTCCCTTATACAAAGGCCCCAAGGGTGAAATCCTGACCCAGTATGAAATGAAATCGGTCCAGGAAATGGGCCTGATCAAGTTCGACCTCCTGGGTTTGAACAACCTGACCATCATCCAGTATGCCTTGAGGACCATCGAACGGACCCACGGCCTCAAGGTTGATTTGATCCGGATCCCCTTGGATGATCCGGAAACTTACCAACTTTTAGCCCGAGGGGATACCACCGGGGTGTTTCAATTGGAAAGTTCGGGCATGAAGGACCTTTTGATCAAGAGCCAGCCCCAGAATTTTGAAGACCTCATCGCCCTCAATGCCCTCTATCGCCCCGGTCCTTTAAATAGCGGGATGGTGGCGGATTATATCAAGAGAAAACATGGGGAAGTGCCGGTGGAATATCCGCATCCCCTCCTGGAAGGGGTATTGAAAGAAACCCTGGGGATTATCGTCTATCAGGAGCAGGTGATGCAGATCGCCGGCCTGTTGGCCGATTATTCCATGGGAGAGGCCGACACCTTGCGCAAGGCCATGGGCAAAAAGATCCCCGAGGTCATGGCCCAGCAGCGAAGCCGTTTTCTGGAAGGGACCAAAAAGAAGCGGATCGATCAAAAGAAGGCCGAAGCCATTTTTAAAAATATGGAAACCTTCGGCGGCTATGGTTTCAACAAGTCCCACAGCGCCGCCTATGCCCTGATTACCTACCAGACCGCCTATCTGAAGGCCCATTATCCTCTGGATTTTATGGTCGCTTTGGTGACCAGCAAGATGGGCAATTCAACGGAAGTGACCAAATGCATCGCCGAATGCCGGGAAAAAGGGATCGTGGTCCTGCCGCCCGATGTGAACCTGAGTCAGTTGGATTTTGCCGTGGTGGAAGACAAGATCCGTTTCGGGCTGGCGGCGGTGAAAAATGTCGGGGCCGGGGCCATTGAGTCCATCCTGGAGGCCAGAAAGAAGGAGGGAGCCTTCAAGTCCCTGATCGATTTTTGTCAGCGGGTGGATCTTCGCCGGGTGAATCGCCGGGTGGTGGAAAGCCTGATTAAATGCGGGGCCTTTGATTCCCTGGGAGTGGCCCGGGCCAGGCTGATGGCCTTTTTACCCGAAGCCCTGGAGATAGGGCAGCAGCGTCAAAAAGAACAGACCGAAAATCAGTTCAGTCTTTTTTCCGTGGGAGGAGATTCGGGGTTAACCCGCCCTGAAATCGAGCCTCCGATGGTTGAAGAATGGAGAGAGAGCCAAAAGCTTTCCTATGAAAAGGAAATCCTGGGCTTTTATATCACCGGTCATCCCTTGACCCGTTATGCCGAGAGTTTACCGGACTTAAAGACAGTCGACATCCAGGCCTTGGCCGACTATGAGGACAAAGAAAATGTGCGTTTGGTCGGTATGGTGGCGGCCTTGAAAGAGATCAACAGCAAAAAAGGGGAGCGGATGGCCTTTGCCACCATTGAAGATCTGACCGGCTCCTGTGAGGTCATCATTTTTTCGGATGTTTACCGAAAATCCTCGACGGTCCTGAAAGAAGAAGGTCCCTTGTGGATTGCCGGGTTTACCACCAAGGATGAAAAAGGGATCAAGGTGATTGCCAATGATGTGCTGCTCCTGACCGAGGCCGAAGAAAAAATGGCCCAGCAGGCCGTTCTCAAGATTCCGGTTGAGGGCCTGACCCGGGACCAGATCATCGAGTTGTCCGATTTTTTAAAGGGCCATCCCGGCGCCTGTCCGGTCCAGATTTGTGCCTGTCTTCCCGATAAAAGCCAGGTCCTGTTGAACCTTCCGGAAACCCAGAATATCCGGCCTTCGGCCAGGTTAAGAAGAGAACTAAAAGGCATCTCCTGCCACCCGATTTTGGAAGTGGTTTATCCGTAAGAAAGGTAAAGGTTCAAGGTAAAAGGTTAAAGGTGTATAAGGTGTAAAGGTTCAAGATAACCATCAGCCTGTATCCTTCGTAACCTTGAACCATCTGTCATACGGATTAGGTATTCTTAGACCTAACCTTGATCCTCGATCCTTTAACCTTGAACCTTGTACCTTGTACCTTGCACCATTTTATTATGACTGATCATCAGGAACGGTTCTACCGCAGTAAAATCAATTCTCCGGATTGGATCTCTTTCACCGTCCAGGTCAAAGAAACCGACCTCTGGGTGCGGGCCAGGAAAAATCTTTCGGCCGAAGGGTATGAACGGGTTTATCAATACCGCCATGCCCTGGAAAGTTATATCCGACAAAACCCTGAATTCAAGGAAGCACTCCAGCCCCTGGCCTTAGACCCCCTGGCCCCGCCTATTGTCCAGGCCATGCTTCAGGCCGCTCGGATTGCCGGAGTCGGCCCCATGGCGGCCGTGGCCGGGGCCATGGCCGAGTTTGTCGGTCAGGATTTATTGGCCGAATCGAAGGACATTATCATTGAAAACGGCGGGGATTTATTTATCCTTTGCCCTGAACCTTTGACCATCGGGATTTATGCCGGGCAGTCTCCTTTGAGTCAGAGATTAGGAATCCGGCTGGACCCATCTCCGACACCCATAGGACTTTGCACCTCGTCGGGCACGGTGGGCCATTCTCTAAGCTTCGGCAAGGCCGATGCGGTAACCCTGTTATCTTCTTCGGCTGTGCTCTCCGATGCCCTGGCTACGGCCGTGGGTAACCGGGTACAGACCAAAGACGATATTCAACCGGCCCTGGATTGGGCCCGACAGATTCCCCAGGTGGAAGGGGTCTTGATCATTATCGGGGATCAGATAGGTGTCTGGGGGAAGATGGAGTTGGTGGCGACATGAAACGAAGAAAAGTTCAACGTTCGGAGTTCGGAGTTCAGAGAAAAACCATGTTCATGTTTCGTGAAGGCTCAAAAGGTCACAGAGGCCTTCCGACCATAGGAATCCTCCAGAACCACTAAGATACTGTTCCGGATTAAGACATTCGAGGACAAGCTTTCACGAGAAGGACGAAAAAGACTATTCCGGACTTTTTACAAGACCCTGAACCTTGAACCTTATACCGTTTATAATCAAATAGAGGGTCGTTTTATGAAATGGCGTAAATTTGCATTGGGAATGTTGTTGATCGCGCTGGTAACCGCCTGGGGCTGTGGAACCGTTCCCACGGCCAAAGAGCGCAAAGGTCCTCCCAAGATCGCCCTGGTTTTAGGGGGCGGGGCGGCCCGGGGGTTCGCCCATGTGGGGGTCATCCGCGTGCTGGAACAGGAAAAGATCCCCATTAACATGATCGTCGGGCACCAGTGTGGGCAGTCTGATTGGGGCCCTCTATGCCTCCGATCCCAACAGTTTCAACCTGGAATGGCTGTCCTTTACCATAGAAAAGGATGACATCTTCGATTATTCGCTGATTTATTCCAAGATGGGTCCGGTGCAGGGGGAGCGGCTGGAAAAATTTATCCAGACCAAGGTCAAAGCCAAAACCATGGAACAGATGAAGATCCCTTTTTATGCCGTGGCCACGGACCTGAATGCCGGAAACACCTGGGTCTTTGAAAAAGGATCGGTGGCCAAGGCCGTGCGGGCCAGTTGCTCCATCCCGGGCATTTTTCAGCCTTTGGAAATGAACGGCCGGATGTATGTCGACGGCGGGGTGACCGACAATCTGCCGGTGGATGTGGCCCGGGCCAGGGGGGCGGATATCATCATTGCCGTCAGTATCCAGAAAAATATTAAGAATCCTCCGCCCAATTCTTTGATCGACGTCATCCTGCAATCCATCGATATCATGGGCAGGGAACTGTGTACCTACAAGTCAAGGGGGTATGATGTGCTCATTGAACCCAATGTGGGGGACGTGGGCATGACCGATTTTACCCAGAAGAAAAGATTGATGGATGCCGGCATTCAGGCCACTAAACAGGCCATGCCGAAGATCAAAAAATTGATTGAGGAAAAATCGTAACATTCAGATTTCATGATAGCAACGACTTAAGTCTGTCTTTAAAATGTTCTTTGCTCACTCGAGCTCACACGGAGCATGAAACTAGTTCGACGAAAAGATTGTTTGCCACTTCTGGCGCCAACAAAGAATCCAGCTGCCGGGTACAAGCCATTGTCCTGACGCGACCTTAGTCGGCGAAACTGGTTTCTAAGTCGCCCGAAGGGCTCTGACAATCGAGGATCGGGCGGCTTAAGTCGCCGCCAATCCTCGTCCTGCCTTTGTCTGATGGCAAAAAAAGCGATTTGGTACTTGTAAATGAAAAAAGGGATTCACCTCTGGATAGGTCTGGCTGGCCTGGTTGTTTTTGAGATCGCCTTGGTTTATAGGCTCCGGCCGGTGACCACCTATTTTTACTCGCTCGTCTGGTGGTCTTATATCCTGATGGTGGACGGCCTGGTCTATCGGCGGCAAGGTCATTCCCTGATCGTCAACCGGACCCGGCAGTTTTTCCTTTTAATTCCCTGGTCGGTGGTGATCTGGCTCATCTTTGAAGGATTCAACCTGATCCTTAAAAACTGGTATTATCTGGGGGTGCCGAAACCCATCTTTCTGCGCTGGCCGGGCTATTTTGTGGCTTTTGGTACGGTCCTTCCGGCCATCCTGGAGACCAGAGAACTTCTATGGGCCTGGGGGATTTTTGAAAAAAGTCGCCTGAACCCCGTCCGGATCGGCCCGTCCTGGTACCGGCCTTTGATCATCACCGGTATCCTGTGCCTGATCCTTCCTTTGCTATTCCCCCGATATTGCTTCCCCCTGGTCTGGCTGGGTTTTATTTTTCTCCTGGAGCCTTTTAACTTTCGGGCCGGAAGACCTTCGATTTTAAAGGATCTGGATGAAGGGAGGATCGGGACCCTTTTTCAATTCCTTTTATCCGGAATGATCTGCGGTCTTCTCTGGGAATTTTGGAATTTTTGGGCCGAGGCCAAATGGGTATACGCCGTTCCCTGGGTGGGAAAGTATAAAGCTGTTTGAAATGCCGGTCTTAGGATTTTTCGGGTTTCCGCCCTTTGCCGTGGAATGTTTTGTCCTGGTCCAATTTTTAGGGTTGTTGGAATCCCGGAGGGCGAAGGAAAAAGGGTTTTGTCTGGCAAGTCGTTCCCTTATGGTTGTTCTTCTACGGGGTCATGTTTGCGGCCATTGATCTCTATACGGTTCGCAGTTATGGCGGATAAAACCTGTATTTGAAACAGTTCCTGAAATAAAAGCCAAAGGAATTCAATGGCAAATATTCTATGATCAAGATATACCAAGCAGAGCCCCGTGGAGAAAATGAATGTTCAAATCAGTCACTTGAACCGGCCTTGAATCCTCGACCCTTTCGACCAACTAATTGGGAGAAGTACCAAATGTTTTTGCCACCGACTCACACGGACAAAACTGGACGAAAAATTGTTTCCCCGGCCCAACAAAAACAGGCCGGGTAAACCAGCCGTCGCCTAGTGGCGAAGCTGGTTTCAAGTGCCCGAAGGGCCTGACAATGAGGGGGCGGCAAGTCACCGCCACCTCGTCCTGCCTTTGTCTGTGGCAAAAAAAAGGATTTTACTCGGTGTCCTCGGTGTCTCTGTGGTGAACTAAGGAGTCAAATGAAAAGCAAATCAAACCCAAAAACGAAACCCTTGAATCCTCGAATCCTGGACCCCTCGACCCCTTCTTTTTCCAAAATCTATTTCATCAGCCTCGGCTGTGCCAAAAACCAGGTGGACAGCGAGATCATGCTCCATCAATTGGAGGCCAGGGGTTTTTCTTTGACTCAGGACCCTGATAAGGCTGAAGTGATCCTGATCAATACTTGCAGCTTTATCGAATCCGCCACCCAGGAAAGCATCGACACTATTTTAGAGGCGGCCCGATTAAAGGAGGAAGGGGCCTGTCAGATCCTGGTGGTCACCGGGTGTTTTCCACAAAGATATGGAATTGAGTTGATAGATCAATTACCCGAAGTGGATCTCTTCCTGGGAACGGAATCTTTTTTGACCGTGGCCGATCAGGTATCCGCCCTTCTGGCCGGGAGAGAAACGCATAAAATGATTTTGGAACCTGTTCCCGGACTGTGGGCAGAACCGCATGGCCGCCTCCTGACCACCTCTCCGGGAACGGCTTATTTGAAGATCGCCGAGGGGTGTTCCAATCGCTGTGCCTACTGCACAATCCCTTCTATCCGGGGACCCTTCCGCAGCCGCGACCCGAAGGTGCTGATTCAGGAAGCGCAGATCCTGGCAGGGCAGGGGGTCCGCGAACTCATCCTGATCGCCCAGGATACGACGGCTTACGGGTCCGATCTTGTTCGGCCGCTTTCTTTGAACGAGTTGATGGTTGAATTGTTAAAGATAGAGTCCCTTCAATGGCTGCGCCTGCTTTATTTGCGGCCGGAAAGGATCACCCCGGACCTTTTAGCCTTGATGGCTCAAGAGGAAAAGATCTGCCCTTATTTGGACATCCCCATACAACATATCAGCGACCGGATTCTTAAGGCCATGAATCGGCCCTACGGGCAAAAAGCCTTGATGGACTTGTTCCAAAAAATTCGTCGCACACTCCCGCAAGCGGCCCTTCGGACCACGGTCATGGTGGGCTTTCCCGGGGAAACAGAAGAAGATTTTCAGGAGCTGGTTGATTTTGTTTCCGAGACGGGGTTCGATCATCTCGGGGTTTTCAGATATTCCCGGGAAGAAGGCACCCCGGCTGCCGGCTATGCGGACCAGGTGCCGGAAGAAATCGGTAAGGCCCGGCTGGATCTCTTAATGGAGACCCAGAAGAAAATTTCTCTTAAGAAGAATGAAAACCGGATCGGTTCTCTGGAGCCGGTCCTGGTAAGCGGGATCAGTCCGGAAAGCGAGTTATTGATTCAAGGCCGGACCCGTTTTCAGGCCCCGGAGGTGGATGGAGTGGTCTATATTACCGATGGGGAACCGAAGATCGGGGAGATAGTACAAGTCAAGATTATTGAGGCCCACCCCTATGATTTGGTGGGCACTGTTATTGAGTAAGGCTCATCTCCAAAAGAGTTGGCGATGAACGAAGGATTCAAGGGGTCAAGGTTTCAAGGAGTCAAGGGAAATACTGAGGAATTACAAAGAGCTTAAGGTTTGAGAAAAGTCCTCGACCCCTTTCACCAACTAATTGGGATAAGAACCTTAAATAATAAAGAATCCAATTTTTGAAAGGAGCCTTACGGTTTAATAGGGCAATAATGGAGGATTTATCGGGTGTATCCAGAACGCTTTCAATATAACTTTTTATAATATCCCCATTTTACTCTTTAGCTGATCTATGGTATCTGCTTCGGCGGCTAAGTTAAAATCAAGGCATACTCCTTGCCATCTCCCGGAAGAAGGTTGAAACCCATAACATCGTATGGCCTTTTCTTCAGACATTTGGGCCTCCTTTGTAAATAGTATCCATCCGGAAACTATAACCTTCCGGATGGAGCGCTCAGCCTTCAGCTTTTAGCTTTCAGTAAAACCCTCATCATTGGGGAGTTGGGCTGGCCGCTGACTGCTGAAAGCTATCCGGAAATCTTGGATTTCCGGATGAAAACTATTTCGCCGCAAATCGGATTATATCCAAGCAATATAGGCGAGGGGTTAGTTTAAAGTTTATATCAATTAAGCCCTTTGTCAAGGTCATTTAAGCATAACAACAAGATGTACAGGCTGGTCTTGGAAATTGATCCAGGGAACATCGAGGGGCCAAAGAAGCCTACGAAGCCCTTTTAGAGAAAAGATCCATCCCACCCGGTAGCCCAGTTCAACCTGGGCTGGCTTCTCCTCCAACTGGGGGAATGTCCCGAGGCCGCTGGCCTGCTGTAAAAGTAAATTCCTCCTTTCTATCGGCTTTTGATTGGCTAAGGCCCGGTGGTTTTCAATACCCTCTACGATCCTTAAATCTCGACGCAGTGACTAGGGTCGAAGGCGTGCTTTGGGAATTCTATGCCGAGGGCACGGAACTTTTCGCCGAACTTGGGTCTAACGCCCTTCGGCAGAAATAGGCCTTTGACCCTCCCCTCCTCCGTCACCCCCGTTTGCTCAAAGGAGAATATCTCCGTCATGGTAACCACATTGCCTTCCATGCCGGCGATTTCCTGAAGACTTACCAATTTTCGGCTGCCGTCGCCGAGGCGAGCTACCTGAACAATGATATCGATGGCAGAACTGATCTGCTTTCTGACGGCCTCATGGGGGATGGTGAGCCCGGACATGGCGACGAGCGTTTCCAGGCGGGCCAAGGCGTCGCGAGGGGAGTTCGCGTGAATCGTGGAAAGAGAACCGTCGTGCCCGGTGTTCATCGCCTGCAGCATGTCTAAAACTTCCCCTCCTCTGACCTCGCCGACGACAATCCGGTCCGGCCGCATCCGGAGGCTGTTTTTAACCAAGTCCCTGGCGATAACCTCACCCTTTCCTTCGGTATTGGCCGGTCTCGTTTCGAGACGGACCACGTACTGTTGTTTCAGTTGAAGCTCGGCGGAGTCCTCAATAGAGACAATACGTTCATCCGAAGGGATGAAACCCGAAAGCACATTAAGGAGGGTGGTCTTGCCGCTCCCCGTTCCTCCAGAAATTAAGACATTCAGCCTGGCTCGGACGATGCCATCTAAGAGTTCTCCGATTACCGGGGTAAGCGTCTTGTAGGCGATCAGGTCCTTAAGTTGCAGCGGGTCTTTCCGGAAGCGTCGTATGGACATACTCGGGCCGTCAATGGCGAGGGGCGGTATAATGACGTTGACCCGTGAACCATCAGCGAGCCTCGCGTCCGCCATGGGCCACGATTCATCCACCCGGCGGCCTACGGCGGTGAGAATGGCGTCTATGAGGGCCCGCAATTCGGCTTCGCTTTTGAACTTGAGGTCCGTAGGTTCCAGTTTCCCTTTCCTCTCAACGTAGATCTTATCAAAATTATCGACGAGGATGTCCGTGACGCTTTGATCTTCCATAAGCGTCTCAAGGGGACCGAACCCGCTTGGACCCTTGCTCACGTCAAAGGAGGAATGATCAAGATTTGCATCAAGTGTCTTACCTGCTGGTGTGTCCATTAGCATTTGCTCCTTTTATGAGTTGTGAATTATTATAAAGATTTTTGGATCATCTCCAAATTAGTTGGTTCATTTTTAAAACTTTACCTTTAACCGCCCGCTCGTCCCTCGCTTGATACCGGGATTACTGGGATCTTTGCCCGAGCGACACCGGCAGGATCTGCCGAGTGGCGCATGACGACTGGTTTTTCATTGCCGGTGTTTTGTGGGCAATGAAAAAATCAATCGTCTGCAAAGTCTGTGTGCATCTCTGATTGTTTCATCTCCTCAGGAAAGAGTCAAATTTCTTTTCTCGTCTAATTGGCTCAAGTGCGCGAAGCAAACTATTAAATTCGTCATTAAGGAATCTGAATCCTGGAGTCCTCGAATCCTTCTATCAGTCTTCAACTTTCTCCTCATCCCTGAGTGCTCTGATAGAAATGGTCTTTTTCTCGTAACTCCCCATTTTCCCAGTTAGTTTTATATATTCTATTTGCAACAATTAAGCCATTAATTTATTGAACGGTGAAATTACAATTATTTTGAGATAGTTAAGGTTTAAGAGGGATTTTTGAAGGGTGGAAATAGGTTTAGGGACAGGTCTTAACCTCCATGATTGGACAAAAAATTGTCATATTTTTGACAATAATGAGTTATATCCGGCATACTTAGGGTTGAGCAGGTGACGCCTGAAAATGAAAGGCGCTATTATAATGCCCTGGAACAGTAAGTATCTCTCAGAAAGAAAGGTAACCAGATTCTTGTTTTTTTTGACAAAACTCCCTGGAGACGATACTATAAAAGCCTTGTATCGAACCATTTGCTCGCGCTGTTCGGGGATATGAGAGTCGTGGCAACCAACCAATCTAAGGCATCGAAGATTCAGAGAAAAAGCTTTTATGACTAAAATGAACGCGGAGTGCTAATTGACCGATCGTCAAAGCGAAAGTTATAAAAAAGTTTTGTTGTTAGGAACAGGCATTTTCCTCTTTCTATGGTTGCTTCTAATGTTTGCCGGTAGGAGCAACTTATTGCGTGATCCGGGGACTTTCTCTCACCTGGTAATAGGGGAACGGATATTATCGACAGGTCATTTTATTTACAACGATCCGTTCAGTTTTACCTTTTCGGGTAAACCCTGGATTGCTCAGCAATGGTTGGGGGAGTGCCTCATGGCCGTTATACACCGGATCGGCGGTTTTGACAGCCTCCTTTTGTTTACGGTGACCCTCCTGGCCTCTCTTTATACCTGGCTGATCCTTCGACTGATGAGAAAAGGGATGCATCCGATGCTGGCCATACTGATCATTGCCATGGCTATGGCCGCCAGTTCATTCCACTTTCATGTGCGTCCTCATCTGGTAACCATTATTTTTTCTGCTGTCTTATTTGCGGTATTGACGGATTTCGAATCCGGACAAATCCGACTTTCCCGGTTATTCTGGCTGATCCCTCTCTTTGCCCTTTGGGTCAATATTCACGGAGGGGTCCTGGGCGGGATGGCAACCCTGGCCATTACCGGAACGGGATGGATACTGATAAGATTAGTCAAAAAAAGCCCCCCTCTCCTGACTTTTCAACAAATCTTTTCTCTGCTCCTGCTGATCTTAGCCTGCCTTTCTACCGCCTTCGTTAACCCTTATGGCCTGGCCCTCCCCAAGACCTGGTTTTTGATTATGAATTCACCTTTACTGCCCCAGGTGATTCAGGAACATGCCCCTCTCTTTTCCTCCGGGTCTTTCTATGCCGTCCTGCCCTTTGCACTTCTTTATTTCATCTGCCTTTTGGGCACGCTGCCGGGATGGCCCAGGATTACCTGGCTAATCCCGGCTGTCTGGTTTTGTCTGGCCCTGATGAGGGTTCGACACGCCCCTTTGTTTGCTGTCTTCGCCGCTATTGCCATTGGGGATATGTTCCCCCATGTCCGTTGGGTAAAATGGTTGTCTGACCGGGGGAGTGAAATCGTCAAAATCCAAAATACCACCTATTTTCAATCGCCGCAAAAAATTAAACAGGAGTTTAATTTTTATTCCCATACTGCTTATGATCATTGGCTTTACCTGCCAGAGGGCCGACTGGCCCATTCCGCTTTTGGGGAGAGGTTGGGCAAAACTGGATTCCAGGCATTGGCCAATAGAGGTTTTACCCGAATTGCTGCAAATCCAGCAGGCCAATCCGGAAGGCACACCCAATTTTTAATGAATTCCTGTTTGGGGGTTTTCTCATGTATTATACCCCAAGGTTACGGGTATTTATTGATGACCGATGCGAACTCTATGGAGATGATTTTATAAAAAAATATCTGGAGGCTGAAAGTAGTAAGCCTGAACAATTCAGGCGCTGGGTCAATCAGTATCCATTTGATTATGCTTTAACCATAAGGGGGTCTGGATTTGACAACCAATTTTCAAGGTCCCTTGAATGGGCGGTAATGTCCAGTTCAAAGACTGCGGTTATACCTTAGGTCATGAATAAAAATTTGTCTGACAGGATTAACAGGATTTACCTGTTCTTTGCTCAGCTCCGGAGGACCCTGAGCAACCCCGATCCGCTTCCTGCGGAAATTGGGCTTCTGCAGAGGACATTCGGTTTGTGCCTTTCTTCCGAATGGCAAAAGATTGAATCAAAAGCTGCTTAGGAATGATTCGGAAGCTCAGATACAGGGCGGATTCTGCCTGATGGAGGTTTTTCCGCACATCAGGATGGGGCTTATCGGCCGGATGCAACGGCCTGGGCTATCCTTGCCTTTAAAGCCGCAGGAGCTCAGTCCGAAACGATCGATCGTGCCCGTTCACGTTTATTGAATGGACCAGCTTACCGATGGGAGGGTTTGCCTGTCACCAGATCATCCCGAGGTCATCTGGCCCACCCCCCTGGCCATCCTTGCCTGGCAAGGTTCGGAACCTCACAGGAAGGCCCAACTGCTCGCCATAAATTTCCTCTTGAAAATCACCGGACACTTTCCGGTCTTTTCAAATATGGCCCCCTTTTGTGCGGGATACTGAGGTCCCGGGATGGCCCTGGGTCGAAAACACCTTTTCCTGGACCGAGCCAACCGCCTTATCGATAATAGCTCTAAAAATGACCGAAAATGGTTCACACAAACGGGTTCGAGAAGGAATTCTTATGCTTCTGGGTCGTCAACTCCCAAAGGGAGGCTGGAACTTTGGTAATACTATTGTTTTCGATCAAGAACTCTTTCCCATGCCGGATACAACGGGAATTGCGCTAACGGCCCTTGCCGGACAAGTTCCCCAAAATCAAATAAACAAAAGCCTTGATTATCTAAAAAATAGAGTAAAACAGACACGCACCCCCCTATCCCTTGGATGGGCTCTATTAGGGCTGGGGGCCTGGGGAGAAAGACCCGCTGAATCGCAGGATTGGATCCTGGAAACCTTAAAAAAACAAAAAGTTTTTGGGCCTTATGATACCTCTTCTTTAAGCTTACTCATAATAGCTTTTTTATCGACCTCAGGTCTGGAAAAGGTTATATAGTGATAGACAAGGATTCAAGGGGCCAAGGGGTCAAGGATTCAAGTGAAAGGCGTTGAATTAAAACCCCTGGAATCCTCAAACCCTATTTTCGAATTAAACCCCCATGCCCCCAGGGGTGATTACGAAGTATAAAAAGCTTCAAGGATTCGAGGGGTCAAGGGAATCCGTAACCCGTAACGCCAAACAAAAATTTTTCAAACAGATTTGATCATTAATCTTATGCAAGAAATAAAAAAAAGTGATTGGAGTCGAAGGGAATTTCTTTTAGGTCTTTTAGGAATCTCTCTTCTCCCAATTCTGCCGAGCTGCAGCAAACAAAACAAGTTGACGGCCGAAACCTTTATCGCCAGGGCGGCGGATTATTCAGTAGATCTTAAATCGATCATCCTCTCTGCCCTGAAAGAATTAGGGGTTAATGGTTCAGAGATCAAAGGAAAAAGAATTTTACTTAAGCCGAATCTCGTAGAACCCCATCAAGGTGCAGGACATATCAATACCCACCCCCTGATCGTCCAGGGTGCCATAGAAGCTTTTTACAGTCTCGGGGCCGCCCGGGTTATGGTAGGGGAAGGGCCGGGGCATATCCATGATACTCAATTGGTAATAGAAGAATCCGGGTTTATTGATATACTCGGAGAAAATAGAGTTCCCTTTATAGACCTTAACAATGGCCAGGTAATTACCGTTCCTAATGCCGGCCAAAAAACCGATTTAAAAACACTGACCTTTCCCTCGGCGCTCAAAAAGGTGGACTGGATTGTATCCATGGCCAAAATGAAGACCCATCATCTGGGCCGGCGTAACCCTTTCCATGAAAAATTTATTTGGAGTTATGCCGGGAAATTATTATGGCTGGCCGAAAAATGTCCTACATTTTGCCGGCATTGATAAAGCCATTTTTGATATCAACATGACTTTAAAGCCTCATTTTGCTATTGTTGATGGCATTGTCGGCATGGAAGGGGATGGTCCAATCATGGGAACCCCCAAAAAGGCCGGGGTTATTATATTGGGTCGAAATTTCCCGGCTGTGGATGCCACCGCCGCCCGGATCATGGGGATCAACCCCCATAAAATTACCTATCTGGCCATGGCGGAAAATTGCCTCGGCCCGATTCGGGAAACGGATATCCGCCAAATTGGGGAAAAAATTGTCTCAGTGCGTACCGATTTTAAACTCCTGGAAAAAATCCCGGCCCACAGGGGATTAAGGTCGTAGCCCGACCAAAATACAACCAACCGTAACCAATCATTATAAAAAACCGGTTCAATTCGTTTAAAGAACAAAGGATGTTATTAAATCGTTTAAACAGGGAAACCTATACGGCTTTCCCTTTTAACTAACAGCTTTTTGCCTTGGCCTGTCTGAAACCTTACACTATATCAGTTCAAAGACCGGGGAAAGTTTTTGCGTTGAGTTGACATGATACGAATTACGACCTTGTGCCGCCTGAAGAAAAACATAATGAGCACGGCGACGATGGAGCGCCCGATTATTACGGTATCGATTCTATTGTTGTTGGCATCGATATGGATCTTCGGCCGTCCATATCAGGGATTCATCCATGATTCCAAGCTCTACGCGTTGCAGGCGCTTAGCCACCTGCACGCCGATATCTTTTCAACCGATATCTTTCTCAAATACGAATCACAAGAAAATTATACAATTTTCTCGGGTATTTACGCTTTTGTTATTCGGATATTCGGAGCCAACAAAGCCAATATACTTCTGCTTGTTCTGGGCCAGGGTTTTTGGATAAGTTCTGCATACTTCTTTTCAGGTATATTCTCCCGGAAGGAATTAAGATATTTCTCCTTAGCCTTCCTATTCGTTATGCCTCCATATTACGGCATTAAAGGCATATTCTCTTTCGGCGAGCCCTTTCTTACCCCAAGGATATATGGCGAGGCATTCTATCCTCTATTCCTTCTTTTTTGCAGTGAAAAAGCAGTACGTATTCTGCCTTATTTCATTAGCCTTGTGTGTTCTTGTTCAGCCCATCGTGGCAGTCAGTGGGATAATCCCTCTGTGCATCTTTCTGTCGTTGCGGGACAGGAGAGTGGCTCTTTTCTCTCTTTGCTGCCTCGCCGGTTCAGGAATTCTCGCCGTCATAGGAATATCACCATTCAGCAGAATACTTCATACCATGGATCCCGAATGGCTACGAATTGTTCAAGAGCGTAATGGCCACCTCTTTTTGAGCAACGGGTCATTGAGGGATTATCTGATTCTGTTTACCTCCATTATCTCCTTAACAGCCTATGTATCCCTGGCGAAAGGGAACCGTAGAAAAATCGCGATCTCCGTGCTGGCGGGATCTATTGGCTCCTGGGGAATTTCTCTGCTCCTCGGCGATCTCTTTCATAATGTGCTTATCCTGCAGATTCAGATCTGGAGAACGGCTTGGCTCTTGTTATTCGTTTCGTACCTCACATTCGTTCCTCTTTGCTTTGCAAACAGAAGACAGAGGTATGTTGGAAGGGTCTTTATCATCGGTTGCCTCATTTCCTGGCTATGTCCCCTCTTGAGCACTTTTGTTTTCTTCTACTATTTCTTTCTATTCCTTGCATTCATATCAATCTTTGTAGTAGGGAACAGAATTAAGGCGTTTAGGCTCATCAATTCATTTTTTGACTCTGCTTCCTCCGGCTTTTGGCGGGTCTATTGGGTCTTTGCTTCTCTCATTCTTGTCCTTGACTACGCGGTCTTTGCCTACGTGATTTACAAGGGGCCCAATGTTTTAGCCGCCGCTTGGCCTTTCAGTCACCCTGTCATTCCGCATTGGAGATACGGCTCACTGATACTATCCATCACGGCTTGCGTGGTCTTATGGGTTAGACAGTCGCTTTAAGCCGACTTATATACTTGTCGTGTCCCTCTTGATTTTCAGTGTAGCCATCCTTTTTTGGGATCAAAGGTCGGGATACCAACACATAATCAGCCGGACCATAGGCGCTGAGAGTACGGCTGTAGCCCAAGTACCGATAACGTCTGAAGTCTTGTGGCCCGAGCACCCCGAGTCCGCATGGTTTCTGCTGAGCAGAAAGAGCTACGTGTCCAGCCTGCAGGAAGCTGGAGCTGCTTTTTCCCGCCGGACTGCCCTCGAAATAGATAAAAGGCTGAGCCGCATTTCCCGATTTAAGGAGATCGGGGAACCAGATGATTTACTATTCAAAAAAGACTTCGGCGGACGAGGTCCGCAGGGATTTCGATAAATCCATTCGTGAATCCTGTGAAGCTTGTAAAGACCTTGACTTTATCGTGGCTTCACAAAAGATCGATGAGTTTGCTCCACAACATATTTATTCCCTGAAGCATCTTTCCTTGGACTGGGGTTTCCTCTCATTTTATGATAAGGATTATGACTGGTATCTTTATGATTGCAGGTATATCAGGACGAAATAGGCGTGCCTTAACATACTTTTTGTCTTCAGAGGCTGACGGGATCTTGGTTCAGTGGCTCCGGTATACCTTGGTTGGCACCCTCGCTTTTGGCTTGGATTTCGGTTCTCTCTTTGGACTCACTCACTTTCTGGGCATTTACTATCTGGTATCCGCCGGAATAGCATTTCTGGCCGGTTTATGTTTCAACTATATTCTGAGCGTGGCCTGGGTCTTCAATAAACGCTCAGTTCAAACATGGTGGATAGAGTTTCTCGTTTTTGCCTCGATTGGCGTTGTGGGGCTGGCTATGACTGAACTCTTTATCTGGTTTTTTACCGAGATCATTCGTTTCCACTACCTGGTCTCAAAAATATGCTCGACGGTGCTGGTCTATTTGTGGAACTTTTTTGGAAGGAAGTTTGCACTCTTCAGATAGTTGAGATCTATGAAACAAAAAATAGCAATTATTATAGGTGCGGGACCTGCCGGGCTGACTGCGGCCTATGAACTGCTCCAAAGAACCGATATCAAGCCAATCGTATTCGAGGCAACGTCGGACATAGGAGGTATTTCCAAGACTGTCAACTACAAGGGTAATCGCATAGACATAGGCGGGCACCGATTTTTCTCCAAGTCGGATCGGGTCATGGATTGGTGGCAAAACATGCTGCCTGTTCTAAGTGCGCCCGGTTTTCATACAACAGGCCTGGATCCTGACAAAGAGGACAATGTAATGCTCATCCGCAACCGGCTCTCCCGTATATTCTATTTGCGCAAGTTCTTTGACTATCCCATTTCCTTGAGTCTGAATACACTTCGCAACCTCGGGTTGACGAGGGTGATGAGAGTAGCTTTGAGCTATCTCAAGATACGGTTGTTTCCAATTAGGAACGAGCAATCCTTAGAGGATTTTTTTATCAACAGATTTGGCCGAGAACTTTACCTCACCTTTTTCAAAGACTACACAGAAAAAGTCTGGGGTGTTCCGTGCACCGAGATTACGTCGGAGTGGGGGGACCAGCGCATCAAGGGGCTCTCGATCAGCAAAGTTGTACTAGCACTCGCTAAGAAGGATGATCCTTAAAGATCGTGCTCTTAGGGCAAAAAACCACCGAGACGACACTAATCGATCAGTTTCTTTATCCGAAGTTTGGTCCTGGCCAAATGTGGGAAACAGTTGCTCAACGCATCAAGGAACTGGGAGGCGAAATACGACTTGGACACAAGGTAATAGGTCTCACTCTCGACGGCTTCAGGATTGTGGAAGTTGAAGTCCACGACGTAAAAAAGAATCAAATTTTCAGGGTACCTGGGGACTATTTCTTTTCTACTATGCCGGTGAAGGACCTTATCTCAGGTATCAAAGGTGACACGCCTCCGGAGGTAATAGAAGTAGCGCAAGGGTTGGTATATCGCGACTTCATCACGGTAGGATTGCTCTTAACAAAGATGATTAAAAATGTCAACAAAGTCCCGGGCTCCACCGAACATGTTGTTCCGGATAACTGGATATACATTCAGGAACCGGATGTCAAAATCGGAAGAGCTCCAAATCTTCAACAACTGGAGCCCGTACATGGTCAAAGACCCCAATCACGTATGGATTGGCCTGGAATACTTCTGTAACGAGGGCGATGAGCTATGGACTAAGTCCGATTCGGCCTTCACTTCATTTGCAATTAATGAATTGGTAAAAATTGGACTGATTGAAAAAAATGATGTTTTAGATAGCACGATCATCAGAATGCCGAAGACCTATCCGGCATATTTGGGGACATATGACCGGTTCAATGTCATCAGAGACTTCACTGACAAAATCGAAAATCTCTTCCTTATCGGACGAAACGGAATGCATAAGTACAACAACCAAGATCATTCGATGCTTACTGCAATGATCGCGGTGGATAATATTACAAACGACGTGAAATCCAAATAGAACATCTGGTCAGTCAATACAGAACAGGAGTACCATGAGTCCAGGTGATGACTAAGCCAGCAAAGTCGGTGCCGCTACCTCGGACGACCGGTTGCTTCTCGGAGCCTATCGGGTGATCTTGACGGCGACAGTCATCCGGGCCCGCCCTACCCTGAAAAACCAAAAAACGTCCTTGCGAAAGGAGGTGAAAAATCATAAAAGGTGGTCCTGCCCGCGATACGTAAAAGCCCATGTGGCTCCTTTAGGGCGATTAACAGCGCCCCCGGTGAGCGGTGGAGAGGAAAGTTTTAAAAAAGCAACATCTTAGAATAGTAAGGTGGACAGGATTTAATTTTTGACTTCCCCGGTGGATTCATCAAGTCCTTTTTGAGCTATCTTTAGACGTTCTATGGCCTGTTTGTAATAGGTTGGACTCAACTCGACCGCCTTTTTAAAAGATTCGACGGCCTTTTTATATTCCTTATCTTTCATATACATATTGCCTATGTTGAAATAGGCGGTTGATTCATCGCCGAATCTTTTATAAACCTCCAGTGCTTCTTCGTATCTTCTTAATTTAATCAGGGCCCGGGCTAAATTATTATTGACTTTGGCGTCGGCCTCTCCTTTCTTAAGTGCCTCATTGAAAGCATTGACGGCCTTTTTATAATCCCCTTTTAAATAATAAGACATCCCTAAATTATTATACAAGAATCCTATTTCAGGCCTTAAGGCAATCGCCGCCCGGTAATGTGGTATGGCCTGTTCGAAATGATTTCTTTGATCTTCGATAATTCCGAGGTAATTGTGGGACTGCCACAAATGCGGGTTCAGCTTGAGGGCCTGTTGAAAGTTGGTTTCGGCTTTCCCTGTCTCCCCTCGATTAAAAAAAGCCCTCCCCAAACCCTCATAGGCAAGGGCATAATCGGGTTGGGCCGCAAGAATTTTTTTATATTGTTCCTCGGCATCCTCGGAGAGGCCCTTTTTTAAAAAAAGAGTCCCAACTTTATAACGGACCCGGATCAGATTGGGATCGAGATTTAAGGCCTCACTATATTGGACAAAGGCCAGGTCGATATTGCCCTGCTTAAGATCAGGAGTCGCCTAATCGTTCATGCCCATCTGCAGTCATTTCGGGGATCTTTTTGGCCTTGGCCTCCTGATCAAAGGCAAAGGAATCTTTTTGTCTTTGTCTATCCAGTATCTTTTTATATTCGCTTTCTCTGATGATGCCCTTTTGGGCGTTATCGGAGGCACAGGAGGCCAACCCCAGGAGGAAAACAGGGATGATTAAAAAACGGAAGATTTTGAAGAGATTTTTTGCATATCACCAGGAG
>CAVYLJ010000059.1:0-16086 GCA_963769305.1 uncultured delta proteobacterium | reverse complement strand
TAGGGATACGCAAAGTCGGACCCATTGTCAACATGGATTCCTTACTGGTATTTTTTTGTTGACTAAAAATGATCGGTTGCGATAGTATGGTTTTTAACATCAAGGTACCACTATTGGTTTAAAAGGGAAGACGGTTTAAGCCGTCACGGTCCCGCCGCTGTATCCGGGGACGAAATCCGCAAGAGCCACTGTTTATCTTCAGGTAAACGGGAAGGCGTGGAAAGTAGAAAGATCCGGAAGTCAGAAGACCTGCCTTTATGGATGAATCCCCAAAAGCGTTGGACACGGGGGGATTCCACTTAATGGATCAAGTAAGCTGGGTGCCATCCTTAAGTTCAGAAATTGAACTTAAGGATTTTTTATTTTGGACCCTAAGCTAAATCCCCAATCCCGCCTGACCCTCATTACCGGCCCGGCCCGCAGCGGTAAGACCAGCTTGGCCGTTAAGTGGGCTACCACCTTTCCCCAACCCCGGGCGTATATTGCCACCGCCCAAAATCTGGACGGGGAAATGAATGCTCGCATCTGCAAGCACCAGGAAGAAAGGAAATCGAACTTCCTGACCTTTGAAGAACCCCTGGCCCTAACCTCCCAGCTTGAAAAAATAGGGGAACGTTTCTCGATTGTCATCGTGGATTGTCTGACCTTGTGGCTGAGCAATTTGTTGGGAGAGACGGGGGAGGATGGCCAAGGGATCGGCCCAATAACGACTGACTTTTTGGCCCTATTAAAGAAGCTGGAAACACCTCTAATCCTTATCGGCAATGAAGTGGGCTGGGGGATCGTTCCCGATAATCCCTTGGCCCGGACCTTTCGAGATGTCAGCGGCAGGCTCCAGCAGGCGATCGCCCAAATAGCCGATCAGGTCATTTTGATGGTGGCCGGGATCCCTATGATGGTCAAAGGGAAATAGATGAACTCTTTTTTATTGGCTTTCCGGTTCCTGACCATTATTCCTTGGGGACAGGGCCAAGAAATAAATTCCGATTCCGTGGCGGCCGCCGGTAAATATTATCCCTTGGTGGGTTTGGCTATCGGAGGGTTGCTCTGGGTTTTCTTTTATGGGGTCAATCTTATTTTCCCCACCGCGGTTTCTACCGGGTTGTTAGTAGCCTTTTGGGTGGTCCTGACCGGGGCCTTGCATCTGGACGGTCTGGCCGACTGCTTAGACGGCCTTTACGGAGGGACCGATCCGGAAAAACGTTTGAATATCATGAAGGATGTGCATCTTGGGACTATGGGAATCGTCGGGCTGATATCGGTTCTGGGGGTCAAATATTTGGCCCTGAAAGAAATCCTGTCTTTCCCATCCTTGTGGCTATGGATCATCCTCATACCCATGCTCAGCCGCTGGACCCCGATTCTCCTGTCCTTCTTATTCCCTTATGCCCGGCCGGCTGGCGGTCTGGGGCAGGCCCTGGTTGAAGGCACGGGGAAAAAGGAATTATTTTGGGCCACCCTTTTGGCTTGGGGCCCGGCCCTGGCCATAGCCAAGTTTTATGGGCTGGGATTGATCTTGATCGTCCTGGCTTGGGGTTTGATCTGCGGTTGGTATTTCTTTAAAAAATTGGGAGGTATCACCGGAGACGTGATGGGGGCGGTCATAGAATCTACTGAAGTTTGGGGAATGCTTTATGTATTAGGTGTGACCACTCATGGCTGATCAAAATAAACCGACCCGTCTTTTTTTAGTCCGTCATGGAGAAGTGGTCAGTCAAGGGCAAGGGAAATTCCTGGGCTTTACCGATCTGGGGTTAAGTAATCGGGGGAAAAGACAGGTCCAGTCACTGGCTGAATATTTACAAGAGGCCCCGTTGGATCAGGCTTATGCCAGTGACCTGAAGCGGGCCGTTGATTCGGCCCGGTCGATCTGCCATGGCCGATCGATCAAGCTGGTTACCCGTCCGGCCTTTCGGGAAATGAATATGGGTGATTGGGACGGAAAATCCTGGGAGGAAGTCAAGAAGAAGGACCCTGGAATAAAATCCCTCTTTTTTTATGACCTGAAAAATTTTTATTTTCCGGGCGGGGAAAACTGGACCCAATTTCGAGTCCGGGTCTTAAAGGGCCTGAAAATCCTGCTTAAGGAAAACCAGGGGAAGGACATCCTTTTAGTGGCCCATGCCGGGGTTAATCGCATCATCCTGGCCCGGGCCCTGGGGCTGCGTTATAAAAATATGTTTTTTATGGATCAGGCCTATGCCTGCCTGAACATTATCGAGTGCTACGGAAATAGTTTTAAGCTGACCCTGATGAATGGGATTTTTTATAAGTAAAAGAGTTAAGACCCAAGGCGTAAGACAGAAGGATTTAGAATGATTGATTACGGACATGGCGGGAATATAGAAAAATTAGCCAAAGCCGCCGGAGTGGAATGCAAAGACCTGCTGGATTTTTCGGCCAACATAAACCCCCTGGGGCCGCCGCAGTGGCTTCGCCCTTTGATCAATTCTCAAATAGAATCCCTGATCCATTATCCTGACCCCGCTTGCTCTGATTTGACCTGCGCCATCGCCCGGCACTATCAGGTCAAAGAGGAGGGAGTCCTTATCGGTAATGGATCGACGGAATTGATTTACCAGATCCCCCGGGCCTTAGATCTCTCTCGGGCCGTGATTGCAATTCCTTCTTACAGGGATTATGTTCAGGCCGCCGAACAAGCCGGTATGGTCGTAGAAAAAATCGTTTTAAGGGAAGAGGACGGGTTCCGACCGGATCTTTCGCTGCTGGAAGCCCAACTCAAAAATGATTGCCTGGTTATTTTAGGCCAACCCAACAATCCGACCGGAATAACCCTGGAACCCAACGCCATACGCCGGATGGCCCAAAGACATCCTTCCTCTTTGTTTGTGATCGATGAGGCCTTTGCCGATTTTATCGAAGGCCTGGATAGCTTGACCAGGGACCGCCCATCCAATGTGATTGTCCTTAGATCATTTACCAAATTTTTTGCCATCCCCGGTCTGCGATTAGGCTGGGCCCTGGCCGATCCTGAAATAGCCAAAAAGGTGCGCGCTATCTTGCCGCCCTGGTCGGTCAATACCTTGGCCCAAAAAGTCGGCGAGGCGGCTTTAAGCGACAGAACCTACGCGGAGCAGACCAGGGCCCTGGTAAAAAAATTGCGGGAGGACTTGCGGCTGACTCTCGAAAGCCTGCCTGGGCTGAAAGTCTATCCGGGAGAGTCCAATTTCCTGCTGATTCGAATCGACCTTGCACATATAAGTGCTCCCCAATTAGCCTCCCAATTACTGACTCAAGGAATGGCCATCCGGGTTTGTGAAAACTTTGAAGGATTGGACGGCCGTTTTTTTCGGCTGGCCGTCAGGACTGACGAAGAAAATGATCGACTCGGTCAAGCCCTTGCCTTGGCTTTGACCGGTAAAGCGAAAATCCAAAAGACCAAGAGAAAAATTCCGGCTGTCATGTTCCAGGGGACCAGTTCCAATGCCGGGAAAAGCATCCTGACCACGGCCTTGTGCCGGATTTTACTTCAGGACGGCTATCGGGTGGCCCCTTTTAAATCCCAAAATATGTCCTTGAATTCTTTTGTCACCCGTCAGGGGGGTGAAATGGGACGGGCCCAGGTGGTTCAGGCCCAGGCCTGCCGTCTGGAGCCCGATGTGCGGATGAATCCCATCCTGCTTAAACCCAACAAAGATACCGGCTCCCAGGTGATCATTTTAGGTCAACCGGTGGGGAATATGGATGTGGACCAATACATCAAATATAAACCCCAGGCCTTTCAAAAGGCGCGGGAGGCTTATGATGCCCTGGCCGGGGAATATGAAGTGATCGTTTTGGAAGGGGCCGGCAGCCCGGCCGAGGTCAACTTAAAACACCATGATATCGTCAACATGAAGATGGCCGAATATGCCAATGCCCCGGTGCTGCTGGTGGGGGATATCGACCGGGGCGGGGTCTTCGCCTCTTTTTTAGGCACCTGGGAGATCCTTTCCCCTTGGGAACGAAAGCTGTTAGCTGGTTTTGTCATCAATCGTTTTCGTGGGGAAGAATCTCTGCTCGGCCCGGCGATCCAATTTACCGGGCATTGCACCGACCGGCCCACATGGGGAGTTGTCCCGCACATTCGAGACCTGGGTTTGCCGGAGGAGGATTCGGTGAGTTTTAAAGACGGTCTTTTCGACTCCCATATTTCCAAGGAAGAGGGGATTGAAATCGCCGTTATCGATCTACCCCACATCTCTAATTTCACCGATTTCGATTCCTTCCGTGTTGAACCGGATGTGCGCTTAAGGATCATTCGCTCGGCCGAAGACCTGGATCACCCCGATGCCCTGATCCTTCCGGGCAGCAAAAATACGTTAGGGGATTTGTTGTTTCTGCGAAAGTGTGGATTGGACCGAAAGATAGCGGAATTGGCCGAGGAAGGCCGGACGGAGGTCATCGGGGTTTGCGGGGGCTTCCAGATTTTAGGGCAGGAAATCGCCGACCCGCACAGAATTGAATCGGATGGTCAAACCCTTTCCGGTCTGGGACTTTTGCCGATTAAAACCATCATGGCTAAGGAAAAGACCCTGACCCGCGTTACAGCCGATCACCTTTCTTCCGGTCTGGGACTTTTTGGCTATGAGATCCACCACGGTCTGACCGAGGGCAATGGTCTTAGCCCGATCATCCGGCGGGCCGATGGAGAGACGATCGGGCTGGAATCGCCCGACCACCGGATCTGGGGGACTTACTTGCACGGCCTTTTTGATGCCGATCCTTTTCGCCGCTGGTTCATCGATCGTCTCCGTGAGCATCGGGGGCTGTCGGCAAAGGGCCAGGTTTTAGCCCGTTATAACCTGGAACCGGCCTTGGATCGGCTGGCGGAGATAGTCAGGAGCAGCCTGAGGATAAACGATCTGTATTGCTTACTGGGTCTTAAGTAATGACAAAATCATTAATAACCTTAAGGAACACAATTCGTCATTCCCGTGAAAGCGGGAATCCAGTATTTTGATTGGTTAGACCTGGCCTGGATTCCCGCCTGCGTGGGAATGACGACTTATTACGAGTCCATAATAATGGTTTCAAATGATCTTACAAAAAAGCCGAAGACCGCCAAGAACACCGGACGTCTGCTGATCTTTACCGGTGACGGCAAAGGGAAAACCACGGCCGCCCTGGGCCTGGCCGTGCGGGCCAGTGGTCACGGCCAGAAGGTCTTTATCCTGCAATTTCTGAAATCCAAGCGCTCCGACCGGAGAAAGGCTCGGCCTTCGACATCTTCCGGGGATTGAGATGATGCCTGCCGGTTTGGGATTTCTGCCCGACCCACAGGCCCCGGCCTTTAAAGATCATCAAAGTGTTGCTGAAAGGGCCCTGACCACGGCCTTGGAAATCCTGAAATCCGGAGAGTATGACTTAGTCATTCTCGATGAAATAGGGACGGCCATATCCAAAGGAGTCCTGTCGGAAGACAGGGTCATGGAAGTCATCCAACAAAGAAACGAAAATACCAGCTTGGTGATGACCGGACGGGGTGTGAGTGAAAATCTCCTGAACCAGGCCGATACGGTTACCCGAATGAATTGTCTCAAACATGGTCTTCAACAGGGTCTTAAGGCCCAACCGGGGATAGAGTATTGAGAACCCTTCTGCCGAGGATGGTTATTGCCGGGACCAGCAGCGGAGTCGGTAAGACCTCGGTGACCCTGGCCCTGGTGACGGCCCTGCGCAAAAGGGGTTTGAAGGTCCAGACCTTCAAGGTGGGACCGGATTTCCTGGACCCCTCTTATTTGAGACAGGCTTCCGGAAGGCCCTGTTACAATCTGGATGGCTGGATGAGCAGTCGGGCCTATGTGGAAGAACTTTTTGAACGGAAAACCCGGGATGTGGATATGGCGGTCATTGAAGGGGTCATGGGCCTCTTTGATGGGGCCGACCCGAGATCCTCCGAAGGGAGCACGGCCGAGATCGCCCGCTGGTTGGAGGCCCCGGTCTTTTTGATAGTCAATGTCCATGGGCAGGCCAGGAGCCTGGCCCCATTGGTTAAAGGGTTTGCCCAATTTGAATCCGGGGTGAGGATCGAAGGGGTTATTGCCAACCACTGCGGGTCAGACCGGCATGGAGATTGGCTAAAGGCCTCCTTGGAGGCCGCTGACTTGCCGCCGCTTTTGGGGGCCATCCCCAGGGGGGCACTTCCAACCTTACCCAGCCGTCATCTTGGGCTGGTCACCGCCGATGCCCACAATCTTTCCCCATCGGTCCTGGACCATTTGGCTTCTGTTTTTGAACAACAGGTTTCCGTCGAGGCCATGATCCAAAAAACCCGAAGAAGCGCGGCTCCGACCTTTTCAGAAGTTGATCCCTCTGAAGAAACCTCGAATAAAAAAGTGCGTCTGGGATATGCCTGGGATGAGGCCTTTCATTTTTATTACCCGGATAACCTGGATCAGTTAAAAGCCAAGGGGGCGGAGTTAGTCCCTTTTTCACCTCTAAGGGACAGCCATTTGCCGCAAGGATTGGACGGCCTTTATTTCGGGGGCGGTTATCCGGAGGAATATGCGAAAGTCCTGTCCGAAAACCAGGCCTTCATTACGGATGTTCGCCTCCTGGCCGCCTCAAACCGGCCGATTTACGGCGAGTGCGGGGGCTTAATGTATCTGTCACAAGGGATCGAGACCCTGGATGGCGGGCGAAAGCCCTTGGTGGGCCTCTTGCCGGTTTGGACCAAGATGCGCAACCGCTTAAAGACCCTGGGTTATGTGGAGATCGGTCTTATGAAGGATTCCCTTTTCGGTCCTGAAGGAACGGTCTTACGGGGCCATGAATTTCATTATTCGGAGTTGATGGCCGATCCCTGCGAAGACCGGGAGTGGCAGGCCGTTTACCAGGTCCGGCGTCGTAGATCGGAAAATATTTTTTCAAGAGGGGTTCCAGAAAGGCAACGTCCTGGTTAGTTATGTGCACCTGCACTGGGCCGGCAGTCCGCCGTCGTGGAATCATTCATAAATCAATTGAGCGCGAGATCATGACAAGAAAAAAACAATCCCCGTCGAGTAATGGACAGAAGATGATCCCCATCTTTGATCCGTCAATTCTATGAAGACCCCCAAGACAGGTGAGGAGATTGAGGCCCTTTCCTTGTCCATCATCGATAAGGAAATCCCTGAACCTTCCTTTAGTCCGGAGGAATGGCAGGTGGTCCGAAGGATGATTCATACCACTGCCGATTTGACCCTGATTAATGACGGCCAGATTCAGCTCGAAGGCCGTATCGGCTGGCGTTGCCGCCTTGCAAAAGGGAAGCCCTATTTACTGCGACTCGAATATGATTCGCTCCGGCCTTTCCCTGGCCCGGCTCCGGGCGGTCTGTGCTTCCTATTCGGAACAGATGATCCATTGTTATGTGGCCCATGAGGAGGTCGTTCAAGAGTCCCGGAAATCGGGATGGCCCCGGTCCATCTTCGGAATTCGTAAGGCCAGGCCCTATCTGGAGGGGGCCATCGCCGTCTTTGGAAATGCCCCGCTGGCCTTGCTGGAATTGAACCGGATGATCCAAGAAGAACAGGTGCGGCCGGCCCTGGTCATTGCCATGCCGGTGGGTTTTGTCCATGTGGTCGAAAGCAAGGAAGAACTGATGTCCCTGGACATCCCTTACATAACCCTGGAAGGCCGGCGCGGCGGGAGTCCTTTGGCCGTCAGTGTCATCCATGCCCTTTGTGTTTTGGCAGGTCAATGAAAAACGTTCATCCTTACGTAGGGGCCGGTTTTAAACCGGCCCCTACAAAAATTTATAAAAGGAATTCTCGTGCCTAAAAAAAAGAGTGTGAAAAATCAAGCGTCTCCGATGCCAAAAAGGAAGCCATCATCCTCCTGGGACATGGGAGTCGTGTGCCTGATGCGGCCAGAAATATGCAGAAAACGGCCGAGCGTCTCAAGGAAAAACATGGCTATGCCATGGTTGAGATCTGCTTTATGTCCAGGCTGGGGCCCCATTTCCCGGAGGTTTTTGAACACTGTGTCCGCATGGGTGCGACCAAAGTCCTGGTCATTCCCTTATTTCCTCCACATGGGTCTGCACCTTCTGCTGGACATTCCGAAGATGATGCAGCAAGAAGGAGCGGAAATATCCCCAGGTGGAATTGGTCCTGGGGAAAGGCCTGGGATATGACGAGTTGCTGGTGGACCTGGTCCATCAATGCATTCAAAAATCTCAGGAAGAAGAGGATGTGAGAAATATGGTTTTACCGCCGGAAGAAAATTTTCCGATTCCCTCACGGGCAGTACGAATTTGTGCCCATGCTTCCGGAAGAGGCGGCCAAGTACCGCAGAAAGTCCGGTAAATGAGAATTATAAATTCAAAGTTGCAGGTCGCACAAAAAATCCCCCTCAATCCCCCTTTCCGAAAGGGGGAGAGTCGGCCCCTCCCTTTGACAAAGGGAGGCTGGGAGGGATTTTTAAAACGTTTTCGATCAGACAAAATTCACCACTTGTTCTGTTATGGGTCTGTTTTGGATTTACCGGTAATGCCTTTGCCATGCATATCTCAGAGGGCCTGTTGCCTTTCAACTGGGCGGCCTTCTGGTTTATGGCGGTCTTGCCTTTTTGGGTTTTCGGTTTGTACCGCCTGAAAAAGAGTGCCGCCCTGGACCTGTCCTTCAAGCCTTTGATGGGACTCCTGGCGGCCGTGGTCTTTATCATCTCCTGTATGCCCATACCGGTGCCGACGGCCGGCACCTGTTCCCACCCCTGTGGGACAGCCATCTCCGGGATCCTGGTAGGGCCGTCGCTGAGCATCCTGATTACCTCCGCCGCCTTGCTGATTCAGGCCCTGTTCCTGGCCCATGGAGGATTGACCACCTGGGGGGCCAATATCTTTTCCATGGGGGTGGTGGGTTCCTGGACCGGATTTTTGATTTTTAGGACCTTGCGCGGGCTGAAGATGCCGGTCCTGGCGGCGGGTTTTTTAGCCGGACTCCTGGCTGATTGGGCGACCTATCTGGCCACCTCAATGGAGCTGGCTTCCGGGATCAAAGGGAACTTCTCCCTTTCTGCCGCTTTTTTGGAAAATCGTCATGGCCTTCATCCCGACCCAGCTTCCCTTGGGTCTCCTGGAAGGGGCCATGACCGCAGGGCATGATCGGTCTCCTTTATAAAAAGAGGCCGGACCTTCTGGTCAAAATGAAGGTTTTAAAACCGGCGGAGGTACCGGTATGAAGTTCGGAGTTCGGAGTTCGGAGCAAGGAATTGAGCAGTTCGGAATGGGGAGCGAAGTGCTCGGGGGTTGGGGGTCGGGGGTCGGCGTTAAAAAGGATTTATAAAAATTTATTCCATCTTTTTATAGCGATACTGCTGTTTGTTTTCTGCCTTCAATCCTTTGCCCTCGGCGCGGATAAATGGGCGGGGGTGGATGAATCGGTTGTCAAAAAAGTGGCCCAGGAGCAAGGGCGGAAGGCCTGGAAGCCGATTATCAATACCGATCAGGGAGACCTCCTCCTCTTTGTATTTCTGTTGGCCGGGGCCGTTGGGGGATTCATCGCCGGATATTACTGGAGAATCCTTATGGTTGAAAGGTCCACCTCGCGCCTCAAAGAGAAAACGAAAACCTAATGGAACATTTTCATCAATACTTAGCCAAAGGTCACTGGGTGTGCCGGGTGGATGCCAGGATCAAGCTTCTGGTCACCCTGGCCCTTTTGGTTATGGTCATCAGCTATCAGGGGTTCTTCTTCCCCCTCGTCGTCTGCGGGCTGTGCCTGATCTTTTGGTTTCAGATGCGGATCTCTCCTAAGACGCTCCTCCTTCGGTTTTCCGAACCGCTGTTTATCATTGCCGTCCTTATGATCTTAAAAATTTTTTTTACCGGCCAGGAGCCCCTTTTTGCGGTTAATGTTTCGGGCTAAAGATAGTCGGCTATCGAGACGGCCTTTTGCAGGGTCTGATGATCGGCAGCCGAATTGGGGCGGCCGTATCCCTGGTGGCCCTTCTTGGGATTCTCCACCCCTTTTACCGATTTTTTAGCCGGTCTTTCCTGGCTGAAGATCCCAAGGGGTTTTATCGAGATCGTCCTTTTTGCCTACCGCTATATTTTTGTCCTGGTCGAGGATGCCCTGGTTATTTATCAGGCCCAGAAAAACCGCCTGGGTTATTCCAATGTGCGGCGGGGATTAAACTCCTTTGGGGTCCTGGCCGGGTCCCTGACCCTCAAGGGATTTGACCAGAGCCAGAATACGGCCCAGGCCATGGTCCAACGAGGATATGACGGGACACTTGCCTTTTCTCAAGCACCGGGCCTTTCAACCCTTGGAAATCCTGGGTTCCTTAAGTTTCCTTCTGATTATGGGTATGGTATGGGCCTATTAGAAAAAAATCCGGATCACCCCGAACCCCGGCTATCGGTGAGGATCGATTCTTTTACCTATCCGGACCGGACCATGGCCCTGGCGGATATTTCCCTGGATATCCACAGGGGGGAGTTTGTCGGGATCTTGGGCTCCAACGGCTCGGGCAAGACCACCCTGCTCAAAATCATGGATGGTCTGCTCAAGGATTTTTCCGGGAAGGCCTTTCTGGACGGGCAGGAATTAAAAAAATTATCCCCCAAGGAAATATACCGCAAGATGGGCCTGGTTTTCCAGAACCCGGACGATCAACTCTTTGCCCCCACGGTCTTTGAAGACGTGGCTTTCGGGCCGATCAATATGGGCTTTCCCGAAAAGGAGATTACCGAGAGGACCATTCAGGCCTTGAAAGAGGTGGAGATGGAGGGCTATGAAAAAAAATCGATCCCTCATTTAAGCTTCGGCCAGAAAAAAAGGGTCTGCATCGCCGGACTCCTGGCCATGGGCCATGAGATCCTTTTATTGGACGAACCTACCGCCGGACTGGACCCCATGGGCGAAACCAAGATGATGCACCTTCTGACCCGGTTGAACAAAGAAAACGGGGTGACCATGGTCATGGCCACCCACAGTGTGGACCTGGTCCCGGTGTTTCTGGACCGGCTTTATATCCTGAGCAAAGGCAAGATGGTCAGGGGCGGGACCCCGGAAGAGGTCTTCAATGCCCCGGAAGAAATGACACAGGTGAAACTCCGGCTGCCCCAGATCGCCGAATTGATCTATCGCTTAAAACATGAGGACCGTTTGCCTTTTGATAAAATCCCTTTGACCGTCGGAAAGGCCAGGAGGGATCTGATCCGGCTCTATGAAGGGAAAACCAGGCAAAGAAGGGGCGGAAGACGTGATGAGCACCCTTCGTTCCGGTTATACCACCGGCACCTGTGCCGCGGCGGCGGCCAAGGCGGCCGTGAGGCTTCTCAAGGATGGGATCTCGGAGGAAGAGGTGGAGGTGGGGCTGCCGGACGGCGAACGGGTGCGTTTCCCGGTGGTCCTGGCCGACCTTCATGAAGGGGTCGGGTTAGCGGCGGTGCGCAAGGATGCCGGGGATGATCCGGATATTACCCACGGGGTTTTGATCAAGGCCTCGGTCTCCTTGATGGAAGGGAAGGATATCCTCTTCGAGGCCGGTGAGGGCGTGGGAAGGATCACCAAGCCGGGCTTGAGTCTGCCCGTGGGGGAAGCGGCCATCAATCCGGTTCCGCGGGAGCAGATCCGTCGGGCTGTTCGGGAAATAACCGATCAAGGGCTGCGGATCATCATATCCATCCCCGGAGGGGAAGAACTGGCCGCCAAGACCTTTAATCCCCGCTTGGGGGTGATGGGTGGCTTGTCCATCCTGGGGACCCAGGGCCGGGTCCGTCCCTTTAGCTGTCCGGCCTTGCAGGAGTCTTTAAAATGTGCCTTAAATGTGGCCTGGTCCGCCGGGATCAAGGCACCCGGTCTTTGTGCCCGGCCATATCGGGGAGCGGGCCGCCCGAAAACACTTTTCCCTCCTTCCCGATCAGGTCATCGAGGTGAGCAACGAATGGGGCTTCATGTTGGACTGCCTGACCGAATATAACTGGGAACATCTGCTGGTCCTGGGGCATCCGGGAAAACTGGTCAAGTTAGCGGAAAATCAGTGGGACACCCATTCTTCCCGGTCAAAAAGCGCCCTGGCCTTTGTTGAAAAGACGGCTTTGGAAATTGTGAAACCGCCCCTTCCGGCAAGCTCGACCGTAGAAGGGTTTTTAATGGCCTTATCCAACGAGGAGAGAAAAGCCCTCGGCGATCTGTTGGCCGCTCCGGGTCAATGAGGCGGTGAGGGCCCGTCTTGGAAAACGGATAGAGACGGCCACCGTATTGGTCAATCTTCAAGGGGAATGGCTGGGCGCTTCCGGAAACCTGGAGCCGTGGCAATGAAGAAGCCCGACATAACCATTGTCGGCTGTGGTCCCGGATCACTGGAGTATATAACGCCCGTGGCTTTAAAGGCCGTTAGTGAGGCGGAAATATTGGTGGGGGCCAGGAGGCTGCTGGATCTTTTCCCGGATCATCAGGCCAAGACGGTCATCGAGATGGGGAGCCAGGTAGAGCCCGTCTTGGAAGAAATGGCCGGCTCATCAAGACCGGCCCATGGTTGTGCTGGTTTCCGGCGATCCCGGCCTGTCCAGTCTGGCCCGCCCGGTGATCGCGCGGTTTGGCCGGGAGGCCTGCCGGGTCATCCCGGGAATCAGCTCCATCCAGGTGGCCTTTGCCCGTCTTGGTCTGGATTGGGGGGAGGCCCGGATCATAGACGCCCATGGCCGGAACCCAAAAATTGATTTGCATGAGATGTCTTGCTTCCGGAGTGGAAAAGATAGCCGTCCTGGGAGGCCGCAAGGGTTCCTTGGAGTGGCTGGCCAAGGCCCTGCAAGGGTTGGGTTCCGATTGGGCCGTTTATGTGTTGGAAAATTTAACCCTTGAAGGTGAGAAGATTCGTCTGGTAGAAGCAAAGGACTTGAGGAAGATTACCGTTTCTTCGCGGACTATTTTTTTGGTTGTTAAAAATCATGACAAAGGATTCAAGAGGTCAAGTGAAAGGCACATGAAGTTAAACCCTCGAACCCTGGACCCCTCGAATCCTCGAACCCTTTTGACTTAAGAAAGCTCTTATGAAAACACTTGGAAAACTCTATGGTATCGGCGTAGGACCCGGGGACCCGGAATTGATGACCATCAAGGGGGCCAAGCTCCTTTCAGAGTGCCGGATGGTCTTTGTCCCCAAATCCCGGGAAGAACGGGACAGTGCTGCTTTGAAGATCGCCGGTCCGTTCTTAGGCCGGGATTCCCAGGTCATGGAATTGATGTTTCCCATGATCACCGATCCCAAGGCCCTCTCCGATCACTGGGATGAGGCCGCCCAAAAAATCGCCGACTTTCTCCTGGAAGGGCATGACTGTTGTTTCCTGACCCTGGGCGATCCCTTGCTCTATTCGACTTATATCTATCTTTTACGTCATCTGCGTAAAAAGATCCCCGACCTTACGGCCCTGACCGTACCTGGGGTAAATGCCTTCAGCGCGGCCGCGGCCCTGACCGAATTTCCGGTGGGTGAGGCCAAGGCACCGGTGACGATCATACCCACGGCCGATGACCTGGCCATGGTCGAACAGGCCCTGGAAAAGGGCGGGACGGTTGTTTTGATGAAGATCGGAAAACGTCTGGCCAAGATTCTGGACCTCTTGGAAAAGCTGGGGCTCATGGATCAAGCCGTTTTTGTGGCCCGGGCCGGGCAAGAAGGACAGCGGATCGAAACCGATTTGCGGCGGTTGAAGGCAGAGGACCCCGAGGCCGGGTATCTTTCCATCATACTGGTCCATGCCGAAGGAAAGGGAAAATCATGAAGGTCCATTTTGTGGGCGCCGGCCCTGGAGACCCTGAGCTGTTGACCGTCAAGGCCGAGAAACTTTTAAAAAATTGTCAGTGCTGCATCTATGCCGGCTCCTTAGTCAGTCCCGAGGTCCTTCGGCTATTGCCGGAAAAGGCCCAAAAATATGATTCAGCCGGATTATCTCTGAAAGAAATTATTGCCCTATGCCTTCAGGCCAAGGATCAGGGTCTGGACGTCATCCGCCTCCATTCCGGCGACCCCTCTATCTATGGGGCCATCCGGGAACAGATGAATGAGTTGGATAAGTTGGATATCGACTATGAGGTCGTTCCCGGTGTCAGTTCCTTTCAGGCCGCTGCTGCCGCCTTAAAGACCGAGCTGACCGCACCGGAAAAGGCCCAGACCATCATCCTGACCAGAACCTCCGGACGCACACCCATGCCCAAGGAGCAGGAACTGGATGCCTTGGCCCGTTTGAAGGCCACGCTATGCATCTTTCTTTCCATAGACCGCCTGGATTCCATCGTTCAAACCCTGGTCCCCTATTATGGGCCGGATTGTCCGGCCGCCGTCGTCTACCGGAGTTCCTGGCCGGATCAAAAAATCATCCGGGGAACCCTGCTGGACCTTCCGGAAAAGGTCCGTTCAACCGGAATACGAAAAACAGCCCTGATCCTGGTGGGGGAGGCCTTAGCCAGGGATATTCCGGCCTCCAAGCTTTATGACCAGGGATTCAGCCACGGCTTTCGCCAGGGGAACCAGTCATGAAAGTGGCCTTGATCAGCCTCTCCAAGGAAGGGGCTGCCCTGATCTTTTATCTAAAGAAGGCCTTGCCCGAGGGAGAGGTCTTTTTACACCGGCAGGTCGAATCGGAACTCCCGGCCAAGCGATTTGACAGCATTATGACCCTGACCAAAGAGATTTTTTTCCAATATGAAGGATTAATCTATGTGATGCCGGCCGGGGTCGCGGTCAGGAGCCTGGCCCCCCATCTTCACCATAAAACCCAAGACCCGGCAGTGGTGGTGGTGGATGTGGGCGGGAGATTCGCCATAAGCCTGCTCAGCGGCCACGAGGGCGGGGCCAACGATCTGGCCCTTTTAGTCGGCAATATCCTGGGGGCCGAACCGGTCATCACCACCTCTACCGAGGCCCTTAAATCAGTGATCGTCGGGATCGGCTGCCGACGGGGTGTCGGGGCGGAAGCAATCATGGCAGCCGTGCTGGCCGCCTTGAAGGAAATTGCCGTGGGAGTCGACCAGGTCCGTTACCTGGCCTCGGCCGACATCAAGGCCGATGAAAAAGGCCTTATTCAAGCGGCCAAAGCGTTGGAGATTCCCTTGCGGTTTATCGCTTCCGAGGAGATACGCACAACCATCAAAGCCTTTGAACACTCGGAGTTTGTAAAAAAAAAGTTAACCTGCCGGCCGTGGCCGAAGCCTCGGCTCTATTGGCAGGAAGGAGGACCCAATTAATACTACCCAAAAAGATTTTCAACGGGGTGACCATCGCCATGGCCAGGGAAAACTTTTTGTGGTCGGCATCGGTCCCGGAGGACCGTTAGACCGAACCCTTCGGGCCGAGAAGGCCATCGGCCAAAGCACCATTGTCGTCGGCTATGCCCGTTATCTGGAGCTGATAAAAGACCTGACCCCGGGCAAGGAGATCATCTCCTCCGGGATGCGCCAGGAAAAAGAGCGCTGTCTGATCGCCCTTCAGACGGGCCCAGGAAGGAAACCGGGTTTCCCTGATCTCCTCCGGGGACCCCGGTATTTACGGCATGGCCGGCCTGGTCCTGGAGCTTTCCGCCGCGGAAGGAATGGACGTCCCCATTGAGATTGTTCCCGGTGTCTCGGCCTCGAACGCCGCTGCGGCCAGGTTGGGCGCACCGATCATGCTCGACTATGCCTGCATCAGCCTGAGCGACCTGCTGGTTCCCTGGGAAACCATCCTGAAGCGGCTTACGGCCGTGGCCCAGGCCGACCTGGTGGCGGTCCTCTACAATCCCAGGAGCAAAAAGCGGATAAGGCAATTGGAAGAGGCCGTCAACCTCTTTAAAGACTTCCGTCCGGGGACCACGCCGGTAGGGATTGGTACTGCCATAGGAACCGATGAGGAACATTTTATTTTAACCGACCTGGAGCATTGCCTGGAATTTGATATCTCCATGAGGAGTATTCTCATCGTGGGGAATAAATCTTCTATAAACCTGAAGGGCTGGTTTATCACCCCCAGAGGCTATGCCCTATGATCCTGCTTTTGGGAGGAACCAGCGAATCCGTTTTCCTGGCCTCCCGCCTGGCCGAGCAGGGATATCCGGTCCTGGTCTCTACAGCCACCGATATTCCCCTGGACTTTGAAAATCATCCCTTGATATCCAGAAGA
>CAVYLJ010000058.1:0-17161 GCA_963769305.1 uncultured delta proteobacterium | reverse complement strand
AATATATTAATGAGGCTGTACGTAGGGGCAGCATCTATTTTTTTAATTTCTTCTGTTTAAATTGAACGGGATTGCTTCGCCCTCTTCGAGGGACTCGCAATGACAGTAAAAATAAAATCCAGGGTAATGTGTTAATACAGTGCATATTCAGGTGCACTGTCTTTGCGAGGAATCCCGATAGCCATCGGGATGGCGAAGCAATCTCATCAAATAAACAAGGTTCGTTTAGAAAACAAGCCCATACCTGCAATAAGTTCTGAATGCAGACCGTTTTCATTTTCAGTTTCATCCAAATTTCTGATATCTTTGTCCCACGTTATGAAAGGTATAGCATTAACCATATTATTTATCTTGCTGGCACTTACCGGATGCAAAAAAAATAGCGGTCCGAAACTTTCGGGCACAGACACTATAAATAATATATTATACGGTACCGGACCATACTATGCCTATGGGTTCTCTGTTACTTTAGGTAAAAATATTTCGACTTCGACAAGCCCGCTTGATGTAATTACAATCCTGGCAGATATTGATATAAATAATAATGTCCGAAAAGTCGGCTTTTTCACAGATAACTATTTATATTCATTTTATCGGGTTGGGCAGTATGCTGATTCTGCAACTGCTTCGCTTGCTTTCATTAACCTGAAATCATTTACGGATCCTCCCTGGAGCGATTCTGGAGATTCTGTTAGAGCAAATCAGATCTGGCTTTACCGAACGAGTATAAACTCATATGCTAAATTAAGGGTAATCAGTACCGTCGGTGAAAAACGCGATAGTAAACCCTTTGCAGAATGCACTTTCGAATGGGTCTATCAACCTGATGGATCTTTAACTTTTCCCTGAAAATGAACAGGAAACTACGGAGGCGGATTTTCAAGATTGAAAATGCGAAAGAGTTTAATGCAATAACCTTGGATGTGTTTAAATATCAATCTGTTAATAATAAAATATATAAAGAGTTTATTACCGCACTTGATATTATTCCGGATTCCATAAAATCGCCGGACGAAATACCCTTTCTTCCGATCTCTTTTTTTAAAGATCATAAGATCGTTACAGGAACAAATGTTTCACAGGTCGCTTTTGAAAGCAGTGGCACATCCGGAATAAATACAAGCAGGCATTATGTTTCCGATCTGAGTATTTATGCAGAGAGTTTTCTTAACGGATTCAGATGTTTCTACGGCGAACCGGCCGATTATTTAATAACTGCTTTGCTGCCATCATATACTGAAAGAGAAAATTCATCTCTTATATATATGATGAACAGCCTTATAAAAAAAAGTAAATATTCTGAAAGCGGCTTTTATAATAACGACCCGTCAAAACTTATCAGAATCCTGAAAAAAGCAAAAAATGATGGAGTAAAAGGAATCTTATTAGGAGTAAGTTTCGCACTACTCGATCTCGCTGAAAAATATACACCTGATCTTTCCGAAATAATTATTATTGAGACTGGCGGAATGAAGGGGAGGAGAAAGGAAATCACCCGGCAGGAACTACATGCTGTTCTGAAATCCGGGTTTAATACAGATACTATTCATTCTGAATATGGTATGACTGAACTCTTAAGTCAGGCCTGGTCAAAAGGGAACGGGCTTTTCTATTGTCCGCCATGGATGAATGTTTTTATCAGGGATCCCCAGGATCCTCTTACTCTATTTAATCAATATGGTATGACAGGAGGGATTAATATCATTGATCTGGCAAATATAAATTCATGTTCTTTCCTCTCAGTCAATGACCTTGGAAAACTATATGAAGATGGTGGGTTTGAAGTCCTTGGGAGATTTGACAGCAGTGATATCCGGGGATGTAATTTACTTGTCGAATAGGATTTTTTATTACACAGAGAAAAACAGAGGTTTCACAGAGTCACACAGAGCAACTCAGTCTATATGAACTCAAATCTCTGTGTCTCTCTGTGCCTTCTCAGTGTAACTTTCCTTTTAAATATAAAAAAAAGCCATCAGCACAGTTGGCGGACAGCCTTTCTTAAATATCACAATTATTATTTATAATCCTAATTTTGTCTTGATTTCGGTGGGAATTGCATTCTTGTTAACCATTATATAAATAGTTTTAGCACGAACATAATTCTCTGACATATTCAAATAACCTCCAAAAGCATTTCTCTCCGTTCCCCATGAGTTTTTAGTTATATAGTACTTTATCCCATTCTGGTCTTTCGCAATACCCGTGATATGCATACTATGATCATCAGTTGTGGTATGATTATCATAGCCGGCTTCACGGGATTCCTGAGTGACTTTAACCTCTGGGAAAGGTCTGCTGAATTTATAAGCTTCTGCAGTGCGTTCCTCCAAAGTCATCTTACCTAATCTGGCCTTGTCAGCAGGTGAATACTGGTCAACTTTTTCGAGCTCGGGTATTATAGCAACTCCTTTGACGTGTGAAAATCCTCTTTCACTTACGTCGCCATCCCAGTTAATTGTATAACCGTTATTCAGAGAGTAATCCATTATAGCTATCAGATCATCGAGGGGAACATTATAGTAATTAGCATTTCTCCAGTTATCAGGAAATGGAACTACCCCTTGAGTATAAAATGGGAAAAGCGTGAATGATGAAACTTCAACATAATCTTCAGGATTGATCCGAAGACTGGCTGCGAAAGATTTTGGTGTATAGCCAACTCCTTTATAGGTGAAGGTTTCGGGAACTTTCCCCAGATATGTATCAAGAATAGCATTCACAATTTCAAAATACTGATCACTTTCTCTCCTTCTTTGCACCGGAACAGCTGCGATAGCACTCATAAAAGCGTTAAGCTCACTATGATTGTGATTAGGCATCCCATAATTTAGTCCTGTATAAACTTCGTTTGGTACAATACCATTCTTCACAAATTCTACTATCCAATCGTGTCCTTGACCTCCCCCTGTCACGTTACCTTTTCCCTGTTTGACAAAATTATCTTTTAGCCTGTCAACATAGTTATTTCTAATTGTGTACATTTCTGAAAGATCATAATCTCCTCTGCCCATTCTCAGCAATTCGGATTCAATAAATGAGGTGGTCGCAAAATCCCAGCATGTACCTGTACTTGCCTGGTTTTTAACAGAGGTTGCTTTTAATTCAACAACCGGAGTGAACTTGTATCCCTCATCTTTAGAGGTAGATGTAGTTTTCCCTTTCTGTGCATACGATGTTATCATCACCGATGCCAGAAGGATAGTCAGCAGAAATCTGATTTTCATCATAATTGTATTTTAGTATTTGTTAATATAAAGACCTGTTTTTTCTATAATAGCCAAAGGTAAAAACGGACCTGTCAAGAGAAATTGCCTTCACGGATAGGGGTCTGTTCGACCGGTCGTCAAAGGGCCTGAATTAATCTTTTTCCGGCCGTAGAATGAGGCAGGCTAAAGGAGGCAGGGTCAACACAAGGGATTGGGCATGGGAATGAAAAGGAACAGGACCTGTTTGAATCAACCGGAGTTCCCAGGTTGCTCCCGCCGTACCATTCGGAATCGCTGTTGATTTCCTCCCGGTAATGGGGGGCATAGGGAACGCCGATGCGGTAGCCGAAACGGGGCACCGGCGTCAGGTTGACGACTACCACGATCCAGCCTTCGCTGGACCGCCGTATAAAAGAAACCACCGATTGCCGGTAGTCCTGACAGTCGATCCAGGAAAATCCTTCTAGTTGGTGATCCATTTCCCGAGAGGGCCGGCTCTTTGAGATACAGCCTCCCTAAATCAGCCATGAAATTTTGTGAATCCTTTTTCTTAAGGGATCCTGTTCCAAATGCCAATCCAGGCTTTGATCATGATCCCATTCCCGGTTCATGGCCAGTTGAGTGCCCATAAATAAAAGTTTTTTCCCGGGAATGGGTGTACATGTAACCCAGAAGAGTCCTCAAGCTGGCGAATTTTTGCCAGGTATCCCCGGGCATCTTGGAAAGCAAGGATCCTTTTCCATGAACGACTTCATCGTGGGAAAGGGGCAGGATAAAATTTTCCGAATAGGCATAAGTCATGGAGAAGGTCAACTCATTGTGATCGTAACCGCGGTGGACCGGATCTTTGGAAAAATACAGCAAGGTGTCGTGCATCCAGCCCATATTCCACTTGAAGCCGAAACCCAGGCCATTAAGATAGACCGGGGCCGTCACCCCGCCCCAATCCGTGGATTCTTCGGCGATGGTGAAACAGCCGGGAAAAGACCATAGACCTTTTCATTCAAGGTCTTTAAAAAGGAAATGGCCTCCAAATTCTCCCGGCCGCCGTATTGATTGGGGATCCACTCGCCTCTTGCGGCTGTAATCAAGGTATATCATGGAGGCCACGGCATCCACTCTCAATCCGTCGATGTGATATTGATCCAGCCAGAAAAGGGCATTGGCCAGAAGAAAATTCCGGACTTCGTTTCTTCCGAAATTGAAGATCAAGGTCCCCCAGTCCTGATGTTCCCCTTTTCTGGGATCGGCGTGTTCATAGAGGGCCGTGCCGTCAAACCAACGCAGGCCATAATCATCTTTGGGGAAATGGGAGCCGCACCCAATCCAGAATGACCCCGATACCCGCCTGATGACAGGCATCCACTAAATAGCGAAAATCATCCGGCGTCCCATAGCGGCTGGTGGGGGCATAGTAACCGGTGACCTGATACCCCCAGGAACCGTCGAAAGGGTGCTCGGCAATGGGTAAAAGTTCCAGGTGTGTAAATCCATAACGTTTCATCTCCTGGATCAAAAGGGGGGCAATCTCCCGGTAGGTCAGAGGGCGGTTTCCTTCTTCCGGGAGACGGCGAAAAGACCCCAGATGACATTCATAGACGGCCATGGGAGAGGTGCGCAAGTCCACGTGGCGGCGTTTTTCCATCCAGGCCTCATCATTCCAGCGGTACTCGGAAAGGTCCCAGATTCGGGCACACATGGCCGGAGGAAGCTCCATGGAAAAGGCTAAGGGATCGGTTTTGATCCGGAGATGACCTTCCTGGGTCTTGATTTCGAACTTGTAGAGAAGACCGGGCCTGAGTCCCGGTACGAAAAGTTCCCAGATCCCGGAACTGCCCATGGCTCGCATGGGAAAGATCCGACCGTCCCAACGGTTGAACTCCATCAGAAGGCTGACCCGTTTGGCATTGGGAGCCCAGAGGGCAAAGGAAACCCCGGAAACACCCTCCATGGTCCGCAAATGGGCTCCCAGGATTTCATAGAGCCGGAGATGATTCCCTTCATTTAAGAGGTGGAGATCCAGGTCACCCAGGGTGGGGAGAAAACGGTACGGGTCTTCAATCTCCCAATGATGGCCATCAGGGAAGGAGAACGGAGACGATAGGGGATCGGCCAGGATCGGTCTTTTAAATCGGCTTCAAAGGTCCCACCAGGGTGAATGCGAAGCATGTCGATCGATTCCCCGTCCAGCAAAAGGGAAGCACTCTGCGCATCGGGATGGAAGGCCCGGATGATCACCCCTTTCTCTTGTCCCCGTTGATAGGGATGGCCCCCCAAAATCCGGTGAGGATCGGGGTGTTCCCCCCTGGCTAAGGAATCGAATTGTTTTTTCATCCTTCCTCCCAGTCGATGACCTCTAAGGAATGTCGATTTCGTGGCCCGAAAGCCTGATGCGAGGGTCTAACTTCGGGCCTTTTCTGGGGAAGGATCAGGTGGTTGTAGGCTTGGGCCAAGGCATTTCCATGCCCCTCATGCACTTTTTGGGAGATTCGGTCGGCCTGCTGGACCCCTTTAAGCGTAATATCCGCCTTTTCTTCCATCCAGGACAAAAGGGTAGGCCGATGTCAAAGCTGATTTTTTGATAATTATTGCTGATCCGGGTAATTCTGCCCTTGTCATCCTGAATTCGGGAACGGGTATTGGGGGCATAGCATTCGGCCGTAATACGCTCATTCCAGTCATGGTAGGGAGAGGCCCCTTCTTCCTTTTCAATGGCCTCCAACCAGGGATTTTCCCTGGGAGGGCTGGTAAAAATGGCCGTGGATACAAATATACCGAGAGGTCTTAGGAATGGCGTTCATGATAGTGGCGAGTGACCTGTGGCCAGTGACATGATCAGTCTTATTAAGATTGCGGCTCTTTTCTCGGTCACCGGTCACTGGCCATTATTGTTTAGCTTCGGAGGTCCCACCGGCCGGGGAGGCAGGGCTGGGATCGCTGGTTTTTCCTGGGCTCGGGTCCTTGCTTTCGGCGGGTTTTTCTTTTTTTCCCATCGGGGTGGATTCCCCTTTGCGGGCATAATCGGTTACATACCAGCCGCTGCCTTTAAGGTGAAAGGTGCTCTGAGAAATCATTTTCCGCAAGGCTCCCCGGCAGCAAGGGCATTCGGTTAAGGCAGGATCAGAGAATTTCTGCATGGCTTCGGTAATCTGGTGGCATTGTGAACATTCATACTCATAAATCGGCATGGAACAAACCTCCTGGTACTTCTAACAAGTTTCAATCGGGCAGCGATGGCCCACATAGGAATCAAAAATAGGATTTAAATTAATAACTTTCAACGATTTCAGGATCTGATAGGTCGTCTCATGGACCTTTCCCTCCTCAATTTCCTTTTCTTGTTCGCTCACATCAAAACGCTGCATAAATTTTCTGAATCGGATTACATGGATCAACTCGTGTGTTAATATATAGACCATCAAAGGTAATAACTCAATCCCATTATTACGTTCTAAGACCCGGAGGATATTGTGATCCTGCAGGCAGATCCGGTAATAATCCCTCGGATAATGTAAGGGCATCCGAAAAGGAAATGGATGGACATAACGGGCTATCTGGGCCAATCCGTGAGGAGTAATTTCTTCCTCATGGAGATGAACTAAATTCGAGACCTCAAAGCCATATTTTTTCCAATTACCCGTTGAAATATGGTAATGGTTACAAGTAAGATCTTCAGAAATCTCCAAGGCCTTATCAACTAAGTGTATTTCTCCCGGAGTGAATTGTTGATAACCTTGCATGGTTTTCCTTAGTTGTAAATTCAAATATTAATATAATATTTATTATAAGAATGTCAAGATATTAAAGAAAAAAATGCCGCCAGCCAAGAATCAAAAACCCCTTATTCCTTCCCCTTACGGGAAACGGATCCGACTTCTGTCGGAATCATTGACCAAGAAATCCTTCTCCGGAATCCTTATCTTCCAACCCGAGAACCGGCGCTATTTGAGCGGATTCAAGCCGGGAGATCCGCAACTCAACGAATCCTCCGGATTTCTGATTATAGGGAAGGGTTTGGCCCTGTTGGGCACCGACCCGCGCTATGAAGGGGAGGCCACGAATCAGGCCAAGGGTTTTTATCCCTTCATTTACCGGAAAGGCCTGGAAGCCTCCTGGCCGGAAATCCAAGGGCGGATCAAGCTCCATAAAGAGACTGGCTTTTGAGGGTCAAGCCCTGAGCTTCCATACTTACCAGAGGATAAAGAAGTTGCTTCGGTCCAAAGAGAAGCCCGTCTCTTTCCTGCCCGCCTACCAGGTTGTGGAGGAATTGAGGGCCCGGAAAGAAAGACGGGAGATAGCGACTATCAGCCGATCCCTGGGAATTACCGAAGGGGCCTTTCAAGCGGTCCAAAAAATATTGAGGCCGGGAAAAACGGAAAAAGAAATCGCCTGGCAGGTCAAACAATGGATCCATCAAAAAGGGGGCGATGACCAGGCTTTTGAACCGATCGTGGCCTCGGGACCCAATGCCGCCTTGCCCCATGCCGAGCCTACCGAAAGAGAGATCAAAAAGGGAGAACCCATTTTGTTCGACTTGGGGAGTAAATTCCAGGGATACTGTTCGGACCTTTCCCGGACCGTTTTTTTGGGACCCCCGAACGACCGCTTCAAAGAGGTCTATTCCTTGGTCCGTCAGGCCCAGATCCAGGCTGAAAAGGGGATACGGGCCGGAATGACCACCGTCGCCGCCGATGCCTTGGCCCGGTCGGTTATCGAAAAAGGCGGCTACGGGAAATATTTTAAACATTCCCTCGGACATGGAGTGGGACTGGCCACCCATGAATTACCCAGCCTCAGCCCGGTTAAGCCGACCCCTTTGCTTCCGGGAATGGTCGTTACGATTGAACCGGGGATTTATTTGCCCGGCTGGGGCGGGGTTCGGTTGGAAAATATGGTGGTGATTCAGAAAAAGGGAGTAAGATGTCTTAATCAGGATAAGACCTTTTACGCTTTTAACCGAGCTGAAAGCTGAAACAAGGAGGTTGTCCATGTTGTTTGAAAACGGTGCCGGGGAAGAGGCCCTGGCTTATCGTAAAAAATATCGGGGGGTGATCGGGATCACCTCCAAGATCCCCATTAAAGACGTCAATATTCTGAGCCTGGTTTATACCCCGGGCGTAGCCGAACCCTGTCTGGAGATTTTCAGAGACCCCATGCAGTCTTTTTCCCTTTCCTGCCGGGGTAATACCGTGGGTATCCTGACCGATGGCTCCGGTCTTTTTCGCCTGGGTTTTGCCGGACCGGAGGCGGCCTTACCGGTCATGGAAGGCAAGGCGGTTATATTCAAGACCTTCGCCGGCGTGGATGCCATCCCCATCTGCCTCCGCACCCAGGACCCTTATCAGTTTATCGACACCGCCCTGGCCCTTACCCCCACTTTCGGGGCCTTTTGCCTGGAGGACATTGCCAGTCCCCAGAGTTTTACCATCACCGATCACCTTGAACGGGGGGCCAACATCCCGGTTTTTAATAATCACGGCCTGGGAGTGGCCATCCCGGTCTTATCGGCCTTGATCAATTCCATGAAGATCGTCGGCAAAGACCTGCTTCAGGCCCGGGTGGTCATCAATGGGGCCGGCATGGCCAGTCTGGTCAGTGCCGATCTCCTGGTCAAGGCCGGGGTCAAACAGGTCATCGTCTGCGACCGGGATGGGGCCTTGTACAAATATCGGCCAAGGGGAATGAGCTGGGCCAAATGGGAGATCGTCAAAAAAACCAACCCGGATAATTTTACCGGGACCTTGGGAGAGGCCTTGAAAGGGGCCGATATCTTTATCGGGCTCTCCGTGGGCGGGGCCTTGAAACCGGCCATGGTCCGTTCCATGGCCAAGGATCCGGTTATACTGGCCCTATCCACCCCGGTCCCGGAAATCATGCCCGAAGAGGCCCGTCAAGCCGGGGCCAGGGTCATGGTTTTTAACCGGGCCGATTTTCCCAATCAATCCGACGTGGCCATGATCTTCCCGGGATTTTTCCGGGGGATCCTGGACAGTCGGGCCAGCAATATCAACGATACCATGGCCCTGGCCGCGGCCCAGGCCTTGGCCGATTGCGTTACCCCGGAGGAATTGTCCCCCGACCATGTAATGCCCAAAATTTTTGATTTTCGCACCGCCCCCCGGATTGCCGAGGCCGTGGCCAGGGCGGCTATTGAAACCGGTGAGGCCAAGGGAGATATCGACCCCCTTCTGATTTCTGAGAAGACCCGCCGGTATGTCTATGAAGGACAGTGGCCGGTTCCACCTCCTTCGGGAAAACCACAGTCTCTAAAAGAAGAATCCCTGGAGTTGCATCGGAGGTACCAGGGGGTGCTCCAGATAAAAAACAAGATCGCCATCCGGGATAATTACATCCTGGGCCAGTTTTATCTCCCCCCCTTGGCGGAAACGCCGGCCCGTTTGATCCGGGAAAACCCGGAGCTGGCCTATGAATTGACCGCCAAGGGGAATTTAGTGGCCATTGTAACCGACGGCAGTGCCGTTTTGGGCCTGGGCAATATCGGGGCCCGGGCGGCCATGCCGGTCATGGAAGGGAAGGCCATCCTGTTTCAGACCTTTGGCGGTGTGGAGGCCTTTCCGATCTGCCTGGCCACTCAGGTGGCCGATGAAATCGTAGAGATCGTCAAACGGATGGAGGCCACCTTCGGAGGCATCAATCTGGAAGATATCTCGGCCCCCCGCTGCTTTTATATCGAGCGGCGGCTCAAGGAAGAATTGAACATACCGGTCTTTCACGATGATCAGCACGGGACGGCCATCGTGGTCACCGCCGCTTTACTCAATGCCCTGAAGATCTCCAACCGAAAACTGGAAACCCTCCAGGTGGTGGTCAATGGGGCCGGGGCCGCGGCCATCGCCGTGAGCAAACTCCTTTTGGAGATGGGGGTCCGCCAGTTGATTCTTTGTGATACCCACGGGGCCATTTATCAAGGCCGCAAGGAAGGCATGAACTGGATCAAGGAAGAAATGGCCGAACAGACCAATCCGGAAAAGCAGAAGGGGGACTTATCCCGAGGTGATGTCGCGGGGCCGATGTCTTTATCGGGCTTTCGGTTGCCGGGGCCTTGACCCAGGACATGGTCCGCTCCATGGCCAAGGACCCGATCATCTTTGCCTTGGCCAACCCCATGCCGGAGATCCTGCCGGACCTGGCCAAGGAAGCCGGGGCTTTGATCGTGGCCACCGGGCGGTCGGATTTTCCAAATCAGGTCAACAATTCTCTGGTCTTTCCCGGGGTGTTTCGGGGGGCCCTGGATGTGCGGGCCAGGGTGATCAATGAACCGATGAAAATTGCCGCGGCCCAGGCCATCGCCGGATTAATCCCGGAAAAGGAACTCAACCCCGAATATATTATTCCGAAAGGGATGGATTTCCGCGTTCCGCCGGTGGTGGCCGCGGCCGTGGCCCGACGGGCCATCGAGACGGGGGTGGCTAAAATCGAAGTGGACCCGGAAATCATCGCCCAACGGACCCGGACCATTATTTACGAAGGGGAGCTGGGTTATTCCAAGGATGAGGATTTTGTTCTGGAAAGCGCCCGGTAAGGGGAACAGGATTCGGTGCAGGAGATCTTCCTCTTTTGGCAAAGGTTGTACCGAAGACGATTGAGGATAGCGGTTATAAAGTCTGCCGTCGGTTTGATTAATTAAAATTTTAAGGAATGAAAGGGAGTATATTTTATGGCCAACAAATCAAAAGCCACTTTTAGGAAAATGGAAAAAGAAAAGGCCCGTCAAGCAAAGCAGAAAGACAAAGAAGCGCGCCGCCTCCAGGCCAAAACAATCAGCAGCACCTCTGCCCCCAGGACCGGTGATGAAGACCCGGACATCGCCGGCATCAAACCCGGTCCTCAGCCCCTGCCTGAACAATGGAACGATGCGAAAAAGGAGTAATGGATAATTAGTGTCAAACCCCTTCGGGTTGGGTCAATTCCTCTTTTTCTTTTCTCATGGCCTCCTTCCCGGCATCGAAGGCCGAGGAGAGGATACCCCTTTTTTGCTCCACAAACTCTTTTCCTTTTTCAATAAAAGTGGCCGCCTTTTCTTTCCAATCTTCGGAAAGGTGGCCTGATTTTTCTTTGACCTCTTCGGTCAAGTCTTTCAACTTTCCCCGGGCCTTGGTTCCCTCCATTGGGGCATAGAGGATAGCCAGGGCCGCCCCGACGACCCCGCCAAGGATAAAAGACAAAACTACAGCGCTTCCGCTACAACCTTTTCCTTCTGCCATATTATTTTCCTCCTTTTTCCTTTCGTTGAAATAAAGTTTTTCCGGCGGTTTTAAGGCCAACGGCCAGTCCGGCCAGATTCATTAAGGAGGGAGTAACCCCTCCACGCATGATTCGATTAATGATGGAAAAGATCTGGGCCGATTCCTTCAAGGTCAGGAAAAGCCCATCTAACTGGTTTAATCGTTCCTGGGTTTGAGCCAGGAGACAAGTAACCCTTTCCGAGGTTTCTTTTAATTCCCGGATCAAAGGGGTCGTCTCTTTTTCCAGGGAATTGATCAAGGTCCCCAGGTGGCCCATAGTTCGAGAAACCCGCACCAAGGCCCAGATAAGAAAAAAGGCGACCACAACCGCCACGACCAGAAAGCCATATCCTATCCAATCCACAAGGAATCCCCCCTTTCCTGAAAAGGAAAATGATAGACAATTTACCATTTCCGCTTGACAAAAGCAATAAATTTAAACCTTTGCCCGGCCTAAAAATAATTCTCCCCCCTACACCCTTCCATGATGTTTAAGGAGTTTATCTCCGGCGGAGAAAAACCGAAGACTATTTCCAAAAATGTGACGACGATGCGATAGGTCGCGCCCCAGAGGACTTCCCTATCTTCACCGTCATCATGGAAAAAACCAGGGAACTCCTGGAAGGCTTCCCTATTTCCGTTTTGGGATGATTCAAAATGCATTTGGTAACGGACATATTTTTCAGGCCGCAGGAAGTCTTTTATCGGAATCGAGACCACCTTTTCCACTTCCCGGTTGGTAAAAAAACGCCTTTGATTCCTGATGCGAACCATCAGGGGATAAATGACCCTTTGGAAAGGCAGCAGTGTCTGGGCAGGCATGGGCCCGAGAAACTCTACTCCGAATGGGTTAAGACGCATTTCTTCCAGGCTCTCTCTAAGACCGGTGGCCAACAAAAGGGCCAGGCTGGTCGATTCTTCTCTTCTTAATTTTCGCCATTCCTTCCAATAGGGCCAACGGCCCAAAGGGAAAAAGGGAAGTCCCAATAACTTGGCCCCTATACGGTCCACATAAGGGACGATCCCTCCACCGGGAAAGCACAGGTCGCCGGCCTGTCTGACCAGCTTCGACCTCTTATTCAAAACTATACAGGGTTCGGACGGAAGGCCGGTCTTTTGTGGGCAGACACTTAAAAGGAAAAGAACAGCGGATGTGCCCCTGGAGTTGGACAGGTTTTCAGGGTAAAGACAGATTTCCCGGTTCTGTTTCCCGAGCCTTTCCATGATAAGACCGATAAGCTGCCTGTGGTCCTCGGTCAGTGGATTGATAGTCCCTCCTTTTCTTCTTCCGCCTTTTTCAGAGATGGGATCAAACAAGGCACGAATACCCGATCGACGGCCGGAGTTGATGATCATGACTTTGGTTACGACTCCCAAAGGATCTTGGGTGACCGTTTGGCCTTCAACTGCCCACGTTTTTTCTTTTCGGTAATCCGTTGTTCCCGGACCCTCCGGGGAACCCGGGTCTGCTTTCTTGAGGGGGGTTTTGTTAAGGCCTGCTGTAAGAGCTCGACCAAACGCTGTCTGGCCAATTCCCGGTTGTCCGCCTGGCTGCGGCTTTGTTGGGCGCTGACCCAAAGCCAGCCGGCTTTATTGATACGGGTGGGGAGCTTTTGAAGGATGCGTTGTTTGTCTTCCTCCCGAAGGCTGGGAGAATTGAGAACATCGAACCAGAGGGTGATCCTGCTGCTGACCTTGTTGACGTTTTGTCCTCCGGGCCCGCTGCTGCGGGAGGCGGTAAAGGTCAACTCCTTCTCGGGGATGGAAAGAAAATGAGTGATTCTGACCTGACCGTCGTCTGTTCCCATTTATATGAAGATCCAAAAACCGTTTAAAAAATTGAAAACCTTAAAGCCCCGACGATGGAGCCGAAGACCCGGACCGGTCTCATGCCCCGGTTGGGCACCACTGACAATGAAAATAAAACTTAGAATCAACTCTGAGAGTTTTTATTCTGAATTCCGACCCCTGAATTCCGAATTCTTGGTTTTTATTTTCGTACCAAAGAAATATACCATCAGACCTTGCCCGGTGCAAATATTTTGAAAAACAGGCGGTTGAAAATACCTTTTGACAATGCTTCACACAATTCATTAGAATTCAACCTCCTTATGTTAAGGTTTTTAAAAAGGAGCCCCTATGACCCGGTTTTCCAGAATATTATCGGCCAATCTTTTTATTATACTTAAAAGTTGCCTCCTGACTTTTTGTCTCGTTTCTCTTGTGGGCCTCACAGCCTGCTCCGACCGGAAAAAAGATCCTTCCAGCATGAAAAGAGAAAGGCTGGTCCCGGTTACAATCAGCATGGCCGAGGGAAAGGCCGTCCCGGTGCAGCTTACGGCCATCGGCAATGTAGAAGCCTTTGCCACGGTTTCCATCAAAGCCCGCATCACCGGCGAACTCAAGCAGGTCCATTTTAAGGAAGGCCAGGATGTGGCCCAGGGGGCCTTGCTTTTTACCATTGATCCGGACCCCTTCGAAGCCGACCTGAAAAAGGCCCAGGCTAATCTGGCCAAGGACGTGGCCCTGTCCCTCAAGGCCGAAGAGGATCTGAAACGTTATTCGGATCTGGTTAAAAAGGACTATATCAGCCGGGAACAGTACGAACAGTCGGTGACCAATCTCGAGGCCCTCAAGGCCCAGATCAAGGCCGATCAGGCGGCCGTGGAAACCGCCCGTCTGCAGGTGGCCTATTGTTCCATCCGGGCTCCCATCTCCGGACGGACCGGAACCTTGTTAGCCGATAAAGGCAATATGATCAAGGCCAATGACGACAATAAAAACTTGGTGGTCATCAACCAGATCCAACCCATTTATGTGGCTTTTTCCCTGCCCGAACAGACCCTTCCGGAAATAAAAAAATATTCGGCGGTCGGAAAGCTCAAAGTCAAGGCCTTGATTTCCAAGGATGAAGAACATCCCGAAGAAGGGGTGATCACCTTTATCGACAATACGGTCGATCGAACGACCGGCACCATCCGCATCAAGGGGACCTTTCCCAATAAAGATAGAAGGCTGTGGCCCGGCCAGTTTGTTAACGTGGTCTTGGGACTGACTACTCAGACCAATGCCGTAGTCGTCCCTTCTCAGGCCGTCCAAACCGGTATAGAAGGACAGTACGTGTTTGTTATCAAGCCGAATCTGACCGCCGAAACCCGCCCGATCGTCATCGGCCGGTCTCTTGACGGTCTGATCGTCGTTGATAAGGGCTTGCAGGCCGGGGAGAAGGTGGTTATCGACGGTCAATTTCTGCTGGTCTCCGGAAGCAAGGTCCAGGTCAAAACCGGGCCGGAAGGGAAAGGGACGGCCCGTCCATGAATATTGCCGAGATTTTCATCCGCCGGCCCATCATGACCACTCTGGTCATGATGGGCATCCTGCTCTTCGGGATCATGGGCTATAGGCGTTTGCCGGTCAGTGACCTGCCCAATGTGGATTTTCCGACCATCCTGGTAACGGCCAATCAGCCCGGGGCCAACCCCGAAACCATGGCCTCGGCCGTAGCCACCCCTTTGGAAAAAGAATTTTCCACCATCGCCGGCCTGGATACCATGAGCTCAGCCAATGCTTTGGGCACGACCCAGATCACTCTCCAGTTCAGCCTGGACCGGAACATCGATGCCGCGGCCCTGGACGTCCAGTCGGCCATTGCCCGGGCTGCCCGCCTCCTCCCCCAGGATTTGCCCACCCCTCCCTATTATCGCAAGGTCAACCCGGCCGATATGCCGGTGATCTATCTTTCACTGAACTCCACGCTTCTGCCCCTTTACACCATCGATGAATACGGCCAGACCATCATGGCCCAGCGGATTTCCATGATCAGCGGCGTGGCCCAGGTCCTGATTTACGGCTCCCAAAAATACGCCGTCCGGGTCCAGCTCAATCCCCAGGCCCTGGCTTCCCGGGCCATCGGCATTGATGAGGTCTCCAGCGCGGTCCAAAACGCCAACACCAACCTGCCCACCGGCACCTTTTACGGGAATTACCAGGCCTTCACGGTTCAGGCCAACGGCCAATTGACCAATGCCGCAGTCTATCGCCCGATCATCGCCGCTTACCGGAACGGGTCTCCGGTGCGCCTCCAGGACATCGGCCGGGTCATCGACAGTGTGGAGAACGATAAAATCGCCAGTTGGTATAATAATCGGAGGGCCATTGTCCTGGCCATTCAACGACAACCGGGGACCAATACCATCGAGGTGGTCGATTCCATCAAAAAACTATTGCCGACCTTTCGGGCCCAACTGCCGGCCTCGGTTAACCTGGATATCCTCTACGATCGTTCCGAGTCGATCCGGAATTCAGTGGATGATGTCAAGATCACCCTGATCCTGACCATCTTCCTGGTGGTCCTGGTCATCTTCCTCTTTCTCCGCAACCTTTCGGCCACAATCATCCCCAGTCTGGCCCTGCCCATGTCCATCATCGCCACCTTCGCGGTCATGAGCCTGCTCAATTACAGTCTGGACAACCTCTCCCTCATGGCCCTGATCCTGGCCGTGGGTTTTGTGGTCGATGATGCCATTGTCATGCTGGAAAACAATGTCCGCCACATGGAGAAGGGGGAACCCCGATTTGTGGCCGCCCTTAACGGCTCCAAGGAAATCAGCTTTACCATCCTTTCCATGACCCTGTCTTTGGCCACGGTTTTTATCCCGGTCCTTTTCATGGGCGGGATCCTGGGCCGGTTACTTCAGGAATTTGCCGTGGTCATTGCCGTAGCCATCCTGGTATCGGGGTTTGTCTCTTTGAGCCTGACCCCCATGCTCTGCAGCCGCTTCCTCCGTCCTCCGGAAACCGGGCACCACGGCCGTCTTTTTTGGGCCTTCGAACGGTTCTTCAACGGGATGCTCAAGGTTTATGACTGGAGCTTAAAAAAGGTCTTAAGCCACCGCCGGACCATGATGGCGGTAACCGTGCTGACCCTGATCGTCACCCTGTTTCTTTTCCGGGCCGTACCCAAGGGATTCATCCCCAGCGAGGATACGGGCCAAATACTAGCCTCCTCCGAGGCCGACCAGGGGATTTCCTTTGATGACATGATCCGCCATCAGCAGGCCCTGGCCAAGATTGTCCGCGAAGACCCCAACGTGGAATCCTTTAATTCCACCGTGGGGGCCGGCGGTCCCAATCTGACCGGCAATTTGGGACGTATGTTCATCCGCCTCAAGCCCCGTTCGAAGCGAAAGCTGAGTGCCGATGAGGTCATTCAGGAGTTGCGGCCCAGGCTGTCCAAGGTCCCAGGGATACAGATCTTCCTTATCAATCCCCCGGTCATCAATATCGGTGGTCGGATCTCCAAGGCCCTCTACCAATTCACCCTGCAAAGCCCTAACACCCAGGAACTCTACCGTTACAGCACCCTTTTGGAATCACGGTTGCGGGCCCTGCCGGATCTGCAGGATGTGACCAGCGATGTCCAGCTTAAAAGTCCCCAGATCAATGTCGAGATCGAGCGGGATAAGGCCAAGGCCCTGGACGTCTCGGCTCAGCAAATTGAAGACGCCCTTTACACCGCTTACGGCACACGGCAGATTTCCACGATCTATACGGCCAACAATGCCTATCAGGTTATCATGGAATTAGAACCGGAATATCAGAAGGACCCGGCGGCCTTATCCATGCTTTACATCCGGTCCTCCAAGGACCAACTGGTGCCCATTGAGGCCGTGGCCAAGTTGAGCCGGGGGGTGGGGCCGCTGAGTG
>CAVYLJ010000057.1:0-53470 GCA_963769305.1 uncultured delta proteobacterium | reverse complement strand
TTTCTCATAGCCCTGTTCTCCTAAGCTCCACCGCCTCCATAGACTCGGCGCCTCATCCGGATATGCCGGTCCTCCTGGTCGGCCAGGTTCCATTTACGGGCGTCTTATAAAATGCTCCTTTTGATTGAAGCCACCTTCACCAAGGTGTGCGGGAACTTCCCGCACGGTGGTAAAAGGGAATCTTCCAGGCAAGATAAATGTCTATTATTTGAAGTTGTTCGCTAATTTTTAAGTCAGCCCTTTGGCCTGACCGAAATCGCTCGTTGTCCTTGCCAAGAGACTATAAGGTAAGAGAATTTGAGGGTCAAGGAGAAATCCAGAAGAAATCCAAAAGGCGGGCCGGGATGGCCCGCATTGTTTATTTTCAAGGTCATCTCCCGCCCGGGCCTAACCGTTTCCAGAAAATCCCGAAGACACCGGTCAGGATGAGGGCCGTTCCCAAGACGGTCGCCGAGGTGATGCGCTCTCCCAGCACCAGCCAGCCCAATATAACGGCGATGACCGGGTTGATGTAGGCATAGGTCATGACCACGGAAAGGGGAAGGGTGCGCACGGCGATGACATAGGCCGTGAAGCTGATCAACGACCCGGCAATGACCAGGTAGGTCCAGCCGAGCCAGGCCACGGCTGTGGGGTGGGGCCAGGGTTCCCCGGAAAGTGAACGTAATGGCGATCAACCCAAGGCTCCCAAAAAATTGTTGATAGGCGGAGGTCACAACCGGTGTGGCCTTCGGCGGCCGGCGCTGCAGAAGAAGGGAGCCCCCTGACCAGGCCATGGCGGCCAGCAATAGGGCGGCGGTTGATAAGGCATCAGCCCGAAGGCCCTGTTTCAGGACCGGAGTAACCAGAACGGCTAATCCGGAAAATCCGATAATCAAAGAAAGAACCAACAGGAGAGACGGCGGCCTGCGCTCCAGGATGGATTCCATGACGACCGGCCACATGGGGGTGGTGCCGACGACCAGCGCGGCATAGCCGGAGTTGGCATGGTGCTCGGCGTAGGCGACCAGGCCGTTTCCGCCGAGCCACAACAGAAGACCGGAGACGATCAGAACCCGCAATTCCGAGCCCGAAGGCCGCGACCACTGGCCTAAACCCTTGGCCAGGATAAAGAGGATCGCCGAGGCACACAACGTCCGGCTGGCTGCCATGGCGAAAGGTGGGAATCCGCTTCCTTCATGGACGGTCAAACGGATGAAAAGGTAGGTGCTGCCCCAGACCAGGTAGACCACGATCAGGTGCAGCATCCCTTTGGTGGAAATGGATGAAGACATGGGGCTAAGGTATAGACGAGTTGTCCGGGAAGGTCAATACCGTTCGTCGCTTAGCGTTCGTCGTTCGTCGAAACCCATTTTCCTGCCCCGGCTTCCGGCCGACCGGTTGGCTCGGCTTTGCCGACTTTAGGAGCTTCCGATCGGAGCTGACCGTTCGATCGGAGAGACTCCCCGGGAGTTCAGAGTTCGGTCGGCATAGCTGACGTATGGTTTTCCCAGGACTGAGCTCCTGAAGTCTACGCCATGGTTCCGATCATCACACATCCCTTTAAATACCGGGGTCCGTTTCTCCTTCCTGGCCTTCAAGGCCTCCATAAAGTCCGCGGTGGTGAAGGCCTCGTTCAGCCCCTTGTTTTCCATATCCAGGGCCGTAGTCACGGCCTCGAGAAGGGGTTTATGGAGGGCCCGCTTGGCCAGCCGGATCGCATATTCGGCACCCTGGGGCGGGATCAGCTTCAGGGCCCTTTCCCGGGCATAGGGCATGAGTCGGTCATGAGGCAGTACCTTATTTGCCAATCCCAGATCGAAGAGTTCCTGGGCGGTTATCCGTTCGGCAAAAAACATGATCTCCTTGGCCCGCTGGAAGCCGATCAATCTGGGCAATAGATAGCTGGAGGCCAGCTCGGGAATGATGCCCAGACCGATGAAAGGTAGTGATGCCCAGGCGTATTCCGAGCAATAGATCAGATCGCAGCAGGACAGACACATGGTGAAGGCCCCGCCGATGACCAGCCCGTTGACGGCGGCGATGACCGGTTTATCGAATTGCCACATCTTTAAGGTGAGTTTCTTCTGGGCGATATCCGTCGGATCGATCTCGGCCTTGGCCTCATCACTCATCGACACCAGGCCGGCGGCGTTGAAATAGCCGCCGCTGCTGAAGGCTTCTTTGGTCGGATCTTCGGAATCGGGGTCCTTGGCGCCGGTCAGGATCATGATCCGGGCGGTGTCATCCTTTTCCATGGCCTCCACGGCCCAGAAAAGCTCCCAAAAAGTAACCATGCTCAGGGCATTCTTTCTCTTCGGGATGTTCAGCGTGACCGTCACAATGCCGTTGTCTTCCTTCTGGTAGAGTATTTCCTTGAAATTCTCGACTTTCATATCTTTCCCCTTTCCAAAAATATACCGAGTATAAAATAAGAAGCGGGAAAGGTTCAAGGAGATTCTCCTTGACTCTCCTTTCCCCCCTTTTTATACTCAGACCATCAAAAGCATTGCAGATAGTTGAGGAAGAAAAAAATCGATGTCCTTTGCTCTCATCCAAGGCCAGGAGCGGGCCGTACAAAATCTGAAACAATCCCTGCAAAGGGACAAGCTCCACCATGCCTACCTTTTCAGCGGGCCTGAAGGGGTGGGGAAAAAAAAGACCGCCCTCGAATTGATCAAGGCCTTGAATTGCGACCGGCCCGGTCCGGAAGGCGGCTGCGATCAATGCCCCTCCTGTTTGAAAATTGAAAAGCAGATCCATCCGGATTTCATCCATTTAAAACCGGAAGGGGTCAATATCCGCATCGAACAGATCCGAAACCTGGGCCAGCAACTGGCCTTCGGACCGGCCATGGGCCGCTCCCGCCTCTGCCTGCTGGACATGGCCTCGGACTTGAATGAACCGGCGGCCAATGCCTTTTTAAAGACCCTTGAAGAACCCCCGCCGGGGACCTTGTTTGTCTTACTGGTCAGGGACCCTGGGGAATTATTGCCCACCCTGGTCTCCCGATGCGTCTCTATTACCTTTAATCCCCTTCCCCTGTCTTTGATCGCTGAAAAATTGGTGGCGGTAAAAGGGCTGTCCCGGGATGAGGCCCAGGCCTTGAGCTTAGTCTCCGGCGGGAGCTTAGGCCGGGCCTTTGAATTTTTAAAAAGCGATTTCTGGAAAAAACAGGAGGCCTGGATTACCCAACTCGAAGGAATTTCCCAATCCGGATTTGCCCAATTATTCAGTTGGGCCAAAAGCTGGCTGGGTTCCAGGGAAGAGATCCGGGAAAATCTGGAGATCGGTCAGTGGTGCATACGCGATCTTATCTGGGTCCGGGCCGGCTTGGAAGAGAAGGTGTCCCTCCTGCCTCATTTAAGAGAGCGGGTGCGCACCCTGGCCTTCAGTCTGCCTGATTACGTCTGGCTAAAGCGCTTGACCTTGCTCAATCAAGCCGCCGTTTATCAGACCCAGAATGTCAACGCCCAGTTGAACTGGGAAGTCCTTTTCCTCAAAATGGCCAGGGTTTCTTCTTAAAAGAAGTCGATTCCGAGTGGTCCCACCTTCACCCTAGGCCGGGGCATAACCGCCCTCCGCCGGTTGAGGGATTTTACTAATCCATCAACTATATTCTTTTTGCAATAGGTGTTTCTGAAGCTTGCCCATGCTGTTCCGGGGAAGGGTGGATCGGAGAAAAATTTTTTTGGGGCATTTGTAACCGGCCAGGCGGGTCTTGCAAAAAGCAATCAAGGCTTCGGCGTCCAAAGGCTTTCCCTCTTTTAAAACCACACCAGCCGCCACCTGCTCCCCAAAATCCTCGTCGGGCCAAGTCCAAAGACGGCCGCCTCCTGAACATCCTCATGGCTTTCCAGAATATTTTCTATCTCCTTGGGATAAACATTATACCCCCCGGTGATAATCAATTCCTTGGCCCTGCCCACCAGATAGAGGCGCAATTCATCCTCCGGGTCCAGGTAGCCCAAATCCCCGGACTTGAACCAGCCGTCTTCAAAGGATTCAGCGGTCTTCTCCGGCTGTTTCCAATACCCTTTAAACACATTATCGCCCTTTATCCAGACTTCCCCGACTGTTCCGGGCAGCGCCTCCTTTCCGTCTTTTCCAACCACCCGAACCTCCACCCCGCTTAGCGGATAACCGACGCTCTTGACCTTCCTTGATTCCGGTTCATAAGGGTTGGAGGCGATCATCCCGGTTTCGGTCATCCCGTATCGTTCCAAAAGGGTATGGCCGGTTTGATCTTTAAAACGATAAAAAAGAGGCTCCGGCAAAGGGGCCGATCCGGAGATAAAGACCCGCATGGATCCCAAGTCCGGCTTTTTATCCAAGGCCTGCCAGGCAAGGCTCAAACGCTGGTAAATAGTCGGAACGGCCATAAGCATGGTGCACCGCTCTTCTTCGATCACCCGCCAGGCCCTGTCTGGATCAAACCGTTCCTCCATGATGATGGTCGCGCCTGCATAGAGCCCGCCGTGTAAGGCTACGGCCAGGCCGTGAATATGAAAAAGGGGCAGGACATGCAACAGCCTGTCTTGGCTGGTCCAGCGCCAGGCCTCATGAAGGGCGCGCAGGTTATGGATCAAATTTCCATGGGTGATCATGGCCCCTTTGGAGCGGCCGGTTGTGCCCGAGGTGTAGCAGAGCAAGGCCATATCCTCTTTTTCGGTGGGATAGGCAAGTTCGACATCGTTGAGGCCTTTTCCAAGTAAACGGGGATAATAATGAACGCCGGGCCGGTCTTGATCGACCAAAAGCACCTGGAACGGCAAAGGGTTATTAAGAACGGTCGTCATTTCTGAAACTTTTTCATGGGTGGTCACCAGGAGGGTGCTTTCGGAGTCGGAAAGAAAATACCAGAGCTCTTCCGGCCGGTAGGCAGGATTAAGGGGTAGAATGACGGCCCCAAGACTCAAGGCGGCCAAATAGATTTCGATGAACTCCCACCCTTTGGGCAGAAGAAGGGCCACCCGGTCCCCCTTGTTAATGTTGAGGGCCATGAGCACGGCGGCCGCCTTTTTGATCTGCTGATCCAGTTGGAGAAAAGGTCCTTTCCTGTTGTTTGAATTTGATGGCTGTCTTTTGGCCAAAGACTTTGGGCCTTCTCGGATAGGAGTTGTGCAAGATTCATTTGGTATTCCCTCATAGAGCAGCTGCCTGAAATAAGTTTTTCCTCACTACTCTTATTGATCGAATTAAAGTCTGAAATGGTATTATAAAATAGGTTACCATAAAAAGCATCCTCATGAGAAATATTGTGGCATTTTAAAAAGAGAGGAAACTGGCTGATGAAGCTGCCGGAATACGTAACGGTTAAAGAAGTCAAAAGGGTATGCAAGGCCCTCGGCCTTCGCGACTGGACCGCCATAAAAAAGGCCGAGGTTAAAGCGGAAGAAGCCCAGATCATTTTAAACGAAGTCAAACCCAGAGGGATGAACATTCCCCTCGAAGAATTCCGGATGGGTCTGGAAGTGGAGCTCGAGCATGGGACCCGGTATAAAGAGGCCAATGTAACCAACAACCATCCCCTGCTGACCGGCAAAATAGTCGTGGCCCATCTGAAGGAATCGATGGATTATTACGAACGCCTGGATGTGGCCGAAATAGAGGGCGACCTGCTCAAAGCCTTTGCGGCCAAGAACCTGGCCAAGGCCGAAGCCAAGTATAGAAAATTGGCCAAGGCCCGGTTGGCCCTAATTCAAGCCGAAGCAGATGCCTTGAGTTAATAAACATTTCACCCAAAGAGGCTTGATGGATCCGCAAAAAGTCGTCATTCCCAGCGCAGGCGGGAATCCAGGTCATGGCTAAAGAAATAAAACCCTGGATTCCCGTTTCCACGGGAATGACGAAAAGGTGTGCATTGGACATTTTACGAGACCTTGATGCTTAAGCACCTTTACAATGCGCGCATCTTCATGCCTCAACGAAAAACGGGCTCTCGGCTGAATCATAGGTCAAGCAGGAATTCTTCAGCCAGTTCCGATCATCTTCCTGGGGAAAATCCTGGCGGATAAAGCTGCCCCGGCTTTCCTGCCTGGCCAGGCCGGCGGTCAGAATGGCCTTGGTTACCAGCACCCCGGAAAGAAGATCTTCTTTGAGCCGTCTTTCTTCAATCGTCTGCGGCAACACGGTTTGTAATTGGGCCTGAAGCCCATCGATCTCTGCCAGGCCATGTTGGATACCGGCTTCCGTGCGTTGGATACCGGCATAATTCCAGGCGATCTCTCTCATCTTTTGGCGAAGGTCTCTGAGCCGGTTAAGGGATGCCTTTTCTCCCGGGGTCCATTGGCGAGATTCTTTTTGCCGAAAAGACCCCGATAAGGGATTGGCCCGGGCGTAGAGGGCGGCATTCCTGCCGGTAATTTTACCCATGACCGCACATTCGGTCAGGGCGTTGCCTCCTCTTCGATTGGCCCCATGGAGCCCCCAGACCATTTCCCCGCAGGCGAATAAACCGGGTAAAATCGTCCGGCCCCCGGAGTCGGTCCGGACACCCCCCATAAAAAAATGGACCGCCGGTGAAATCGCTATGGATCTATTCTGAAAGTCAAAACGGATCTTTTTAAAAAGGGTCCGTCGAAGATCTTCCCAGGCCTCTTCCGGGACCTGACGGCAATCCAGATAAACCGGCCCTTTTTGGTCTTCCTCATAGAGCAGAACGGAAAATTCATCCCGTTTGGTCATGGCCGCCTTATTGATGTTGTCCACCTTCCATTTCTTCAAGAGATCTTCTCCGGAGGCATTGACCAATCGTAATTCTTTCGGGTAAGGAGGATAGACGATCATGGAGGGCAGGCGTGGTTCATTCAATACCAAAGGATAAAACTGGACGAATTCCATGTCCCACAGGGACAGACCGGCCTTGGCCGCCAGGGCATATCCCTGGCCCATGGTGCTTTTTTGATTGTCGTTCCGGAGATAAATCCCACCGGCCCCGCCGGTGGCCAGGATGACCGCCGGGGCTCTAAGGGTCATTTCTTGACCGGTTTCATCAAATCCTTTGACCCCTCCTGTTTTTTCTTCCGTCAAGAGTTCGGTGACATAAAAATTTTTTAAAACGGCCACCTTTCCCAAGCCACTGATCATCCCGGCCAGGGTCTTGACCAAAACCATACCGGGGATGGTATCGGGACTTGGCGTGCGAACAAAAAACTGACCCTTCCGTTCTTCCAGGTCAAGGCCCTGATCCTTAAGAAAGGCCATGGTCTTGGGGGCCTCTTGGGCAATCAGTTTGACATATTCGGCATCATTAATCTTTCTGCCGGCCTGGATCGTATCCTCGACATAAGCCTCGGAGCTGTAATCGGAAGTCGGCGCGGCAAAAACACCGTTGGCTAAGGCGGTATTGGTCCCCCGGCCTATGGATCCCTTGTCAATCAATAACACCTTCGCCCCTTCGGCCTGAGCGGCATAGGTGGCCATCATTCCGGCCAAACCGGCCCCGATGACAATAACATCCATGTTCATGGTCTTATTCCTTTCGAGACTCATCGATAATGATCGAATCTTTTCATCTTGAACTTCTTTCCCGGCCATTTTATACTCATCCCATCCAAATGCAAGATCTTCAAAAATAAAAGGAGAAGGGCGCCGGTGATCCCTGGGGGTTGGTGAAATCAAATGACCATACACGGCGAGGGAGTGGGAGCGGCCTTGCAGCGCCTGGAAAGACTGTCAGCCCTCATCCTGATGAACACCTGGCTGTTTACCGGCTATGTTGGAAAATTCCATTCCTCTCCGCGGCCCTGGACCACCTGGCATGCGCCCCTCATCGGTCAGTTTTTTATGAAGCGCCATAAGGTCCTTTCCCATCACGGCCCTTCGGCCACCTCCCGGCGGGGGATGACCGAAGAAGAGGCCCGGGCCTACCATCATGTCTTTGACGAGCCCGATTCCGACCATGTGGTCCTTACCTGGCCGAGAACCATCCCCATGCGTCCAGGGGATCGCGGATGGAAAGATATGCAAATGATCGAAAGCCGGCTTCCGGAATTGGCCAAGATACCTACTCTTCTGCTCTGGGCCCCGGAGGATAATGTTTTCCCCATTGAATATGCAAGGCGGCTCATGGAATTGTTGCCCTGGGCCGAAGGCCCCGTTCTGTTCGAGAAGGCCGCTCATTTCCTCCAGGATGACCGAGGTCCTGGACCTGGACTTCGCCATAATCCGATTTCTTAAACAAGCCCTTAAGGAGGTCTTATGAAAATCATCACCCCTTCCGACGAAGAACTTTCTTATCTCAGGGCCGACCCTTTGCTCTGGGAACAGGAACTAATGTTCGCCGGAAGCAGCCGAGGCCATTTCCCGGGCTACGGGGGTTTGCGCCGGGCGGGTTTACTTTCGATCCGGGCACGATCATCTCTATGCCCTGGAATTAGCCGACCTGGACGAGGCCGGCCTTCCATGGCCATGGTTTTCGGGAACTGGGATCGGTACGAGCCAAGACCGCCGGAACATGAAATCGATGCCGATCTCTTGAATTTTATTCTATGGGTGGCCAAAATCTCCGGTTTAGACCTGGCCGGATATTTCCAGGGTGGCCGAACGGGCCGGTATCCGCCCTGAGTGGCCCGAGGGAGCGGTTGTGCGCACGCCGGATGATCGATTCCAGGAATTGCCGGGATTCCCTTATGAACCCCGATACGAAAACATTGAAGGCCTGCGCCTGGCCTATGTCGAGCAGGGACAGGGAGACCCCATTTTGATGCTCCATGGAGAGCCCACCTGGGGTATCTGTACCGCCATATGATCCCGCCCCTGGCGGAGAAGGGCCGGGTCATCGTCCCGGACCTGATCGGGTTCGGCAGGTCCGACAAACCGGTAGAGTCCAATGCCTATAGTTTTAAGTCCCATGTCCGCTGGATGCGGAAATAGATCATGGCTTTGAACCTGGAGCACATTACTCTGTCTCCAGGATTGGGGCGGGTCTATCGGCCTGCGCCTCCTGGCCCAGATGCCGGAACGATTCCGGAGATTGGTGGCCATGAATACCGGCATCGGGGCGGGATCGAATCCGGGCGAAGGGTTCATGACCTGGCGGGTTTTTTCCCAGCGGGTGCAAGAGCTGGACATCCCGGCCCTGATGCGCAGCGCGGTGCTGCAAAGAAAATAGATGAAGCGGTTCACGAATTATTTCTAAACCCTGAGGGATGAAATTATGGTAATATTCATTTAGGGAGGCCATCATGCACGGATACGCGGGCAAGGTCTTGGAGGTTGACTTGACGAAGGGGGTTTGTTCGAGCTTTCCTCTCGAAGAAAAGAGGCTCAAGAAATTTATCGGCGGAAGTTCCCTGGCCGCCTCGTTTTATTTAGAAAAATATAATCTGGATGCCGATCCCCTTTCGCCGGAAAGTCCGCTCATGATCATGACCGGTCCCCTGGTAGCCAGCGGCTTCCCCGGTTCCTCCCGATTTGCGGTTGCCGCCAAATCCCCGCAAACCGGCATCTGGGGCGAATCGGCCTGCGGCGGAACCTTCGGACCGGAATTAAAACGCGCCGGCTTTGACGGCATCATCGTTATCGGCCGGAGCCCCTTTCCGGTCATCCTTTCCATCCTCAACGGTCAGGCAACCCTGTCTCCCGCCAACGATCTCTGGGGCAAGGATATTTATGAAGTAACCGATGCCCTCAAATCCGAAGACCAGGGGTTAAAGGTCCTGGCTATCGGCCCGGCCGGCGAAAATCTGGTCAAATTTTCCTCGATCGGCAACGATAAAGCCCATTTCATCGGTCGAACGGGTTTGGGCGCGGTCATGGGTTCCAAAAAATTAAAGGCCATCGTGGTCCGGGGAAATGAGCCTCCGACCAAGGCCGACGAAGAAAAGTATAAGGAAATATTTAGGACCGCCATGCAGGAAATCAAGGAATCCGCCTTTGCCGAATCATTGCATCTGATGGGATCCGATGCGGCCATGGATTTGGGCATGATGACCGGAGACGTCCCCATAAAAAACTGGACAATCGGCGAGGCCTTCGAACTGGCTTCCAAACTCAGCGGCCCCACCATGAGGGAAACGTATCTTACCAAAGCCCATGCCTGTGCCAATTGCCCGATTGCCTGTAAAAGGGTGGTGGCGGTTAAGGAAGGCCCTTACCAAACCAAAGAAGGGCCGGGACCGGAATACGAGACCTGCTGCACCTTCGGCACCATGATCATGAACGACGATCTGGCAGCGGTCATCAAGGCCAACGAGCTTTGCAACCGTTACGGACTGGATACGATCAGCGCCGGAGCCACCATTGCCCTGGCCATGGAGCTTTATGAAAAAGGAATCATTGATAAAGATAAGGCCGACACCCTGGAACTCAACTGGGGTAATATGGATGCGGTTTTTGCACTACTCAAAAAAATCGCCTTCCGGAACGGTTTCGGCGATCTCCTGGCCGAGGGCTCATTGAAAGCCGCCGCCCAGTTGGGAGCCGAAGCTATGAAGGCCGTCGTCCAGGTCAAGGGGCTGGAACTGCCCATGCACGACCCACGCGGCTTCCACGGCATGGGACTGGCCTACATGATGTCCAACCGCGGCGCCTGCCACTTGCAGCATGCGGTAATGGGCACGGAACAGGGCATGGTTTCCTGGCCTCAGCTCTTTGAGATGAAGGAAGACTACGATGGCAAAACTTCGCAAGACAAAGCCCGTCTCGTTTTTAATTCCGAAAATTACGGCATCCTGGGCAATAGCCTCTCCCTATGCCACTATCTTATGTACTGCCTCAAGCCGGAGACCATCCGGGATGCCTTCAATGCCATTACCGGTTTTAACTTTGATTTTAAAGATTTCCTGACCTGCGGCGCCCGGGATTGGACGCTGAAAAGGGGGATCAATAACCTGTTCGGCATATCCGCCAAGGACGATGTTCTGCCGCTTAAGATTTTAACCCCGTTAAAAGAAGGGGCCGCTGCCGGCTCTGTCCCCGACATGCAACTGCTGCGCGATGAATATTATGCTATTCGGGGTCTCAATGCCGATGGGGTCCCCAAGAAAGAAAAGCTGATGGAGTTGAATCTGCCCGAATTGGGCAATAGACTATATCCATAAGGAGGACGGGAAATGACCGCCTACAAGGCTTTTACCCAAGAATGGATGGACGCCTGGAAGCAAAAAATTGTCGAATCCAAAGAATACAAGGAAATCGCCAAAGACTGGGAGGGCAGTGTCTCCATAACCGTTAATGCCGACCCCTCGAAGAATGTTCCCCAATCGGTGTATATGTTCACCGACTACTGGCATGGTGATGTCCGAGATTTCATGATCTGCGACCAGGCCAAAGCTCAAACGGCCAAATTTATCATGACCGGCGACTACGCCCGCTGGAAGCAGGTGGCCAAAAAAGAACTCGATGCGACCAAGGCCTTGATGCAGGGCAAATTAAAACTCAAGGGCGACCTGACCTATGTCGTGCGCAACGTCAAAACCGTCAATAAGGTTATTGATATCTTGACGGAAGTCAACACCCTTTTTCCCGACGAAGTCTAACCCCGAAAAGAGAAAGGGAAGAAGAAACATGGTTTACGATCAAGACCTGTCGTTTGTTTATTTCGGCCCCACAAAAATCATCTTCGGCAACGGCTCATCGACGCAGGAAGTGGAACCCGAGATGAGCGCCCTGGGTTGTTCCCGCGCCGTCGTCGTCACCGATCAGGGAATTATCAGGGCCGGTTTGCTGGAAAAGATAATTGCCGGCCTTGGCGCGAAATGCGTTGGCGTCTACAGCGATATTCCTCAGGATACGGGCATCGACGTGGTTGATCGCGCCGCGGCCTTTGCCAAAGAAAAAGGGGCTGATATTGTGGTCAGCGTCGGCGGCGGCAGCGTGATTGATACCGCCAAAGGCATGTGCATTCTCCTGACCGAAGGCGGCTCTTTACGTGATTTCGAAGGGATTCAACTCTTGACTCGACCACAGACACCCCATATCGTTATTCCGACGACTTCCGGTACGGGCAGCGAAGTCACCTGGGCGGCGGTGATTTATGATAAAAGCAAAGGGCAGAAGATTTTGATCGTCGAATCCTTTATCGCCCCGCGGGTGGCGATTCTGGACCCGACCTTAACGGCGAAACTGCCGCCGTTGCTGACGGCCTCAACGGGGATGGATGCCTTCTGCCATGCCGTCGAGGCCATGACTTCCCTGCAGCGAGAACCGATCGCCGACGCCCTGGCCCTGCATGCCCTCCGGCTGCTCAATCAATATCTGCCGCAGTGCGTTCAAAATGGCCATGATCTCGAGGCCCGCGGACAGGTGCAATTGGCCGCCACCATGGCCGGCTGGGCCTTCGGCAATGCCTTAGTCGGATTGGTCCATGCCATGGCCCATTCCATCGGGGCCGTCGCCCACGTTCCCCATGGCATCGCCAACGGCATCCTCCTGCCCCATTGCATGGCCTACAATCTTTCAGACGCCCAAGAGTATTATGCCGAAATCGCCAAAGTTTTAGGCGTTATGGAAAAGGGCAGCTCAACCGAACAGGCGGCTCAAGCCGCGGTGGAGGCTGTTTTTGCTTTTACCCGAAAAATTGGGCATCCCCAAAAGCTCTCCGAATTCGGCGTGCAGGAGGAGGATATCACCAAGGCCGCCGAATTGAGCATGTCTGACGGTTCCATTATCAATAATGTCCGGTTCGTTGCCGATTCGAGCGAGGTTCTGGAAATTTATCGGAAAGCCCTGTAGACCGTCTTCTCCCAAGGAGGCTTTGTGGATCTCACTATTACCAATCATGCCGAAGAGGTCCCTTTTTCATCCATTGTGCAGGAGTTGATCGTTGGCAATGTCGGTCAATCGGCGCTCAAGCAGGCCGCTTACGAAAAGTTGAAGGGGGTTGTGGCTATTGATCTGCCGGATATAGAAGCGGCCGTCACCCTTATTTTTCAGCGGGGAAAACTAACGATCGAAGCGGGCATCACCCGAAATCCCGCTATTGTCATCAAAACCTCTTCTGATACGGTCATGGATTTAAACCTGCTGAAAATACGCTTTGGGATACCGTATTATTTCGATTCGGCCGGCCGCCGCGTTTTGGGCCACCTCCTAAAGGGCCGGCTAAAAATAAAGGGCTTGTTTCGCCATCCCGTTTTACTTACCCGCTTCACGATAATCATGTCGGTGATGTGACTTGATTATCTCTGAGGAAATGAAAGAATTTATCTAAAGGGTGTTCTTGGAATGAATTCATTCGCTGGAGCTACCTGTTCAGACATGGAAAAACTTGGAAGTAGATCTTTAAAGGTTTGATGGTTTGTAAAAAGTCGTCGAAAGTTCATCCTCGTCATTCCGACGAAAGTCGGAAATCAGTATTTCCATTACCCACTGTTAAAAAAAAATTCAAGGTCGGCATTGAGAGGCCGAAGGACCCTAAGTGAAGATTGTGAACCTCATCAAAAAAACAGGATGGCTGATCATTTCTTTGGCGTTGCTCTCCCTGGCGGCCGGAAGCACGGCCGGGGAGGCCGACAAAGGCCGGGATTTAATGATCCTCTTCACCCATGATCTGCACTCCTATTTTCTGCCCCATCGTATTTTGACCAACGAGGGAAAACCATTACAACAGGGGGGTTATGCCAGGCTGGCCCACCTGATTAACGAACAGCGCAAGCTTCACGGTCAAAAGACCTTGCTGGTGGATGCCGGCGATTTTTCCATGGGCACTCTGTTCCATACCTCCTTTATTAAAGAGGCCTCCGAACTTCGGCTTATGGGCCAGATGGGCTACGACGTAGGGACCCTGGGCAATCATGATTTTGATTTCCGTAATGACGGCCTGGCCCGGATGCTTCAAAGGGCTAAAGCGGAAAACAAACCTTTGCCGGCCTTGGTCGCCTCCAATGTGGTTTTCAGTCAAAACGATCCCGGAGATGCAACGCTTAAGCGGGCCTTTGAAGACTATCCGGTCAAAGAGGTCCTGGTCCTGGAAAGAAACGGCCTTCGCATCGGGTTGTTCGGTCTCATGGGCAGAGACGCGGCCGACGATACCCCTTTTGCCAAGCCGCTGACCTTTGCCGACCCGATTCAAGTCAGCAAGCGGATGGTGGATATCCTCAAAAACAGAGAAAAAGTGGATATCATCATCTGCCTTTCCCATTCCGGCACCAACTCGATCAAGAAACGCTCGGAAGATGAAATATTGGCCCGGCAGGTACCGGAAATCGATGTGATCATCAGCGGACACACCCATACGATCTTGCCCAAGCCGATAAGGATCGGGAGGACCATCATCGTCTCCAGCGGTAGTTATAGCGAGTATCTGGGACTCCTGGAGATAAAGGTTACCAAAGGAGAAAGATGCCAACTGGCCTCCTATCAATTGAAAAACATTACCGCCGACATCCCGGAGGATAAAAACATAGCCGCGGATATAGAGGGCTTTAAAAAAATCGTCAACCGGGATTACTTAGCCCCATATCACCTGAAATTTGATCAGGTCATCGCCGAATCGACCTTCAATATGGAATCCCTCTGTTCGGCCTACGCCCATCCCCGGGAAATGGGATTGGGGAATCTGATTACCGATGCTTATCGGCAGGCCGTTAAAAAGACCGAAGGCCCGGACTACGCCTATATTCATCTGGCCTTGGATCCCCTTGGGCTCATCAGGGGGTCGTTTCAAAAGGGGAAAATTACCGTGGCCGATGCCTTTCAGGTCCTTTCCCTCGGCCTCGGCCCCGACGGCCTTGCCGGGTATCCTTTGTTAGCCTTCTATGTTTACGGCAAAGAGATAAAGGATGTCCTGGAGGTGGAAACGACCCTGGCCCCATTAAAAAAAGAAGATGCCCATTTACAGGTGTCCGGGGTGAAATTCTCCTTCAATCCCTATCGCCTGTTGTTCGACCGGGTCACCTCGGTCCAGGTGCGGGAACAAAACGGAGATTACCAACCTCTTGATCCTGGCAGAATTTACCGGGTCTGTTTGAATTTATACGCGGCCAGGATGATCGAATATATCGCAAAGGTCACCCATGGAATCATCAGAGTGGAACCCAAGGACAAAAACGGCCGTCCTCTCCCGAAGTTGGAACAGGCCATTGTCTATACAGACCGGAAGGGACCCAGGGCTGAGGAATTGAAGGAATGGATCGCCTTGGCCGAATACCTGCGTTCTTTCAAGGACGTCAAAGGAGAAGGCCTGGCCCGTATACCGGAAAGATATCGGGGACCTGAAGGCCGGTATCAGGCGATGCCTTCCCTCAATCCAATCAATTTGATCGCCGGGGGCAACTTCCTTACTTATGGGGCCTTGTTGATCGGCCTCCTGCTCATCGGCCTTTTCTGGATTCTGGTCCGGATGATTATCCGGAAGATTAAATCAGCCCTTAAACCTCTTTAATCAGGAAGGTCGATGATGAAAATCAACACCGTTCTCGGTCCCATTTCTTCTGATGCCCTGGGGTTGACCCTGGTCCATGAGCATATGGCCGCAGGTTATGCGGGCTGGGAGTGCGACCCCTTGTCCCGGCCTTACGACCGGGGGAAGATGGTCAAGCTTTGTCTTAAGGCCCTGGAACCAGTAAAGGCCTATGGGGTGCAGTCGATTATCGATGCCACCCCTCCGGATTTGAACCGCGATGTCGATCTCCTCAGGGAAGTCTCGGAAAACTCACAGATCAACATCATCTGCTCCACCGGCCGGTATACGGAAACCATGGGCAAGTGGGCATATCTGAAGCAGCGCATGAAAAACAAAATCGGCGATCCGGTCACGGAGCTCTATGAAGGCTTTATGGAGGAAATCACCAAGGCATCGGCCCGTCGGCCGTGAAGCCCGGGGTCATCAAGGTGGGCACGGGACTGAACGGCATTTCCTCCCTGGAGGAAGGATTGCTGCGGGCGGCGGCCAAGGCCGGGAAAGAAAGCGGCCTTCCCATTATCACCCACACGGAGGGGGGCACCATGGGGCCGGAGCAGGCGGCGTTTCTCATCGGCCAAGGGGTACGGCCAAGAAGCATCATGATCGGCCATATGTGCGGCAATCCCTCTTTGCAATACCAGATGGGCGTCTTGAGCCAGGGGGTGCATATCGGCTTTGACCGGTTCGGGATCGAATTGTTCCTGCCCGACCGGATAAGGACCGCCACGTTGATCGGTCTTTTGGGAGTCGGTTACGCCGACCGGATCATGTTGTCCCAGGACTTCATCGCCTGCTCTTCGGGGCGCGGTGGCCGGCTGCCGGAAGAGGTCGGCCGTCAATTGGCCCACTGGTCCTTTGTCAATATCTTCCGCAACATCCTTCCGGCCCTGAAACAGGCCGGAATCACCGAAGGACAGATCAGGACCATGATGATCGATAATCCCAGGCGCCTGTTTGGCGGGGAATAAGGCCTCGAGGATTTAACCGGTGGCTTAAAACAACCGGCTTGACGCTGCTAAAATCCCCCGGCCGGCTACCATGCGGTTGATCTGGTTCGTCCCTTCGAAGATCTGGGTCAACTTGGCATCCCGCATCAATTTCTCCACCGTCGAACCTCTCATATAACCCGATCCGCCCAATATCTGGACGGCATCGGTGGTAATCTTCATGGCCGCATCGGTGGCAAAAAACTTGGCCAGGGCCCCTTCGGTGGTGCAGCGCATCCCCTGGTCCAACATCCATCCTACCTGGAGATACATGGCCCGGCAGGCCATGACCAGGGCGTTCATGTCGGCCAGCATGAAATGGACCCCCTGAAAGTTACCGATCGGTTGTCCGAATTGAACCCGGGTCTTGGCCCAGTGAACCGCCTCATCCAGGGCCTTTTGGCCGATACCCGTGCAAATGGAGGCGATGTTGACTCTGCCCCGGTCGAGGGCCATCATGGCCAGTTTGAAACCCTGTCCTTCCTGCCCGATCAGATTTTCTTGGGTGAGCTCCAACTCTTCAAAAAACAGCTCGACGACATTTAAGGCCCGGTGTCCCATTTTATCCTCCACCCGGCCCACCCGGATACCCGGGGTATCGCGGGGAACGGCAAAACAGCAGATTCCTTTGGTGCCCAGACTTCTATCGATGGTGGCAAACAGACAAAGCAGGTCGGCGTACTGGCCGTTGGTGATATAACATTTGGACCCGTTGACAATGTAGCGATCGCCTTTCTTCACTGCCGTAGTGCGCATCACCCCCGCATCGGAGCCGGCCTCCGGTTCGGTAAGGCAAAAACAGGCGCTTCGGTAGCTCTCCGTCATGGCTCCGATAAATTTTTTCTTTTGCTCCTCCGTTCCCCCGATCAGGACGGCCCCCGTGGCCAAGTGAGCAATGCCGATCATCTGGCCGATGGCGCAACATTCATAATTCATGGCTTCGGTGACAAGGTAATGGTCTAAAAAGCTCATCCCCGATCCGCCGTATTGCTCCGGAATATTGGTATACATCAGCCCGAGCTCCCGGGCCTTTTTTAAAATGGCTTCGGGATAGGTCCCCTCCCGGTCATATTCGATGGCCTTCGGTTTAATCTCTTTAGCGGCAAACTCTTTGGCCAGTTCCAACAATCGTTTTTGGTCATCACTCAAGCTGAAATCGATCATTTCTAAATATCCTTTCCGTTAAGTTTAATCCGCAAGGTCCGAAACATCCTCTTCCTTGGCCTTGCCGAGGCCAAAGTCCGCCTGTCCCTTTTTCACTTTTGTCGGCGGAACAAATTTTCGAACCAGTCCCTGGGTATCGCCCACCTGGAGCTGATCAAACAAAAACCCGAATTTGTCTTCCAGGCTCTTTCGAATAGCCGATCGAACGTCTTCCGGTAAGCCCCACATTTCGGCCTTAAAGGGTCCCAGGCCTTTTTTCCGGGTGCTGTATAGAAATTGTTCCTCGGTCTTGCCTGATTTCCATTCGTCGGCATGTTTGGATTTTAGATATTCATAAATGTGCTGTTTCAAATCCTTGCGGAAATTGTTGATGGTCATAGATCATATTCTGAAAACCCGTGGCCAAGTGGACTTCAACGGCGTCATGGGTGACAAACTGATGGAAGGCCTCATCGGGCAGGGTGGAAGCCCCGTGCTGGACCGTACCACCCAGGCCATAAACGGTTCGGGCTACTTTGGAAAGTTCCTTGAGAACATTAAAGTCAATGGCCACCTGGGCCAGGGTGCCGTCGGGCAGGACCACGCCTCCATGACTCGTCCCGGTTTGGATGCTGATTTTGGAAAGACCCGGCAGCCCTGCCGGCAAGGACCGATTAAACCCGTCCATAAAGGCCCTAAGATCCGTCTCGTCGCTATTTTTCTTGCCCACTTCTCCAATTTCTCCCCCTACGGAAATGGTCAGGCCTTGGGGCTGATTCTTCCGGATAAAGGCCGTAAACCGGGCGCACAGTTCATAGTTGGTCCGCTGCTGCTCGGAAACCGAGGGCTGACCGAGGTCCACCAGGGTGGAGGTATCTATGTCAATATTGTAAAAACCGGCCTGGATGGCCTCCTTGATGAGTTGCTCGATGGCCTTTATTTCTTCTTCCGGTTGTTCCTGGAATTTTTTGTTGCTGGCTTGGAAATGGTCTCCCTGGACAAACAACGGCCCCTGGAAACCTTCTTTTATGGCCGCGGCCATGACCGAAGAAAAATATTCCCTGGGCCTCTGGGCCGTATAGCCGATCTCCGAGCGGGCGATCTCAAAGATCATGGCCCCCACCTTTCGCTGGATGGCCGCCTTAAATGCGGCCCGGGCGCAATCATAGGTCATGGCCCGGAGATTAATGGCCGGAACCGTGAACTTTTGGTCGATTTCTCCGCGTCCCACGGCTCGGTAAAATTCATGGATAGAAGCCGGATAAATCCCCACGGCCTGCCCCAATTCCCAGATCAACCAGCAGGCCAAGGACTTTTGATCAACCTCGCCAAAAACCGCCGATTGCACCAATTGATCGATCACCTCTTCTTGAAGCTTCGCAGGGTCCAAAATAGTGACCTTGCCCTGCGAATCTACTCGCAAACAACCCTTCATGATGGCCGAGTCCGTGATGTTCATGGGAGCCCTCCTGAAAATGATGGTATCCATTGTTTTTGAAATCATTTTAAAACATTCCTGGCACCAATTACAACCATTAACTAAAAAGTTGACTAATGATCGTCATCTGTTTAACATGAGCCCCATATTTCGACGAATGAAAAGGAGGAAACTGCTTTGAAAAATCCAAACGATGTCGTTATCGTGGGCGCCGCCCGCACACCCATAGGTAAATTCGGCGAGGCCTTTAAGTCCATCAGGGCCCACCAGTTGGCCGCCACCGTCATCACCGAGGTCCTTAAACGAACCCCTATCTCCGGAGATCAATTGGATGATGTCATCCTGGGCGATTGCTGCCAGTGTCCGGATGAGGCCAATACGGCCCGGACCGCCGCGCTGAAGGCCGGGATCCCGGTCGAGGTGCCGGCGGTCACCATTCAGCGCCAATGCTCTTCGGCCATGCAGGCCCTGGCCTTCGGGGTCCAACAGATCAAGGCCGGTGATTCCCAAATGGTTTTGGCCGGTGGAGTCGAATCCATGAGTTCGGCCCCTTATGTCCTGATGACCGCCCGCTGGGGGGCCCGCTTGACCCACGGCCAGATGACCGATGCCATGTGGGAGATGCTCTTTTCCGGCAGCAACCTCTTGGAAAAAAAGGGCTACATCATGGGCCAGACCGCCGAGAACCTGGCCGAAAAATATGCGATTTCCCGGGAAGAGCAGGATGTGATTGCCCTGCGCAGCCATAACAACGCCGAGGCGGCCATAAAGGCCGGAAAATTCAAAGAAGAAATCGTTCCCGTGGCCATCCCCCAAAAAAAGGGCGAACCCCGTCTGGTCGATACGGACGAACATGTGCGTTATGGTTTGACCATGGCCGATCTTTCCCGCCTGGCCCCGGCCTTTAATAAAGAAGGGTCCGTTACGGCCGGCAACTCCTCCGGGCTCAACGACGGGGCCGCGGCCGTAATCGTCACCACCCGTGCTCGGGCGAAAGAACTGGGACTCACCCCAATGGCCAAGATCGTGGCCCAGGCCGTGGCCGGAGTGGACCCCAAATATATGGGTTATGGGCCGGTTCCGGCCACGGAAAAGTGCCTGAAAAGGGCCGGAATGAGTTTGAAGGACATTCAGCTTATCGAAGTCAACGAGGCCTTCGCCTCTCAATATCTGGCTTGTGAGAAAGGCCTGGGTTTAAACCGGGAAATCACCAACGTCAACGGCAGCGGTATCGGTCTTGGCCATCCCGTGGGGGCCACCGGCGTTCGGATCATCATCTCCCTGATGTATGAAATGATTCGCCGCAACCTGAATGTCGGTCTGGCCACCCTTTGTGTCGGCGGCGGCATGGGCATGACGACGATCATTGAAAGAGATTAAGTTCGACGACTCGCGATAATCCACGGAGTTCGAGGACTGGTCAAATCAAAAAAAGGGCGGGTTTTATACCCGCCCTTTTTGTTGGCTGTTGATGGGTGCTTAAGTTGAAGATTATCGATTATGGTTCTTTAAATTCCTTAAAGCCGTCTCCCTGGGGGTCTTCAAGAATAAACAGCCTTTTGGCCATGACAAAATTTCTATTATAATAATCGGAGCCTTTCAGGTTGGAGATAACGACCCCTTTTTTGCTGGCCGAATGGATCATCTTGCCATCGCCGATATACATTCCCGTATGTCCGATTTGAGCACCCCGGTTTCGTTTAAAAAATAACAAGTCCCCGATCTTCAAGCGACTCAGGTCCCATTCGGTGGTGACCAACGATCCCAGCTTGGCCTGCTCCCGGCTGGAGTGGGGCAAGGAAAGGGTCAGGGACTGATAGATCTTTCTCATAAAGCCCGAACAGTCGATCCCCTGATTGCCCTGTCCGTTTCCGCCGAGACGGTAAGACTTACCCAACAATTGTTTGGAAATTTTGACCAAGAGAGTGGGAAAGCTGGTCAAAGGATTCAGGCTATTCTCTTCTTGATGATCCCCCGGCTCCAGCTCTTCATCAAAGACCGGTTTTTTGATCAGGCTTAAGGACTCCGCTCCTTTATCCATTAGAAGAACTGTCCATGGGCTCCAAGAGAAATTTTCCGTTTTCCAGCGGAGTAATCTTCAATAAGGGAGGGGCATCTTTAGCCGCTGGCGGATTGTCATGCGCCACCTGCTTGGTGCTCTTTTTTATGGCTTTTACGGATCTTTTAGACCTCTTGTGCGTTTTTATTTTGGAAGAAACTTTTTTTTGAGAAATTTTTTTCGAGGCGACGGATTGATTCTTTTTCGAATGATTCTTTGAAGGAGCACCAAACACATGCCATGGAAACAACAACAGCAGTGCTATGGTAATAAAGAGATGACCCCTTTTTATTATCATAGGCCCGTTTCCTTATTTAGATGTTTGTGTGTTTTAATAAAAACGAGACTATTACATATCTATAAATGAATTTCTTGTCAACCCTTTTTTCACTCCCTATTTTTTGCAGCTACCTAAAAAAAATAAAGACACCCAAAGAGGCCTGGACTGTACACTCTATTTTGTGGTCCTGCCGGCATAGAGCACAAGAGAAAGGCCCCGTGTTGATTCATTCCAAAAAAACTTTGTCCGTAATCAACAGTGACGAAACGGGACATCAGGCCTTTCCTCATCCTTCCGCTTTTAGATCCCGGGTCATTAAATCCTTGACGGCCTGGCGCGGATCCCGGCCCTCATATAATATGCCGTTCATCTGGGAAACGATCGGCATTTCAATCTGTTCTCGCTTTGCCAGTTGATGGGCCGCCCGGGTGGTTTTGATTCCCTCGGCGACCATGGTCATGGTGGAAAGAATAGCCGATAGTTTTTCCCCCTGCCCCAGGCGAAGGCCCACGGTCCGGTTTCGGCTCAGGTCGCCGGTACAGGTTAAAACCAGATCTCCGATTCCGGCCAGTCCAAAAAAGGTCGGCCTTCGGGCCCCCATTTTTTCTCCCAGTCGGCAGATCTCGGCCAGGCCGCGGGTAATCAAGGCGGCTCGCGTATTATGGCCAAAGCCCAATCCATCGGAAATCCCCGCGGCCAGGGCGATCACATTTTTCAGGGCCCCTCCCAATTCCACTCCCAATAAATCCAAATTGGTGTAAACCCGGAAGAAGCGGTTGGAGAAAAACCGTTGGGCCGTTAGGGCGGTATTTCCCTCATCTGAAGCCAGGGTGACCGCGGTAGGAAGTTTTCGGGAAACCTCCTTCGCAAAGGTGGGGCCGGAAAGACAGCCGATGCCGGGATGATATTCCGGACCCAACACTTCCTTAAGAACCCCGGACATGGTCAACAAGGTTTCATTTTCAATCCCTTTGGTGGCCGAGATCCACAGACATCCTTGATTGACCAGAGAAAGGAAGCCCCTCATTTGCTTCAAGACACCCCGGAAAAAATGCGAAGGAACCGCCAGGACCAGTACATCTTTTTGCTGCACGGCCTCCCGAAGCTCGGTCGTGGCTTCGACGGCCTCCGGAAGAATCACCCCGGGCAAAAAATTTTTATTCTCCCGATCCTTGCTGATCTGTTTGGCCGTGGTCTCTTCATAAGACCATAAATGGACCGGGTAACCGTTACCGGCCAATAACCAGGCCAGGGCCGTCCCCCAACTTCCGGCCCCGATGACCCCGATGCTCGGGGCTCGATTATTCCGGGTCACCGTTCTCCTCTTCCTTGGTCGCCGAACGGGCCACGCTGACCACCTTTTCCTGATCTTCCAGATTGATCAATCTGACCCCCTGGGTATTTCTCCCGATCACCGAAAGGTCCTTGACCCTCAAACGAATAATTTTGCCCCGATCGGTAATAATCATCAGATCGTCTTCATCGGCAACCTGCAAGACCCCCACCACCGGTCCGTTTCTATTCGTGGTTTTAATGGTGATGATCCCTTTACCGGCCCGGCCTTGTTCCCGATAGTCCTCCGTCCTGGTCCGCTTGCCGAATCCGTTTTCCGTGACCGTCAGGATGGTCCCTTCCTGGGATAAGACCTCCGCGCCCACGACCCAATCAGAGGGGCTCAAACGGATCCCCTTTACCCCCTGGGCCAGCCGTCCCATCTCCCGGATATCCTTTTCCTTGAAGCGGATGGACAGGCCGTCCCGGGTCCCAAGAAAAATGTCCTGCTCCCCATGGGTGACATCGGCGGCAATCAGTTCGTCTCCCTCCTGGATGATGGTGGCGATGATACCGCCCGACCTGGGCCGGCTGAAAGACATCAGGTCGGTCTTTTTGATCATCCCCTTGCGGGTCACCATGATGACCGATTTCCCCTCTTCAAAGGAGCGTACCGACAGGATAGTGGCCACTTTTTCCTGGGGCTGGAGATTCAAGACGTTGACCATGGCCTTGCCCCGGGCCAGCCGTCCGGCCTGGGGGATCTCGTGGACCTTCAACCAGTAAAGCCTCCCCAGATTGGTAAAGAACAGAAAATAATCATGGGTGGAGGCGATAAAGAGGTGCTCCACAAAATCGTCTTCCTTGGTCTCCATGCCGGTGATGCCCCGCCCCCCTCTTCTTTGACTGCGGTAAAGACTGATCGGGTTCCTTTTGATATAACCGCCGTGAGAAATCGTCACGGCCATGTCTTCTTCGACGATCAGGTCCTCAAGCTCGATCTCGGTGGTATCCTCGATAATCTCGGTGCGCCGCTCATCGCCGTAGCGTTTTTTGAGCTCGGTCAATTCCTCCCGGATTAATTGCAGGATCAGGGCCTCGCTGGCCAAGATGGCCTTCAGCCGTTCGATGGTTTTGAGGATTTCCTTATAATCCTGAATGATTTTTTCCCTTTCCAGATTGGTCAATCTTTGCAAACGCATTTCCAAGATAGATTGGGCCTGAATCTCGGAAAAGGAAAACCGGCTGATCAATTGGGTCTTGGCCTCGGCCGGATTTTTGGCCTTGCGGATCAAGGCGATCACCTCATCCAGGTTGTCCAGGGCGATCTTCAACCCCTCCAGGATATGGGCCTTTCTTTCCGCTTCTTTCAATTCGAAGATCGTTCGTTTTCGAATGATCTCTTTCCGGAATTCCAGGAAATGGCCCAGGATGGTTTTCAGGTCCATGACCTTGGGCCGGTTGTTGACGATGGCCAGGAAGATGATCCCGAAGGTGACTTCCATGGAGGTGAATTTATAGAGCTGGTTCAGGATGATTTCCACCATCTCGTCTTTTTTCAGGTCGATGACGATGCGCATCCCTTCCCGATCCGATTCGTCCCGTATATCCTGGATGCCTTCGATCTTTTTTTCCTTGACCAGCTCGGCAATCTTTTCGATCAACCTGGCCTTGTTCACCTGGTAGGGCAATTCGGTGACGACGATGCTTTCCCGGCCCTGGGCCTTCTTTTTTTCGATCAAGGCCCTGGCCCTCAGCTTGATAATGCCCCGGCCGGTCCGGTAGGCCTGATAAATCCCGGAACTTCCGTAAATAAAGCCGGCGGTCGGAAAATCAGGGCCGGGAATCAATCGGATTAATTCCTCAAAGGAAAGATCGGGATTATCGATCAGGGCCAGGGTTCCCGCGACGACCTCGGATAGATTATGGGGCGGGATGTTGGTGGCCATGCCCACGGCGATCCCGGAAGACCCGTTGATCAGGAGGTTGGGGACCTGGGTGGGGAGAATGGAGGGCTCATTTAAAGAACCGTCATAGTTGGGCAAAAAGTCCACGGTCTCTTTATCCAAATCCTCCAGGAATTCATGGGCCAGGCGGGTCATGCGGATTTCCGTGTAACGCATGGCCGCCGGAGAATCTCCGTCCACGGAACCAAAATTGCCCTGGCCGTCCACCAGAGGATAACGCAGGGAAAAATCCTGGGCCATCCGCACGATGGTGTCGTAGACCGCCGTATCTCCGTGGGGATGATATTTACCGATCACATCCCCGACGATACGGGCCGATTTTTTATAGGCCTTATTATAGTCGTTGCCTAATTCCCGCATGGAAAAGAGGATGCGCCGGTGTACCGGCTTGAGTCCGTCCCGGATATCCGGTAAGGCCCGTCCGATGATGACGCTCATGGCATAATCCATGTAAGAGCGCGTGATCTCGTCTTCGATGTTGGTGGGTACTTCCTGAGAAACAAAAGTCATAATAAATACCTTTAAGGGTTCAAGGATTCAAGGGGTCCAGGGTTCGAGGGGTTTGTTTAAGTGTCCAAGCTCTTGTCTTGAATCCTGGAATCCTCGACCCCTTGGCCCCTCTTATTTTTAAATATCCAATTCCCGGACTTCCAGGGCGTGCTGATAAATAAAATCTCTCCGGGGTTCCACTTTGTCGCCCATCAAGATGGTAAACATTTCTTCGGCCGCGACCATGTCTTCCACCTTGATTTGTAATAAGGTGCGGTTTTCGGGATTCATGGTGGTTTGCCAGAGCTGCTGGGGGTTCATCTCCCCGAGACCCTTATAGCGCTGGATGTTCAAACCCTTTTTGCCTTCTTCCAAAAAAAACGCCAGCAATTCTTTGGGGGTATTTATTGGCTGAGGCTGTTGATCATTGAGGACCAAAAGGGGAAAGGCCTGCAGCCAGGGCAGTTCCTTTTTAAAACGGCGCAGGTTTTGAAAATCGGCCAGGGATTGGAGGTTCCAATCCAGGGTGTATCTTTCCCTTCCGGCGGGTTGATCCAAAATCGGTAACGAATAGGCCTGATGTTCTTCATCAAAAACAAGTTCGCCGGTAGGGATCTCCTGGCCCGCCAATTTCTTTTTCAAGGCCTTCATATAAGCGGGGTCCTTCAGGCGTTCTTTGGTCAGGGACTCCGGCCCTTCCGGATCGGCCAAGATCTCCAGTACCGGGGCGTCAAAGCCTTTCATCTCCAATTTTTCCAGGGACCGCAGGTAGTGATTGATCTTTTCCAGGAACTGGATCAGGGCCTCCCCTTCCAGGGATTTTTCCTTTTCCTTCCAAAAAAGCTTCTTTTTATGGATCCCCCTTTTCCCCAAGAACCGATGGAAGGCGTCGTCGTCTTTGATGTAGGTCTCTTCCTTGCCGGCGGCCAGCCGGTAAAGCGGAGGCTGGGCGATGTATAAAAACCCTTTTTCTATCAGTTGTTGAAACCGCCGGTAGAAAAAAGTCAACAACAAGGTGCGAATGTGGGCCCCGTCCACATCGGCATCGGTCATGATAATGATTTTATGATAGCGTAATTGTTCCGGCTGATAGTCTTCTCCGCCCACTCCCGCACCCAGGGCCGTGATGAGGGTCCGGATCTCGATATTTTCGATCATTTTATCGAAACGGGCCTTCTCCACATTGAGGATTTTTCCCTTTAAGGGCAGGATGGCCTGAAATTTCCGGTCCCTTCCCTGCTTGGCCGAGCCGCCGGCCGAATCCCCCTCGACGATATAAAGCTCACAGAACCTGGGGTCCCGTTCCTGGCAATCGGCCAACTTTCCCGGGAGGGAGGTGTCCACCAAGGCCCCTTTCCGTCGGGTCAGTTCTTTGGCCTTGCGGGCCGCTTCCCTGGCCCGGGCCGCCTCGGTCACTTTGGTCAAAATATTTTTGGCCACCGCCGGGTTTTCTTCCAGAAAGGCGTTCAACTCTTCATAAACCAGCGTGTCCACCAGCCCTTTGACCTCGCTGTTTCCCAGCTTGGTTTTGGTCTGTCCTTCAAACTGGGGGTTGGGCAATTTGACGCTGATGATGGCGGTCATACCCTCCCGGACATCATCACCGGAAACCTTTTCCCGCAACGCCTTGGGCAGATTTTCCTTGGTGGCATACTGGTTCAGACTGCGGGTTAAGGCCGTCTTAAAGCCGCTTAGGTGGGACCCGCCGTCCCGGGTGTTGATGGTATTGGCATAAGAAAAAATCTTTTCCTGGTAGGAGTCATTATATTGAAAGGCGACCTCGATAATGACCTCCCCCCGCTGTCCGGAAACATAGATCGGCTTGGGGTGAACGACCTCTTTATTCCGGTTTAAATATTCGACAAAAGAATTGATACCTCCCAAATAAAAAAATTCATTTTTTTTGGTCGTCCGCTCATCTTCGATGGTGATACGAACCCCTTTGTTTAAAAAGGAAAGCTCTCTCAACCGCTGGGATAAGATATCATAACTAAACGAGATGGTTTCAAAGATCGATCCGTCGGGTTTAAAATGGACTTTGGTTCCGGACCTTTTGGTCGTACCGATGACTTCCATGGGGGTCACCGGATTGCCTTGTTCATATTTTTGATAATAAACGTTTCCATTGATCCTGACTTCCACTTCCAAAAACTCCGAGAGGGCATTAACCACCGAAACCCCGACGCCATGGAGCCCCCCGGAGACCTTATAGGTCTCATTATCGAATTTTCCCCCGGCGTGGAGTTTGGTCATGACCACTTCCAGGGCCGGCTTTTTTTCCGTCTTGTGCATATCCACCGGTATGCCTCGGCCGTTATCTTCGACGGAGACGCTTTCATCGGAGTGAATGACCACGTCGATGCGGTTGCAAAAACCGGCCAGGGCCTCATCGATGCTGTTATCGACCACTTCATAGACCAATTGATGCAGACCTTCGGTCGAGGTATTGCCTATATACATGGAAGGTCTTTCCCGGACAGGGGCCAACCCTTCCAAGACCTTTATTTGATCGGCTCCATAAGAAGTCATACGATTACCGTCCCTTTTTTAAAAACCCGGGGCACTTTAAGCTTCTCGGATTTTCAATTAAAAATGGTTAAACTGTTACTTTTTTGAATTTTTTCAGGATATGTTTCTGCGTATGGGCAAAAGGTGGGGGATCACTGAATTTCCCCTGATTCTTCCATAAGTTTCATCGGCATGATTAATGCCATAAATCCCGGATCTTGAAGACCGCTTAAAACAGCCGGGCTCACTGAATCATTTAATTCCAGGATAATGGTTTCGCTCTCCATAACCTGAAGGGCGTCGATAAAGAACCGGGCATTGAATCCTATTTCCAGTTTACCCCCTTTATACTCCAGAGATAAATTTTCCTTAGCATCCCCAATATCCGGATTCACGGATTGAATTTCTAAATTCCCTTTGGTCAGGGAAAATTTGACCCCCTTATATTTGTCCGTGGACAGGATGGCCATTCTTTTCATGGTATCGATCAAATCATTTTTGGAAAAACTGATCGCTATCTCTTTTTTCTTAGGCAATACCAGATTATAATCCGGAAAATTACTCTCCAATAAACGCATGATCATCAAGGTCTCTTCTCTCTGAAAAACTCCGAAGTTATCCTTAAACCCGATTTGAACCGACCCCGGTTTTTCCAAAATCTTTAATAATTCGCTTACCGCTTTCCTGGGCAGCAGGACCCCCTTATTAAAAAGACCTTCCTCCAATTCTTCAACAGGCTTATCGACCAGAGTCAACCGGTGTCCGTCGGTAGAAACCATCCGCAGAAAAAATTTTTCATCTTTTTTCAGGTATTCAAAATAGATCCCCGCTAAATTATAACGTCCTTCATCTAAGGAGACCGAAATAATCGCTTTTTGGATCATTTCCCTTAAGACGGAGCCATCCAGGGTCATGGTCTTGATGATTTCGGCATCCGGTAAAGGGGGATAATCCGCCGCCGGGAGTCCTACAATATTAAATTGGGCCCCTTTACTGGATATTAATAATCGATTGTTTTCTTTGAGCTTTAAATAAATTTCCTCATCAGGAAGCTCCCTGACGATTTCATAAAATTTTCTGGCCAGGATAGAAATACCTCCGGGATTGATTATTTTTGCCGGGCATTTTAACTGGATCCCCACCTGTAAATCAGTGGCCACTACCCGGACCCCTTCACCGTTGGTTTCGATCAGAACATTGGAGAGAATGGGCATGGAACTTCTTTTTTCTACTATTCCCTGAGCTGTTTGTAAGACATCCAAGAGAGATTGCTTGGGTATGGTCAATTCCATAGACATTCTCCTTTTATTTTTCTGATTGTTGTTATTAAGTTTTTTTAAAAAAGAATATTAGTTATAATAAAAACGATTCATATTGGGAATAATAAAAATAACCTATTGAAATAATGAGTTAAGAATCGATAAAGCCTCTTTAATAAGTGTTTAACAACGCCTGAATAATCTAAAAATAGTATTTGACCGAAAGGGAAAAAAGAAGAGTTTCCCGTTTTTATTCAGTTAATTCATCTTTTTAAAAAATTAGATAATTTACTGATTCCTCAAAGAAACTGGTCAAATATTTATATAAGAAAAAAAAGACAAAAGCAACTTAAAAGTAGACTGGTGAAGGAAGACTCTTGATAACTTTACCTATTTTCTTGACAAAAGCAGGAAGGTCTTTTAAGGAAGGGTGGCAAAGGGCAAGGTATAATGGAAGAAAGAAAAATAGTCTTTAATCCTGATAAAATTGAAGTTTTGGTTCCCCAGGGAGAAAATTTGTTACGGGCGGCCATGCGGGCCGGTATCCATATCAATGCTTCTTGCGGCGGAGAAGGGGTTTGCGGAAAATGTCGGGTCATTATCGATAAGGGGGAGGTGGAAAGTGAAAGGACGGAGAAACTGACCCCGGAAGATTATGCCTTAGGGGTAAGGCAGGCCTGTAAGACAAAAGTTATCGGTGACTTGGAAGTAACTATCCCTACGGAATCTCAATTGGACAGGAAGGTTTTGGATAGGGTTCAACCGAGGGCCGGTGCCTGGCAGGTCGTCTCCCAAATTAAAATGGAAGAGTTGATTGTGGACGGAAAATTTTTTCCTCCTTTCGAAAAGAAATACCTGGAGATCAGTCCCCCGACCTTAACAGATAATATCAGTGATCTTTCCCGGGTAATCAGATCCTTAAAACAAACTTATGGAATACATGGGTTAATTGTTGATTTTTTTCCTATTAAAAAATTGGCGGAAGTGTTAAGAAAAGGGGATTGGAAAGTAACGGTAACAATAGGAAATCCTTTAAAAATAGGAGATAAGATTCTACTGATCAATATTGAACCGGGCGATACGACTCAGCAAAATTATGCCATTGCCATTGACATTGGAACCACGACGGTTTGGGGGCAGTTATTAGACCTCAATAGCGGAAGTATTTTGGCTCAATATGCTGAATATAATGCCCAGATCAGTTACGGGGAGGATGTCATCTCGAGAATCGTCTACAGCCAGAAACCAGGGGGGCTGCAGAAAATGAAAGACCTGGTTGTTTCCACCATCAATGGAATCATCAAGCAATTGATCAAGAAACATACGATTCCCCTGGAAGGCATTACCCATATGACCTTGGCCGGCAATACCACGATGACCCATCTGTTTTTAGGGATTGAATCGCGGTACATCCGGGAAGCTCCTTATACCCCGCCGATGAATTATATCCCGCCTGTCCGGGCTAAAGAGATAGGGCTCCAGGTGGAAGAGCATGTGCAGGCCTTCTTGTTCCCTTCCATTGCCAGTTATGTGGGGGGGGATGTCATTGCCGGGGTCATGGGCTCCGGGATGTCCCGTCAAAACAAGCTTACCCTTTATATCGATTTAGGGACAAACGGGGAAATCGTGATTGGGAATTCCGAATGGATGACCTGCGCGGCCTGTTCGGCCGGTCCGGCCTTCGAGGGAGGGGGCATCAAACACGGGATGAGGGCCACGGAAGGAGCTATAGAAGATTTCAGCGTCAATCCAAAGACCTTCGAGCCTATGCTCCTGACGATTGGGATGGTTAAACCCAAAGGGATCTGTGGGTCCGGATTGATCAATATCGTCGCCGGATTGCTTGAGGCCTGCCTTTTGGATCAAAACGGAAAATTTAAACATGGGTTGAAGACGGACCGTATTCGAGAGGGCAGTGACGGCCTGGAATATGTCCTGGCCTGGGCCGGTGATACCCAAATCGAGAGAGATATCGTGATTACCGAGGTCGATATCGATAATTTGATTCGGGCCAAAGGGGCTATGTATGCCGGATATATTACCCTCTTAAGTGAAGTAGGATTGACCATGGCCGATTTGGAAGAGGTCATCATCGCCGGTGGTTTTGGAAATTATATCAATATAGAAAAATCCATCACCATCGGCCTGTTACCCGAATTACCCTTAGAGAAATTTAAATTTATCGGAAACGGATCTCTTTTGGGGGCGCGTTTGATCTGTTTTTCAAATGTCTTAAGAAGCGAGATAAAAGATATATTTAATAAAATAACGAATATTGAATTAAGTGAAAATCATAATTTTATGAATAATTATATTGCCGCCCTTTTTCTGCCCCATACCGACAACAACCTGTTTCCCGGGGTTTTTGAAAGGATATCCTGTGTCGAAAGATGGGCGAATTATGCAAAGGATGATAAAAAATGAGTTATACCATCGCCTTAGCCGGAAAAGGGGGGACCGGTAAGACCACAGTGGCCGGCCTTTTGATCCGCTACATGGTCGAAAAAGGCAAAAAACCGGTCTTGGCCGTCGACGCTGACGCCAACGCCAATCTGAATGAAGTCTTGGGGGTTTCGGCCCGTCAAACCATTGGGGATGCCCGGGAGGAGATGAAGAAAGGCGGTCTCCCCGGTATGACCAAAGACATCTTTATGGAAATGCGGATCCAAGAGTCCCTGGTGGAGTCCGAAGGATTCGATCTTATTATTATGGGCAGACCGGAAGGGCAGGGATGCTATTGTGCGGCCAATACCTTACTTTCCCAATTCATCGAAAAATTATCTCAGAACTACCCCTATCTCGTGGTCGATAACGAGGCCGGCATGGAGCATATCAGCCGTTTGACCACTCGGGAGATTGATGTCCTGTTGGTAGTTTCCGACAGTTCCCGCCGGGGCATCCAGGCGGCTATTCGCATAGGCGCCTTGACCAAGGAATTGGGGCTGAAAATTGAAAAAAATCTAGTCATCATCAATCTGGCCGAACCGAAGGATCTTACGGAAATAAAGGAGTGGGGGACCTTGTTGCAGGAACAGGGGTTAACTCTTTTGGGGGTTATCCCCAAAGATGAACTGATTTATGAGTTCGACAAGGAAGGAAAGCCGACCAGTACCCTCCCGGAACAATCCAAGGCCCGGTCGGCGGCCTTTAAATTATTCGAGGGTTTGTTTGATAATTAGCATCCAGCCGGAAACGACCCTCTTCCGGATGGAGCATTAAGCTATTAGCTTTTAGCTTTCAGCAAAACCTTTTATCATGGGGGAGTTGGGCTAAATGCTGACCGCTGAATGCTGAGAGCTATCCGGAAATCTTGGATTTCCCGATGGATAATTAATGATCCGCGGGGATTGTTTTTTCTTGACAAAAGAATTATATTCCATTAAGTAAAAAAATTCACATATTTTGACATAATTGAGTGATTTTTCCCTGCCATACGGCAGGCCTTATCTATTGAGAAAGCCAAACCTTCCATTAGAGAATTCCTGCTGTCTGTTTCGGGGTATCTAACCAACCGGTAAAATTCAGAATTTATAACTATAATTCAGAAAAAGGAGGAAAAACCATTGGCCTTTGAAATTCCTAAAATTTCCTATTCAGGAAAAATAAATGAGGTTGTTATCGGAAAAAAATCCCCTGTAACCGTCGGTGGAGAAACTTCCTATCCCTTTCATTTATTTGAAGGGCAGATGCCTTATCCTCCCAAAATTGCTATGGAAATTTGGGACATGGAACCGGATGACTGGCCGGAAACCGCCATGGCCCCCTTTGCCGGGGTCTTGAGTAATCCGGCGGCCTGGGCCAAAAAGTGCGTCGAAGACTTCGGCGCGGATGCCGTTGTCATTCAACTCAAAAGTACCGATCCCAACGGGCTGGACAAGGGACCTGAGGAAGCCTCTAAGGTGGTCCAGAAGGTCTTAAAAGCCGTCAAGGTCCCGGTTATCGTCTGGGGGTCCGGCAATGAAAAGAAAGATACCGAAGTACTCCGAAAGATCAGTGAAGACTGCCAGGGGGAAAACCTGACCTTAGGTCCGGTGGCCGAAGGAAACCATAAGCAGATCGGGGCCTCGGCCCTTGGATATAATCATACCCTTATCGCCTCCACCCCCATCGATGTCAATTTGGCCAAGCAGTTGAACATCTTGCTGGAAAATTTAGGGGTCCCCAAGGAAAAAATTATCATCGATCCGACCACCGGCGGACTCGGCTATGGTCTGGAATACTCCTATTCGGTGATGGAGCGGATTCGCATGGCCGCCCTGGCCCAGGAAGACGAAAAGCTCCAATATCCGATGATCAACAATGTTGGCAATGAAGTCTGGAAGTCTAAGGAGGCCAAGCTGACCGCCGAGGAAGCCCCGACCTTAGGGGATGCCTCCAAGCGGGGGTTCCTTATGGAGGCCGTGGCCGCCGTATCCTATCTCCTGGCCGGCTCGGATATATTGATTCTTAGACACCCCGATACCGTTAAGCTGGTGAAAAAATTAATGGATCAAATGATTACCGGAAATTCGGATATCAGCCCGGCGGAAATGGCGGCCAAGCTGAAGGCCTTAAATGTCAAGCCGGCCGGGGATTATCCTCAAATAGTCAAGACCAAAATCGCGGCTGCCGAGCCGGCCAAAGAAGAAAAGAAAGCGGCTCCGGCCAAGGCCAAAGAGGCGGCCCCGAAAGCGGCTCCGGCCAAGCCGGCCCCGGCCCCCAAGGCCGAAGCGGCCGCACCTAAGGCCCCGGCTCCCAAAGTGGAAGAACCGCCCAGGGTGACGGCCGAAGAAGAGGCTAAGAGCAAGGCGGAGGCTGAAGCCAAGGCCAAAGCCGAAGCAGCGGCCAGAGCCAAGGCCGAGGCCGAAGCCAAGGCCAAGGCGGAAGTGCGAAGCCAAGGCCAAAGCCGAAAGGGAGGCCAAGGCCAAATTGGAAGCGGAAAAACAGGCCAAAGATGAGGCCAAAGCCAAGGCCAAGGCCGAGGAAGAGGCCTTGATCGCGGCCAGGGCCGCGGAAAAGTTCAAACGAGAGGCTGAAAAAGAAGTTTGTGTCACCGGACCGAAGGAGATGAAGGCCGCGGAGGCCCAGCTTTCTCCGGTGGACAAACTGCTGGCCCAAATCAATCGTGTCAATAAAAGAACATAACTCATTTTATCGTATAAACAAGATCAGAAAGACAGTCCGAGAGACTGTTTTCATAAGGAGGAACATAATATGGCATCAGAAGAAGCCAAAGAAACTTTGAAGGTTGTCGAAAAAGAAAAGAAAAAGATCAAACCCGAAGACAAGAGCGTTGATCCGGCCACCATCCAGATGCTCTATAAAGCCCAGGAGGATGGGGTGGAAACGATCTTTGACCGGGCCGAAACCATGAAACCCTGTAACATCGGCATTCAGGGCACCTGCTGTAAAATGTGCGCCCAGGGTCCCTGCCGCCTTCCTTTGACCAAGAAGGACCTGGAAGGAAAAGACACCCGGATGGGACTCTGCGGGGCCACCCCGGAGACCATTGCCGCTCGTAACTTTGTCCGCATGATCGCCGCCGGGGCCGCTGCCCACTCCGACCACGGCCGGGGAGTAGCCGAGGTATTTCTGGCGGCAGCACGGAAACAAACCCATGATTATGCCATTAAGGATGAGAATAAATTAAAAGAAGTCGCCAGGGACTTTGATGTTGCCACCACCGTTTGTGTGGATGGCGAAGATAAAGATCGGGATATCTATGATATCGCCGTCGAAGTCGGCGAAAAGGCCCTGGCGGAATGGGGCAAACAGGAAGGCGAAATTTATTATGCCAAGCGGGCCCCCAAGGCCCGTTATGATCTCTGGAAGAAATTGGATATCATCCCCCGAGGGATAGACCGGGAGATTGTCGAGATCATGCACCGCACTCACATGGGGGTCGATCAGGACTATGAAAACCTGATGAAACAGGGTACCCGGGCGGCCCTGGCCGACGGCTGGGGAGGGTCCATGATCGCCACGGACCTGCAGGATATCCTTTTCGGGACCCCTTATCCTATCCACGGGGAAATCAACCTGGGGGTCTTGAAGAAAGACCATGTCAATATCATTGTCCACGGTCATGAACCCCTGCTTTCCGAGATGATCGTTGTGGCCGCTCAGAGACCCGGAAATGCTCCAGTATGCGGCCAATCCAAAGGGGCCAAGGGGATCGTTCTGGCCGGTATGTGCTGTACGGCCAACGAGATCCTGATGCGACACGGCATGCCCATAGCCGGGAATTATCTGCAGCAGGAATTGGCCATTATCACCGGGGCCGTTGATGCCATGGTGGTCGATGTCCAATGCATCATGGAAAATATTGCCAATGTGGCCACCTGCTATCATACCAAAATTATTACCACCAACACCCGGGCCAAGATGAAATCCGGTGATACGATACATATCCAGTTTGACGAACATCACGCCCTCGAGGACGCCAAACGGATCGTCAAGACCGCGGTGGATAACTTCCCCAACCGAAGAGCCGAGGTGCTGATCCCCAAGGAAAAGGAAAAGATGGTGGTCGGGTTCAGTTATGAGGCCATCAACTATCATCTGGGCGGGACCTTCCGGGGCTCCTATACCCCCTTGAACGACAATATCATCAACGGCCGTATCCGCGGGATCGGCGGGGTGGTGGGTTGTAATAATGCCCGCTGCATGCATGACAGCGCCCACCTGATCGTCGTCAAAGAGCTGTTGAAAAACGACGTCATCGTCCTGACCACCGGCTGTAATGCCATGGCCTGCGGCAAGGCCGGGTTGCTGACCCCGGAATCGGCCAAGGTCTATTGCGGTCCCGGATTGGCCGAAGTCTGCGAGACCGTCGGTATCCCGCCGGTGCTGCACATGGGCTCCTGCGTGGACAACAGCCGGATCCTCATGGCCGCCACCGAGGTGGTCAAGGCCGGAGGCCTGGGCAATGACATCAGCGATCTTCCGGCGGCCGGATGCGCCCCGGAATGGATGAGTGAAAAGGCCATTTCCATCGGTCAATACTTTGTGGCTTCCGGAGTCTATACGGTCTTTGGGGTCAATCTGCCGGTTGAAGGGGCCCCGGTCTTCAAAGACTATCTATTCAGCGGGATGGAAAATGTCCTGGGCGGTAAATGGGACCTGATTGAGGACCCCTATGAAATGGCCCGCAGGATGATCGCTCACATCGATGCCAAACGCAAGGCCCTGGGGATCGACAAGGCCCGGGAGCGGGTGCTCATGGATATGGCCGACCGGCAGAAGCTGGAGGCCGTTTAATACCACGAATCATGAAAATAGGATTCAAGGGGCCGAGGGGTTCGCAGGATTCAAGTGAAAGACTTGGAATTTGAAGCCCTTGAACCCTCGAATCCTGGAATCCTCGAACCCTATTTTCAAACTAATGACCTCTTAAGAAAGGAGGAACGTGTTTCATGTCTAAATTAGTTGCTTTTGCCGCCATTCAGGGCGCCTACAATATCGTTTCCAAAGCGGAGGGGACCTTGAAAAAGGCCCTGGACAAATACGGGCCGGATCAGAAGGTCGAGTTTCCCAATACCGCCTATTATCTGCCCATCATCTATTCCATCCTGGGGATCCCGGTAAAGACCCTGGGTGATGCCAAGAAACCCATGGAGGTGGCCAGAAAACTCCTGCCGGCCCACATTAAAAACATGTACAACCTGCCCTACCTGGGGCCCCTACTCGATGCCGGTATGGCCTCCCTTTTTGCCGAAGAGGTGGCCGAGGCCATTCGCTACTTGGAAGATCCCAATTTCTACTTAGTCAGTGAAGACATTGACGAGGCCTCGGGCAAGATCTGGCTGGGGGCGGCCGAGGATACGGTCTTCCGGAAAAGGGGCGTGGAGTTTGTGGACGGCACGGCCCCTGGTTTTGCGGCCATCGTCGGCGCGGCCCCGGACCCGGAAACGGCCAAGTGGATCGCCGAGGAATACCAGAAAAAGAACCTCTATGTCTTTATGTGCGCCAACCAGAACGGCACCACCTTTTCCGAGCAGCTTCTGGAAGCCGGCGTGCAGATCGGCTGGAATACCCGCCTGGTGCCCTTCGGACCGGACATCTCGGCCGCGGTCTTTGCCCTGGGTTTTGCCAACCGGGCGGCCATGGCCTTCGGCGGGATCAAACCCGGCGATTATAAAAAGATGTTGTTGTACAATAAGGACCGGATCTTCGCCTTTGTCAATGCCCTGGGCGATGTCAACGCCGAGTGGGCGGCCAATGCCGCCGGCTGCGTCAACTGGGGCTTCCCGACCATCGCCGATACGGACATCCCGGAGATTTTACCCACCGGCGTCTGCACCTACGAGCACGTGGTGGCCAATGTGAATCACCATGATATGCCCCAGAAGTCCATCGAAATCCGGGGCCTCAAGGTGACCGTGGCCAACGTGGCCATACCTTTGGCCTACGGCCCGGCCTTCGAGGGAGAGCGGGTCCGCAAGGAAGACCTTTATCTGGAGATGGGCGGCGGCAAGACCCAGGCCACCGAGCTGGTCCAGATGGCCGATATGAACGCCATCGAAGACGGAAAGGTGATCGTCGAGGGTCCGGATGTGGGTGATGTCAAAAAAGGGGATCGTCTCCCTCTGGGGATCCTGGTCCAGGTGGCCGGCCGTCAATTCCAGGAGGATTTCGAACCCATCTTAGAGCGGCAGATCCATCACCTGATCAACTACGCCCAGGGCGTCATGCACATCGGACAGAGGGACATCGCCTGGGTCCGCGTAGGCGAACCGGCTATCCAAAAGGGTTTTACCTTGAAGGACATCGGGGTCATCCTCCACGCCAAGTTCCATCAGGATTTCGGGGCCATCTTGGATAAGGTCCAGGTCACCCTGTATACCAAGAAGGAAGACGTGGACAAGCTGACCAAGAAGGCCCGTGCGATTTATCGGACCCGGGACGAGCGGGTGGAGAAGATGACCGACGAGAGCGTGGAAACCTATTATTCCTGCACCCTGTGCCAGTCCTTCGCCCCCAACCACGTCTGCATGGTCAGCCCGGAGCGGACCGGTCTTTGCGGGGCCTATAACTGGATGGACTGCAAGGCCTCTTTTGAGATCAACCCCACCGGACCCAACCAGCCCGTCCTAAAGGGGGAGTGTCTGGATCCGAAGTTGGGTCAATGGAAAGGGGTCAACGACTTCGTCTATAAGGCCTCCCGGCAGAAGGTGCCGGGCTACAACTTCTACAGCCTGGTCTATGATCCCATGACCACCTGCGGTTGCTGCGAATGTATCGCCGCGGTCCTTCCGACCTGTAACGGGGTCATGACCGTCAACCGGGATTATACCGGCATGACGCCTTCGGGGATGAAGTTCACCACCCTGGCCGGGGTCATGGGCGGCGGGGCTTCTTCCCCCGGTTTTGTCGGTCACAGCAAGTACAACATCACCCAACGGAAATTCATCGTCGGGGACGGCGGACTGTTGCGTATGGTCTGGATGCCCAAGCAGCTCAAGGAAGAACTCCGTGAACGGTTGATTAAACGGGGTGAAGAGATGGGTTATCCCAACCTGATCGACATGATTGCCGACGAGACCGTCGGTATGTCCGAAGATGAGATCCTGCCCTGGCTCCAGGAAAAAGGCCACCCGGCCGTTTCCATGGAATCCATCGTAGGCTAAATAAAAACAGCGAACAGCGGTCAGCCTTCGGCTCTCAGCATGGACTTTTTATAAAGTTTAAGCTGAGAGCTAAGAGCTGACTGCTGAATACTCTATATAAGGAGACGAGCATGGGATTAACAGGAATTCAGATTTTCAAGCTGCTGCCTAAAACCAACTGTGGAGATTGCGGGGTGCCGACCTGTTTGGCCTTTGCCATGAATTTAGCCTCCGGAAAGGCAGAACTGGCCTCCTGCCCCTATGTTTCTGAAGAAGCCAAGGCCCAGTTGGCGGAGGCCTCGGCCCCGCCCATTCGGCCCCTGACCATCGGTGCCGGCGATCATACGGTAAAGACAGGAGGGGAGACGGTTCTGTTTCGTCATGAAAAGACTTTCTTTAATCCCACCGGCCTTGCCGCCTTGCTGACCACCGATATGGGGGAAGAGGTCGTTTCGGCCAAACTCAGAAAATGGGACACCTTTCAATATGAGAGGGTAGGGCTGACCTTGAGACCCGAGCTGGTGGCCATAAAAGATACGAACGGGGATGCCGGCAAGTTCAAAAAAACGGTGAAACAGGTTTTTGAAACCAGCAATTTCAGCCTCATCCTGATGAGTGAGAAGCCCGAAGTCCTGGAAGCAGGCCTTTCGGCCTGTCCGGGCGGAAGACCCCTGCTCTATGCCGCTACCAAGGACAACTGGGAGACCATGTCCGAATTGGCCAAAAAGGCCAACTGCCCCCTGGCCGTCAAGGGGGATGGTTTAGGGGGATTGATTGCCCTGACCGATAAGTTGACCAAGGCCGGCTTAAAGGACCTGGTCCTGGATTCCGGGGCCCGGGCCGTCAAACAGGTCTTTGAAGACCAGGTCGCCATTCGCCGGGCCGCCCTTTCGGGAAAAGAAAAGGGCTTAGGCTTCCCCACCATCTGCCTGCCCTTTGAGATGGCCAAAGACCTGGAGACGGAGACCCTGATGGGGGCCGTGATGGTGGCCAAATACGGCGGGGTGGTCGTCTTTTCCGATTTTGAAGGCCATTCCATCTTTCCCCTGCTTTTGGAACGGTTGAATATCTTTACCGACCCGCAACGACCCATGACCGTCACCCAGGGGATCTATGAAATCAACGGACCGGATGAAAACTCGCCGGTCTTAGTCACCTCCAATTTCTCCCTGACCTACTTTATCGTTTCCGGAGAGATCGAAAGCAGCCGGGTGCCGACCTGGCTCTGTATCATGGACACCGAAGGCTTGTCGGTCATGACCGCCTGGGCGGCCGGTAAATTCGTCGGAGATGCCGTGGGGATTTTTATCAAAAAAAGCGGGATCGCCGACAAGGTCAAGCACCGCAATCTGATCATCCCCGGATATGCCGCCTCTATTGCCGGAGATTTGGAAGAGGAATTGCCGGGCTGGACGATTATGGTCGGTCCCAGAGAAGCGGCCCATATTCCCAAATTCCTTCGGGAACTCAAATAAGAAGGCCCAGGGCTCAAGGGGAAAACCCCCGGGGTTTCGAGTTTTCAACTTTCAGAGAAAAAAGGAGAAAGATATGCTTACCATAGGCGAAAACCTGAATGTCATCAACAAAGGGATCGGCCGGGCCTTTAAAGAAAAAGATCCCAAGCCTATTAGAGAAATGGCCGAGAAATTGGCTGCCGCCAAGGTGGATTTTATCGATATCAACCTGGGGCCGGCCAGAAAAAACGGGGAAGAACTGATGCCCTGGGTAATTCAGACCGTTCAGGAAGTCACCGATATCCCCCTGGCCCTGGACACTTCCAACATCGGGGCCATCGAGGCCGGGCTCAAGGTGCATAAGGGAAAGGCCATCATCAACTCCATCATGGCCCGTGCGGAACGGTACACGGTCATGCTGCCCATCTGTAAACAATACGACGCCATGATGATCGCCCTTCTCTGGGGACCGGAAGGCCTGCCCCGGGATGAGAACGAACGGGCCTCTTTGGCGGTTGAGCTCCTCTATGCGGCCAACGAGGCCGGGATTCCCAATGAGGACATCTTTGTGGACCCGATCATCACCCCGGTCAACATCCAGCAGCAGCAATTGATGAGTACCCTGACCTTTATGAGCATGCTCCAGGACATCGCCCCCGGGGCCAAGTCCACCTGCGGCCTGTCCAACGTTTCCAACGGGCCCCCGGATCATCTTGCGGCCTATCCTCAATCAGACCTACATGATCATGCTGGAACGGAACGGCATGTATTCCTGCATCGTGGACGGCTTTGATGAAAAGATCCTGCAAATCGCCCGGGGCGAGCGGCCGGACATCGTCGAGATCGTCCACAAGGTCATGGACGGGGCGACCATCGAAATGGGCAGTCTGTCCAAAGAGATGGTCGATTACGTCAAAACGGCCAAGGTCATCCTGGGCCAGACCCTATTTTCCGATTCCTGGCTGGAAATCTGATCATTAATTAGAGAACTTTTTTAAATCCAACGGCCATTTTCTTTTTTGAAAATGGCCGTTTTTATTTGGTGCAGAAGGATTTCCCCGGTATCATGTTATGCTCTTAAGAGCCTATATCCCCTTACCTTTTCTCCCTGTTTTTCTTCTTGACCGTGGCCGGACCCCAGCCAGTTATTTCTACAATTTTCCAACGATGCCAGGAACGGGATGGCGCCAGAGCACGGTCTACTCTGCCGCCATCCTCGTAATTCTAAGCTTCTCTATTTCCAGGGGGTCTCCATCGCGGCGGTTTTTCCCGCGATCCGTCCGAAGGTCAGAAGATCGCTGATTGACCCGCCGCTGGCCGGATACCTGCCGCCGAATATCCCGACGGAATCACGGCCGGCCGCGTAAAGCCTGGGGATGACCTCGTCGAAAGAGTCCAGCACCTGGGCCTTTGTATTGATGCTCAACCCCCCATCGTGGCAGACCAGTCCGGGGTTGATCTTGATGCCATAGAAAGGCCCGGTCTTCAGCGGTGCCAATGCCTTTGTTCGATTGAATTCCGGATCCTTTCCGCTCTCGGCATTTTGGTTGTAGACATCGACCGTCTTTACGAGGGCTTTTCCGTCGATATTCATCGCCACCGCCAATTCAGAAATCGTATTCCCTTTCCAGAGGTAGCCCCTCTTCACCTGCTCGTCGAGGTTCCTCGGGTCGATACTCAAGGCGATTGTTCTCGTGATTTCTATTCCCTTGGCTACCAGGTCAAAGGCTTTCTGCACCGTGGAGGAGTCGAAGATACAGAACGCCGTTGTCGCTTTCTTTTCGAACATGGCCTCACTGACCAGTACGTAATTGGCGCCTTCGTTGGTGAATCTTGTTCCGTCGGTTTTCACATAGATGTTGGGCAGACCCCAGATGTTGGCGTATACGATGCCCGCCATATTGCTCCCGGGAAACATAACGGAGGGAAGGGTTCCGCCGGTATTCAATGCTTTGAGCGCGCCGCCGCAGAATATTCCCATGCGGTAACCGTCGCCCGTGGCACTGGGGCTGCCCGCCGGGATGCACTTAGCGATGTCCGGCGAATAATCTTTAAGCCAACCTTCCGTCCCCTCGCCAGGCATGATTCCGCCCGTGGTCAGAACAACGGCCTTCTTGGCCTTGATATTCACTTCCCTGCGGTTCCTGGTCGCCTTGACCCCGATGACCTCGGAATTGCTGGCCGTCAAAGTCGCTCGGGTGATGAGCCGGACACCCGGTGTATTTGTCAGGACCTTGATATTCTTCTCCTTTTTTACGGCATCGGCCAGGACCCTGAATAGCGCCGATCCGGTTCCTTTAACGCGATGGCCGCGCTTTTGAGGGGCCGTGACCGCTTGGTACTCCGGTTCTGCTTCCATACCGCTCATGGCGAGGAGTTCCTTCGTAAAGACCGCTCCCATTCCTGCCAGCCAGTCTACATTTTGTGAGGACATCTCCGACGCGACTTTGACCAACTCCGGAACGGCTCTGCCTTGACCGCAAGCCATCAAGTACTTGTACATCGCCTCCGGCGTGTCCTCGATGCCTTCGCTCTTCTGCAATTTTGTCCCTGCGGCATAAACGATGCCTCCGGACAACGTCGTAGATCCCCCGGGAAGCGCCGTCTTTTCAAGGAGCAGCACAGAAGCGCCGGCCCGGGCCGATTCGAGGGCCGCGCAGGCCCCGGCTCCGCCGAAGCCGATCACCACCACATCCGCGACCATGTCCCACTTTTTGGGGACCGGTGCGGCATCTGATTGAACTGCCGCGATACCCGTCAATGCAATGGTACCTGCACCGACCGCCGCCCCCCTGAGGAAACCACGTCTGCTTACACTCTGACTCGTTTTCTTTTCTTCCATGATGTCTGTTTCCTTTCGTTAATCTTATGAGTAAGCATATTCAATCCCGACCACTTATTTTTGCAAAGCCCATGCCATCAGGAATAAAAGAGATCTTTCATTATAATAGGTAATTATCCCTTCGGCAGGAGAAAGGGTGCCGCTTATTTGCAAATTTTTTTTACACAGTGTAAAGATTTCTTATCTTTTTCGGGCCGGAGCGAAACGGCATGTATTCCTGCGTCGTCGAGGGGTTTGACGAAAAGATCCTGGACATCGCCCGCGGCAACCGCCCGTACATCGTCGAGGTGGTCCACAAGGTCATGGACGGCGAGAACGTCGATACGGGGAGTCTGTCCAAGGAGCTGGTTGACTATGTCAAGATGGCCAAGGTCATCTTAGGCCATACCCTTTATTCCGATTCCTGGCTGGAAATCTAAGCCACCCTCGTCATTCCGGGCAAACCAAGCGCGACCCGGAATCCAGGGAGTGAAGTTTTATAGAACCAGTTAAATTAAAAATTAGTTACCTAACGGCCAGTTTCAGAAATGAAAATGGCCGTTTTTTTGATTCAAGCGGAATCGCAAGCAGTGCTAATATCCGTCTAGTTGGATTCTTCCATACCCCCGGGTGTAAGCCTTCACCCTTGACCGCGAGGGGCAGAGTCCCTCGCGCTTTTGTTTTTGCGAAAGGGGGCGTTACTATGATAGCCGAGACCGCTTGCGGGCTTGGTGAATGGAGAGAGCACCCGGTCCGCCGCAAAGCGGTGTGGGCGCCCATAAACAGATTAAAAAAACTTAAATATAATTTTTTAAATCAAAAATTCCAAAAAGTTTGAAATTGATATATATAGAAATAGAATTAATGTTTCGATGTTTTACCACATTTTTCTCTAGAGAACAATGGATTCTCAAGGAGTTCCGAATGCCTATCCTTCAGAAATGTCTTGATTTTCCTTGTGGCGCAAAATTCTACCGAGCAGACCTACACATTCATTCTTTTGGTGCCTCCCATGATGTTGATGATGAGCAGCTAACCCCAACTAACATAGTGGCCACCGCCGTTAAGGAAAATATCGATGTCATTGCCGTCACAGATCATAACGAAATTAGTAATGTTGAGGCGGTGATTCAATCTGCTAAAACAGAAGCTCTTGGTCATTCCGGGCGTCGAACTATCCACAAATCAAGGGCACCTTCTATGCTATTTGCCGACCCTTGAAGCTTTGAACAAATTCTATAGCAGACTTGATATCGTCGATCGCGATAAACAAACTTCGCGTTGTAAAAACGCAATTCTTGAATGTCTGACACTAGTTAAGCAGTTTGGTGGCTTTGGAGTTCTTGCACACGTTGACGCAGGAAGTGGATTCGAGACGGAAGTTCCTGGAGCCGGGCCTCATAAAATTGACGTTCTCTGTCATCCGGCACTACTTGGTCTCGAACTGAAAATCTGCGAAGTCAGAAATTTTTTATGGGGATACTGATACTGACAGCAATCGTCTCCAGATTGGACGGGAGCGAATCAAAAGGCTATGCCTTGGTTCCAAACAATTTCTTGCCCGAATGCTAAGTTCTGACGCGCATGCTCTGGGTTCTATAGGGCACAATGCTGACGGTTATAAAAAGATAACGAGGGTTAAGATGAATCGCCCGTCATTTTCAGCGCTTCGCATTGCCCTTGAAGATAGTGACGCAAGAATTCGTATTGAAGATACGATCCCCCATACTGTGCCTGCCATTCTGGGCATACACATCGAAGATGGCTTTTTGGGAGACCAAACAATTCACTTTAGCAAAAATTTGAACTGCATAATTGGAGGTCGAGGGGCAGGCAAGTCATTGACATTCGAAGCAATACGCCTCTTGACTGGTATCGAGAGCGGAAATTCGGTTATTGATTCAGAAGTTTGGCCAAATAAGCTCCATCTCTTTTGGGAAGATCCTGCCGGGCAACGCCATAAGTTGATTAAATCAACCGGTAGTGATGTTGAGAATGTAGAGGACCCATTCAGCGGACCAGTGAAGTTCGAGATAGACTGCTTTGGTCAAGGGGAGACGGCAAAAATCAGCGAAAAGGCAAAGACCGATCCTTTGGCACTACTCACATACCTTGACAAGTTTGTAAACATTTCGGAGGCCTCTGAAGCTGAAACGCTGGCGAGAGGAAAACTACTTGAATTGCAAACAAAAATCGAAGAGGCGGCACTGAAGGTTAATTTAATTTCTCAATACGAAAATGCATTGAAAATAACCCAAAAACAGCTCGTTGCTCTTGAGAAAGCAAAGGCTAAGGAGGTTATCGATCTACAGCGTAAAATAGCTTCGGAAAGAGAGCTGCGCGTGCAAATAAATTCTAAAATTGAATCTTTAAAAGAAGATATTGATCTGGTCAAGTAAAAACGGACACCCGGTTAAGCAACCATAGCCAAGGTTAACTTCTTTTCAAAATCATTGGGGGAGACATACCCCAGGAAGGAGTGAAGGCGGCGGCTGTTATAAAACATCTCGATGTAATCGATAACCGCACGCCGGCCCTCTTCCCGGGTCGAGTATGCCTGATCTCCAACCTCCTCGGTTTTTAGGGTATGAAAAAAACTTTCGGCTACCGCATTATCATAGCAGTCCCCTTTGCGGCTCATACTGGGGATCATGTGGAAAGTTTCCAGTTGGCGTTGATAGTCACCGGCGGCATATTGAGAGCCCCGATCGGAATGATAAATCAATCCCGGGGCCGGTTTCTGGCGCCAATAGGCCATCCGCAGGGCCTCCAGGACCAACGAGGTCTTTAGCTGGCGATCCAAGGCCCACCCGACCACTTTACGCGAATACAGGTCGATAATGACGGCCAGATACAGCCAGCCTTCCAGGGTCCAGAGATAGGTGATGTCGCCACACCAGATCTTGTTCGGCTGATCAACCTGGAACTGCTGGTTCAACCGGTTGGGGGCCACCGGCAGCTTATGACGGCTGTCCGTGGTTTTCTTGAATCGCTTGGGTCGCTTGACCTCCAGGCCGGCTTTCTTCATCAGACTCCGGGCCCGAAAGCGGCCCACGGCGTAGCCCGTGGCCTTCAGCGCTTTTGACATCCGACGGGATCCATAGGTTCCTCGGTTTTCTTTATGGATATGACGTACTTGGGACAACAATTCAAAATCCTTATCTATCGGTTGCGTTTGGGCTTTTTTCAAGTAATGATAGTACCCACTCCGGCTGACTTCCATAACCCGGCACAAAACGGTTATGGGATAGGCCTTCTGTTGCTGCCGGACAAAGTCGTATCTTACTTCGACTCGTTGGCAAAGAAGGCCGCGGCTTTTTTTAAGATGTCACGCTCCATTTTCAGCCGCTGGTTTTCCTTGCGGAGTCGCTGTAGTTCTTCTTTTTCAGGGGTTAAACGCCCCTTGCCCGGGAAGGCGTTGGTCCCTTCGGAGGACAACTGCCCTTTCCATCGGGTCAATACACTGGGGTGGATGCCTAGGTTCCGCGCGGCCTCGGTTACCTTGTAGCCCTGTTCGGTTACCAGCCGTACGGCTTCCTTCTTAAACTCCGGGGTATAGGTTTTTTTGTTCTGTTCGGTCATGGGACACCTCCAAAAGTTGGGATATTTTACCATGCTCTTCAAGGTGTCCGTTAGTACTATGCCAGGTCATATTTCTCTGAGTTCAGCCAAGACACGACTTGACGAGATAAAGTCGATAGCCGACCCAAGTTCGATTGCGGTAGGTGTAGTCGAATTTAAAAAAATTATTAAAAAAGCGGACGAATTAAAGGGGAGTGTTGAGCAAACTGATACTCAAGTAAAAGAAAAGTTTAAGGCGTTTACAGAAGGAACTAAAGAATTACTCTTAAATTGGAAAGGGAAAGATTCAGAAACCCAGAGGCAAATTGATCTGAAACGGAAGGAATTGGAAGCACAGGGCATACGGCTAGACATGGCTTATGTCCAAAAACTTGCAAAAGATGAGGCTAGCCAGAAAAAAGATGTTGCAACTCTTAAAACGTGGATTCCACATCTTAAAGAACTAATAAAACAAAGAAATGAAACGTTAAAGGCTCGTTGGGAAGCCCGTGAACGGGTGGCAACAATTCGAGAAGCGTATGGACGTATTGCATCGAAAACTTTGAAGGAAGCCCTTTCTGATCTTCTGGTGAGTCTCAAATACATACGAAACGGATTCTCACCGGCTGCTTCAACACAGATTATAGCGGCAATGGGTTGGAGAACTGTCCAGCATCAGCGAGCCGCTGCTCTTGTTGAGAAACTGAAAGTTCCAGAACTTCTAAAAGCAATTGAACAAAAAAATATAGCTGCTATAACAAAATTAAGTTCACCTGAAGGCGTGCCTATTTTTGAAAAATCTGAGGCATCCGACATAATTCAGAAACTAGGACAACCGGCAATCAAATTTGCATTGGAGCGGTGCGAGCTTTATGACCTCCCGCGGCTAACAGTTACAAAAATCCTGCAAGGAGCTGATGGGAAGGGAAAGCCCATATCGCGGGACTACTCAAAATTATCACTCGGTCAGCAGCAATCGGTGCTACTCGCCTTGATGTTATCTTCTAGTAGTAAGCACCCTCTCATTATTGACCAACCGGAGGATAATCTCGACAGTGAATTTATTTATCAAACGCTTGTTCCAGTACTGCGGCGCGCTAAGGAAAGGCGGCAGGTCATAGTGGTCACTCACAATCCGAACGTCGCGGTACTGGGTGACGCGGAACAAATAATAATACTGAAGAGCACTAGTGAAAAAGCAACAATAATTGCACGTGGATCTATTGACAATTCTGATACTTGTAAGAATGCATGCAACATCCTTGAGGGGGCTCAAGAGGCGTTCGAACGTAGAGCAAGGATTTACGGACTGGGCGTTCCCGCGTCTCAGAATTCTTAAGCTTTCGCATGAAGGCATATTCGGGAGAATTAAAAGCATGCAAATAAATGCATATAAAGTGCCTCCGAAAAAAGATGGAAAAGATTAAAAATGCGTAACCTTACAAAGGGAACCTGCCGATTCTGGATTCTAATCTTTCTTGTCTGTTTGACCATACTTTTCTCTTATCCCACATTCGCCCAAAAACCTGGTGAGAAGGAATCTGTTACCATTATCCGAGTAATCGATGGCGATACCCTCAAAATAGATTATCGATGGCAGAAAGAGAGCGTTCGGTTAATTGGGGTCGATGCCCCTGAATCTCGAAAGAATCCGAAAGCCGAACGAGACTGCTTCCTGATCAGGAAGGGATATCGAGACCATCACAGCTATGGATAAGGAAGCCACCTATTTTGCAAAGGGATTGGTTGGGCCAGGGGACAAGTTAAAATTGAATTTGATGTCCAGCCAAGGGACAAATATGGTCGTCTATTGGGATATGTTTGGCTTGCAGATGGTAGAATGCTCAACGTATCACGGACCGCCCTAAAGGAGCCACCCATGATCGGGTTAATGGAGCCACTTTAAAGTGGACTTTTTGGGTCTCAGAAAGGGCCACATTTTATGATTTTTCACCTCCTTTGGCAAGGACGTTTTTGGTTTTTGCGGGAAAGGTTTAGGAGCCCGATAACTATCGCCGTCAAGGATAACCCGATAGGCTCCATGACGTAACCGGTCCAAGATAGCGGCACCTAAGAGACGGTTGGGAAAAGCCTCTCCCCACTCGGGGAAGTCCAAGTTACTGGTGATGATCGAGGCGCGGCGTTCATAACGTTCGGCGATGAGGTCATGAAAGTCCTCATCCTGGGGGGGCCGAATCGGTTTGAGGCCGAAGTCGTCGATTATCAGGAGATCGGTCTTGACCAGGGCCTGGAAGCGACGTTCAAAGGTGTGACCACCCTGGAGCTGGCCGAGTAGTTTACTTTGACTGGTAAAGAGGACCTCGTAACCCTGCCGGATCGCGCAGTGACCGAGGGCCTGGGCGATATGGGTTTTACCGGTGCCGGAGGAACCGGCCGATCCCTCTTAGTAGCCAGTAGGTAAAACTCATATAACTACCCAATTAATTTTCTACCCCTATCCAGACCCGAGCAATAGGCCTGAATCACGAAAGGTTTATCAAAATGGGGATAATTCCTTTGAGATTGACTTTAACTGTTTGTTATGGTTTAAATTGTCCAACCTCAATTAGTATTTTTTCGGCTGGTAATCCCAAACCGAAAGGCTGGTCCATGAAACAATTTTGGATTACATTCCATCTCCCTCTGTAACGGGAACAATAATGACCCTTTCCCTCAACAAACCTAAACTCGACAATCTTGCCAACGAAATCTGGAAGTCGGCGGAAAGGTTACGCGGCAAGTTTAAGGCTTACGAATACCAGAATGTCGTCTTGCCCATCATCGTGATCCGCCGGTTGGAGTGCGTGCTGTTGAAGTGGCGGGAAGACAATGAAGGCCGAGATCCGGTCCAAGCAGCCCAAACGGAGCGAGCAGGATCTCGAAAAATTGGTTAAAAAGCTGGAACAAAACCCACAGCAGGCCCCTTTTTCCAACAAAACCGACTGGACCCTTCGTAAGGTTTTTGAAGAGGACCACACCCTGCTCGAAGAGAACTTTCGGGCTTATCTCAATGGATTCTCGAAAAACGTGGACGATATTATCGAGCATTTCAACTACCGCGCCACCATCGGCCAGATGGTGAAAAACAACCGGCTGGCGCCCATCCTCAACCAGTATAAGGAACTGGACCTGGGACCCGATCAGCTCTCCAACCTGGAGATGGGCTATATCTATGAAGAGCTTCTGCGGCGATTCTCAGAACAAAGCGGAGAGGAAGCCGGGGAGCACTTCACCCCGCGCGAGGTCATCCGCCTGATGGTGGAACTGTTGGAGATCCCTATCCCGGAAAAGCATCTTTCCATTTACGATCCGGCCTGCGGCACCGGCGGTATGCTCTCCGTGGCCAAGGAGCACCTCCTTGACCGGGCGGCAACCCCGAAAGAAAAGGCCCGGGTGGAGCAGTTCGTCACCGTACACGGCCAGGAAATGTCCCCCACCAACTACGCCATTTGCCAGGCCGACCTCCTTATCAAGGAAGATCGTCAGGCCAAGGTTTTTCTCGGTAACTCGCTTATTCCCCATGATCCGCAAAGCCGGGAGCCGGGCGACCAGCTTCCGGAGGGAAAATTCCGTTTTGACTTCATGCTCAGCAATCCGCCCTTCGGCGTCACCTGGGGCGGCAAGGACGGCTACGAGACCGAGGCCAAAAAGCTCAAGAAGACCCGATATCAGGCCGGGATGCCGCGCACCAATGACGGGGCCCTGCTTTTTTTGCAGACCATGCTGGCCAAGATGAAGCCGCCGGAAAAGGGCGGCAGCCGGATCGCCATCATCTTCAACGGCTCACCCCTATCCAACGGCGACTGCGGATCGGGCGAAAGCGAAATCCGGCGCTGGATCCTGGAAAACGACTGGTTGGATGCCATCGTCATGCTGCCCGACCAGCTTTTCTACAACACCGGCATCTTCACCTACATCTGGCTGCTGCGGAATGAAAAACCGGAAAGTCATCGCGGCCGGGTGATGCTTATCGACGCCCGCAAGCAGTTTGAGAAAGAGCCCAAATCCTTCGGCAACAAACGCAACCGGATGACCGATGCCCACCGGGCCTGGATCGAAGGGCGTTACCGGGATGGCTGGGCCGATGGCTTTTCAGATGAAGAGGTCAAGATTTTCAAAACCACTGATTTCGCCTTTCATAAGGTCAGTGTGGTCTTCTGGCAGACCGACGAGAACGACCAACCGGCCATGGTTACCGAGCCCTTTGAAAAGACCTTTTCCGCCGCCAATATCAAAAAAGAGCAGGAATTTTATGAAAGCGATTTGTCCTTTCGCCTAAGGCTGACGGAACCGGAAAAGGGCAAAACAGTCACAATCGACTTCACCTTGAAACCGGGGGATAACTTTCAGAGGGTATTTGAAAAATCGGTTCGGAAGGCTTTCTCCCCCTCACCCCGGTCCTCTTCCGCCAAGGGAGAGGGTGAATTCATTGTGTCCCAAGAACCTAGCGGCCTTCAAGGAATTCATGAAAAACCTGAAAGTTGAGGAAGTCACCTGGACCCACCGTCATTACGTTAAGGACGATGAATATATCCCCTTCGGCGAGGACATTGAGACCTTTTTAAAACGTGAGATCGCCAAACCCATCATCCGCTGGGCCGACAGCCCTCACCTCGGCTACGAGATCCTGCCGAATAAATACTTCTACCGTTACCAGCCGCCCACACCGGCCAAGGAATTGCTGGCGGAGTTCTGGCGGTTGGAGAAAGAGGCGGAAAAGTTGTTGAAGGGGTTGGCGAGTTCATGAGCGACGATACCCCAAAAGGCTACCTTACCCCATGGGTAGAAAAACTGCCTGATGAGTGGAAGAAAAGCAGAATCGATTCAGTGGCCGACGTGTTTTTCAGCAATGTGGACAAGCACACGTTTGATGATGAAACATCCGTTCGTCTCTGTAACTACACAGACGTTTATAAAAACGACACAATTACTGGTGCGATTGATTTCATGGAGGCATCAGCGGACCTACGGGAAGTTGAAAAATTTCAGATTCGGCAGGGGGATTTGCTTGTTACAAAGGATTCGGAGACGCCAGACGATATCGCGATTTCCGCCCTTGTTGGCGAAGAATTACCGGGGGTTCTTTGTGGTTATCATCTTGCAATGATTCGTCCTCGCTCAAAGCGTGTAAATGGCCCTTTTCTCTTTTGGCTTCACGCATCCAAGCAATTCCGGTCTCAATATGAAGCCAGGGCGGTTGGTGTGACGCGGTTTGGATTGCCACAATACACATTTCGTTCAGCGATAATTCCACTCCCCCCACTAACCGAGCAGGAGCGGATTGCGGCCTTTCTGGATGCGAGTTGCGCGGCCATCGATGCAGCAGTCGCCGCCAAACGCCGTCAACTCGAAACGCTCAATATTCTCCAGAGAGTCACTATAACAAAAGCAGTCACTCTTGGTATTGAACCTAATATCAGAACAAAACCATCTGGACAAGATTGGATAGGAGAAATCCCGCAACATTGGACGGCACAATGCCTCAAACGTATTTTAAGGGAACCCTTAACATATGGACTCAATGAGGCGGCAGAACTTGAGGACCATGATCTACCTCGATATCTTCGTATAACTGATTTTGACGACGATGGTTCCTTACGAGATGACACTTTCCGTTCTTTGCCGTGGGAGGTGGCTAAAGAAGCAATGCTCCAATCAGACGATATTTTGTTCGCTCGAAGTGGTGCGACAGTTGGTAAGACATTTATATTTCGCAATTATGTCGGTGACGCATGTTTTGCCGGTTATCTTATCAGGGCTCGGACACAACCTTGGAAAATGAATCCTTTATTCCTTTATCTTTTTACAAAAGCACTTGCCTACGACGCATGGAAGAACTTAATTTTCACCCAAGCAACAATCCAGAATATCAGCGCGGCTAAATATAACTACATGGTGATTCCGGTCCCCCCAATAGCTGAACAAAACGAGATCTGCCAATATTTGGAAAGTCGTCTAAAAGAGTTTCGGAATGTCGAGGAAACCCTCTCCCGCCAAATCACTACCCTAATCGCCTACCGCAATTCCCTGATCTATGAATGCGTCACCGGTCAGCGGCGAGTAACTTTGGAGGATGTGGTGCGGGTGAATGAGGGTAAATCCAGAATTGAAGGGTCAGCCTGATGGGCGCTAAAAAAACCGAAGGGAAACAGTTAAAGACAGTGACGAAATCAACCCCAACAAAGAGCCGATCACTCCTGACCGATGTTCGTCAGATGATTCAGCAGGCCCGTGAGGGTGTTGCCAGGCTATTGATTCGAGCCTGACCATTCTTTACTGGAATGTCGGGCATCGGATCCGGCTGGATATTCTTAAGGAAAAACGGGCGGAATACGGAGCGGAGATTGTCTCCGCACTGGGGAGACAATTGGAATTCGAATTCGGACGGGGATTCGGACGACGGAACCTTTTCCGGATGATCCGCTTCGCCGAAGTATTTCCTGACTTTAAGATTGTGTCATCACTGATGACACAATTGGGATAGAGGCATATTCTCCACATCTGAGATAAACGCTTAAAAAGGATCGGCCATGGCGCGCAAAAAAGCCCCGGAGATTACCTTTCAGGAACACATCGCCGCTTTTCTAAATCGTGTGCACGGCTATCCCTTGCTCGATCAGGCCGAGATCACCGATACGGAGCAATGCATCGCCGAAGATCATCTTTGGACCTTTCTGAAGGCTACCCAGAAGGAGACCTTAGACAAGCTTACTGCCGATTATGGGACCGATGCCCGGGACGAAATCTTCAAGGCCATAAGGGCGGAGTTGCTTCATACGCCCTTGTGGATGTTATTTCGGCTCGGGCTTAAAGTGCGGGGGCTGGAATTCCGATTGTTCTATCCAAAGCCTCGGTCCGGCGAAAGTATAGCTAACGCGCTGTTCGGTGAAAACCGCATCACCTTTCGTCCCCATTTCTTTTTCGGAGATACAAACCAGGAAATCGATTTCGTCCTCTTTCTCAACGGCCTGCCCATCGTGGCTTTGGAGGTAAAGCACGAAAAGAACCAGACCGTCCATGATGCCGTGGCCCAGTTTGCCGGACGCGACCACCGTCACCAGATTTTTCAGAATCCTTTCCTGTATCTGGCCGCCGACACCAGCGACGTGATGGCCGCCACCGATCCGCGCCGGGAAGAGAACTTCCGCTGGCACAACACCGGATTGACCAATAAACCCATCACCTCCGGGGGCAAAGAATACCCGGTGGAATTCCTCTATCGTGAAGTATTGTCCAAGGAACACCTGCTGGAGGCCCTCTCCTTCTTCCTGATACGGGTTCCCAAACGTGAAGCCGAAGAAGATCGGCCTGAGCGTCA
>CAVYLJ010000056.1:0-187192 GCA_963769305.1 uncultured delta proteobacterium | reverse complement strand
TACTGGTCCTCATTGCCGGTTCGGAAGTCTTCGGCCACTTCCTGACCGTGACGCAGATTCCCCAGATCACGGCAGACTGGGTAAGCGGGTTGCCTCTAAACCGAAACCTCATCATGGTTCTCATCATCTTCATCTATCTGATCGGCGGTTCCTTCATAGACGACCTGGCCTTCATGATCCTGGCCACCCCGATTTTTTATCCGGCCGTCATCAAGCTGGGTTTTGATCCGATCTGGTTCGGCATTATCATCGCCATCACCCTGATGATCGGTGTAATCATCCCGCCGGTGGCCATCTCGGTCTTCATCGTCAAGAACATCACCGGAGAGCCCTTCAACGTGATCTATTCCGGGGTTTATCCCTTTCTCCTGAGCCTGGTGGCCTGTGCGGCCCTCCTCTTCTTCTTCCCGGAGATTGCCTTGTTTCTGCCCAATTGGGTGAAGTAATGGTTTCTCAATCCGACCCGATTGGCGGGGTGCCATGGAAACCTTAAAAAGCAAAATGGGCTGGAAAATTATCGAGGGAAGTCGGTCCGGACTTTCAGGGGCCGACTTTCAGAACCAGGCCGAAAAACGTGGTTGAACTGCTGGAAGATACCGTCAAATACCCGCATAAAGTGGGCTTTATCTCCGGTAACCAGCGTTTGACCTACCGGGAATTTAACCACCTGGTCAACCGGATTGCCGCCGGACTGGAAAAATACGGGGTAAAACAAGGAGACCATACGGCCCTGCTCCTGGGCACCCAACTGGAGTTTCCCTTGAGTTTTTTTGCTTTGATGAAACTCGGAGCCGTGGTCGTACCCCTGAATACGAGGTTCAAAGGCGAAGAATTGGCCTATGAAATAAACGATTCGGAGAGCAGGGTCCTGATCGTGGATGAGGAGTATTGGCCCTTTATATCCTCCGTGCGGGATCGGCTGACCACGGTGGAAAAAATTTTTTATAACGGTTCTCAGACCCCCGAAGGCACCCAGCCTTTTTCCTCCTTACTCGAAACCGAAAACGAAGAGGCTTTCACCAGGGCCACCCTTTCGGAATCGGATGAAGCCGCCATCCTTTATACCTCTGGGACCACGGGTAAACCCAAGGGGGCTTTGCTCCATCAACGGGGCCTGACCCTGACGGCCATGCTGGTCAGCGACTTTGTCCTCTTTAAACCGGAAGACAAGATGGTCTGTTGTATCCCCCTTTTCCATATTACCGGCCTGGCCTGTATCATGCTGCCCCCCATTTTCAGCGGAGTGGCCTGCGTCTACCTGAGACAATTTAAGACCAAGGATTTTTTGGAGACCCTCTCCCAGGAAAAGGTGACCCACTATCTCGGCGTCGTCAATGTCATCTGGCTCATGGTCAATCACCCCGATTTCGATCAATATGATTTTTCTTCCTTTAAAACGGCCCTGTTGGGAGGCTCTTTTGCCACCGAGGAGATGGTCAGGGGTATCTTCAAAAAACTGCCTCAGCTTCAGATCAGCGTGGGCTACGGGCTGACGGAGAGCTTCGCCATCGTCACCTCGACCCCCTTTGAAGATGCCCTGCGCAAGATAAAGGCCGTGGGCAGGCTGCTTCCCCTGATGGAGGCCAAGATAGTCGACGATGAAGGCCGTGAACTGCCCCTGGAAGCCACGGGCGAGATCCTGCTGAAGGGTCCAAAAATCTTTAAAGGCTACTGGAAGAAACCGGAAGCCACCGAGGCGACTCTCGTTGACGGCTGGCTCCACACCGGGGATATCGGCAAAATAGATGCCGAGGGATTTATTTACCTGCTGGACCGCAAAAAAGACATGATCAACCGGGGGGGCGAAAAGATCTATTCCCTGGAGGTTGAAAACGTCCTGTCCGGTCATCCCAAGGTCTTGGAAGTGGCCGTGGTCGGGGTCCCCGACCCGGTTATGGGTGAAGCGGTCAAGGCCTGCATCGCCCTGAAAGACGGGCATACGGCAACGGAAGAAGAAATCCGGGAATATTGTGCCGAATGCCTGGCCGACTACAAGGTCCCCAAGTTTGTTGAAATACTGGGCAGCCTCCCCCGGAATCCCGCCGGCAAGGTTCTGAAGCCCGAACTGCGCTATGTTCCGGGGAAGAAAGGATGATGGGGATCACCAGTATGGAAGCTTCCGGCCCCGGGTTCTGAGGATCTTCTCCGGAGGGCAGCCGCTTTATTTTATTAGTTCTCTCACCTTTTATGCTTATACCTATCAAAATAAAAGCGGGCAAGTGTTGAAAACCTAGCCCGCTTTTTTCACCTTGGTGCCGAAGAGGGGACTCGAACCCCTACAGGCGTTTGCCTACTAGACCCTGAACCTAGCGCGTCTACCAATTCCGCCACTTCGGCAATCATTATTTGGTTGATTTTTAAAAGTTTTAAAAATATAAATGAATCCTTTAATTCTGTCAAGCGGTTTAACACAAAAATACCGGTATAAGGTTATTAACGGTTACAAGGTTAATATAAGGTTTGATTTTCCTTGGACCTTGAACCTTGTACCTTGAACCTTAAAAAATTATGGGCACCTATTTTTCCGATCTCAATCAAATAACCCAACCCCTGCCGGCCCCGGTCCTGACCATTGGAAATTTTGACGGCATTCATTTAGGGCATCAAAGCCTTTTTCAAAAAGTTCGCCATCGGGCCCAGGCCATCAAGGGGACCTCCATGGTCATTACCTTCCATCCTCACCCGGCTCAGGTCCTGAGGCCCGGCAAGGCCCCCCGGCAGATCGTTTCCGATGAAAGCAAGGTGGAGTTGATTTTCCAATACGGCATCGAAGTGGTCCTGTCGATTCCTTTTACCAAGGAGTTTGCCCAGATCCCGGCCAAGATCCTTTGTCCAGGATATACTGGTGGGCAGAATCGGGATGAAAGAGATTGTGGTCGGTTATGACTATACCTTCGGGAAAAAACGGGAGGGCAACATCCATCTCCTTAAGGAATTGGGAAAGAAATTGGGATTTCTGGTCCATGTTCACCCCCCGGTGACCATCGGGACTCACCTGGTCAGCAGTACCCGGGTCCGCGAACTGATCACCTCAGGGGCCATGGAGGAGGCCAAGCTTTTGTTGGGCCGTCCTTTTTCTCTTTCCGGGACTATCATCACCGGTAAAGGCATCGGTCGTTCCCTCCTGGGCTTTCCCACGGCTAATTTGAATCCCAGAGAAAAACTGATGCCCCAACGCGGGGTCTATGTCGTCAAAGTCGAAAGTCCCTACGGTCCTTTTTTCGGGGTAACCAGCGTGGGCTTTAACCCCACCTTTGCCGGTAAAAATATCTCCATAGAGACCTATCTTTTTGATTTTGATGAAGATCTATACGGAAAGGACCTGAAATTATTTTTTCTGAAACGGCTCCGGGGAGAAAGGACTTTTTCCGGAGCGGAAACCTTAAAAACCCAGATTGCCAAAGATATTCAACAGGCCAAAATCTGGCTGACCAAGGGCGGTTTTTTTCAAGGGCCTTCATAGCTTTTCTCCGCTCATCCGGCTGAGTCCAGCAGGGTGTTTTTTTTCATTTTTTTTCTTGACAAGAAGCCTTGCAAACAGGTAATAGGAGCGTGACAAATTTAACAATCGCCAACACCCTAATCCGCGAGGACTTTAAGGAGAAATCATTCCGTGTTTTCCCAAATGTTACAAGCCGGCCTCGGTGAATTTTTGTTCGTTTTTGTTTTCTTTGTCGTCGGCCTGATCTTACCCCTGACCATGGTGATTATCAACTTCGTCCTCGGCCCCAGGATCTATGGGGAAAAGAGGTTGGCGACTTATGAAAGCGGCATGGCCCCTATCCGGACGGCCTGGATGCAGTTCGGGGCCTCCTATTATCTTTTTGCCCTGATCTTTCTGGCCTTCGATGTGGATGTCCTTTATCTCTTTCCGGTTCTGACGGCCTATCAAAAGGGAACGGGGTTTTCCGAACTCATCGAGTTTTTTATTTTTCTCTTTCTGATATCGTTGACCATTGTCTACGCCTGGCGTAAAGGAGTTTTTAAATGGAAGTAAAGGGAGGCGCCCCCATCTGCATACCCTCCAGGGATCTCTCCAAGGAGTTTGTGGAGAATCCGGCGGTCGTGGGATTTGCTCCCGTGCAGGATCTTTTGGATTTGGTCCGGGTCAATTCCCTCTGGCCCCTGACCTTCGGGATCGCCTGTTGTGCCATCGAGATGATGGCCGCCGGCGTGGCCCGTTTTGACTGGGACCGTTTCGGAATCATCCCCCGGGGCACCCCCCGGCAATCCGATGTCATGGTCGTTGCCGGCACCATACCCCATAAGCTGGTTTCGGCCATCAAGACCCTTTATGATCAGATGCCGGCCCCCCGGTATGTCATCGCCATGGGCAATTGCGCCATCTCCGGGGGACCCTTCTCCTATGACGGACAATACGCCATTGTCAACGGGGCCGATAAAATCATCCCCGTCGATGTCTATATTCCCGGCTGCCCCCCGCGTCCGGAGGCCTTGCTCCAGGGATTTCTTAAAATACAAACCAAGATGACTAAAGGAATCATAGATGCCAACCGCAGGGCAGAAAAAGCTGCTCGAAGAGCTAAAAAATAGTCTGGCCCAGGCCGTGCCCGAAGGGCAGGTCAGCGAAGGCGACTATACCGAAAACCGGCTATCACCTGGAGGTCCGTCTGAACCAGGTGGGCATGCGCCGGGTGGCCCAGGAGATGCTGGAAAAGCGTTTTTTCCTGGAGACCATAACGGCCGTCGATTTTATCGATCATTTTGAATTGGTTTATTTCTACTCGACCTATTATCAGGACCTCTGCCGGGTAATGGCCCGCATCCAGATATCCAAAGAGGCCTCCCCCTTTTCGATCTCGGCTGTTTATCCCGAGGCCATCTGGCTGGAGCGGGAGGTCTATGACTTTTTCGGTATCCGCTTCCAGGAACACCCGGACCTTAAACGGATCATCAATCCCGACGAAGCCGATTATTTCCCTTTACTCAAAAATTTCGGCAAAACCAAATTTACCGCAGATATAGACGACATCCTATGCTGAACGTAAAAACCATAGACGATAGTTCAATCACCGAACGGGTCTATCAGCTCAATCTCGGCCCCCAGCACCCCAGTACCCACGGGGTCATGCACCTGCTGGTGACCCTGGACGGCGAGGTAGTGGTCAAAATCGAGCCGTTGATCGGCTATTCCCACCGGGGCCATGAAAAGATGGCCGAGAACCGGATCTATGAACAGTTCCTGCCCAATCCGGCCCGGATGGATTATCTTTCCGGCATGATCTTTAACCACGGCTATTGTATGGCCGTGGAAAAACTTTGCGGGATCGAGGTCCCCCGGAGGGCGGAATATATCCGGGTCATTACCTCGGAGCTCAACCGCATTGCCAGCCATTTTATCGGGGCCATGGACTTTGCCATGGGACTGGGGGCCATCACCCCCTTTCTGTACGGCTGGGATGACCGGGAACAGATCCTGGACCTTTTGGAAATGATCGCCGGTTCCCGGCTGACCTATAGTTACGGACGCTTCGGCGGGGTCCGCAACGACATCACCAAGGAATTTTACGACGGAACGAGACGTTTTATCGACCGGTTGCGCGGCCGTTTCTGGGATTATGAAAACCTGATTAATCAAAATATCATCTTTATCAAACGGGCCAAAGACGTCGGCGTTATCACCAAGGAGGTGGCCCTGGAATACGGGGTGACCGGCCCGACCTTACGGGGTTCCGGGGTGAAATACGACGTCCGGAAGAATGAACCCTACTCGGCCTATCCGGAGTTTAAATTTGAGATTCCCACCCGGGAAGAGGGCGATTGCCTGGCCCGTTATCAGGTCCGGATGGCCGAATTGGAGCAAAGCCTGAACATCATCGAACAGGCCCTGGACCATTTGCCCCCGGGACCGGTTCGGGCCAATGTTCCCCGCTTTGTCACCCCGCCGGAAGGCGATTGTTATTGTGCCTTTGAGAGCGCCCGGGGGGCCGTGGGTTTTTATATCGTCAGCGACGGGACGCCGCATCCCTTATCGGATCAAGGTGCGGGCCCCTTCCTTTTCCAATTTGTTTGTCTTGACCAAGATCTGTCCAGGACATTTTCTGGCCGATGTCATTGCCATCTTTGGCAGTATCGATGTAACCGTTCCGGAGATTGACCGGTGAATATTACACAACTTCCCTACATCAAAGAACTTTATGGATTCCTGGGCCCGGATGTTATGGCCGGCCTGATCGGTCTGGCCATCATTGCCGCCATCGTCCCCTTAAACGTCGCCTTCCTGGTCTTGTTGGAAAGGAAGGTGGCCGGACACATCCAGCTTCGACCCGGTCCCATGGAAGTCGCCCCCCACGGGGTACTCCAGACCCTGGCCGATGCCGTCAAATTGCTGGGCAAGGAAATGGTAACGCCCCTGTCGACGGATAAAGTCGTTTTCTTTTTGGCCCCCATCCTGGTAGTGGCCCCGGCCTTTGTCGGCTTTGTCCCCATTCCCTTCAGTCCCATGATGCAGATCCGGGATGTGAACGTCGGCATCCTGCTGATCTTTTCCTTTTCCAGTATTACCGTCTTGTCCATCCTGATGGCCGGCTGGGGCTCCAATAATAAATATGCCCTGATCGGCGCCGTCCGGTCGGTGGCCCAGAACGTGGCCTATGAGATCCCCTTGCTTTTGGCCACCATGTCGGTCATCATCATGACCAACACCTTTAAATTAGGCGAAATTGCCCAGGCCCAGTCTTCCATCTGGTATCATCTTTTGTCAGCCCGTTGCCGCCATTATCTTTTTCATCGCCACCACCGCCGAGACCAACCGGGCCCCCTTTGACCTGGTGGAGGCCGAATCGGAACTGGTTTCCGGGTTTCATACCGAATATACGGGGATGCGTTTTTCTCTGTTTTTCCTGGCCGAATATACCAACATGGTCATTGCCGCGGCCCTGTTCACGACCCTGTTTTTAGGCGGCTGGCATGGGCCTTTTTTCCCGGGAATGATCTGGTTTTTGATCAAGACCTATTTCCTGATCTTTGTGGTCATGTGGGTCCGCTGGACCTACCCCCGGATCCGGTTTGACCAACTGATGAATTTCGCCTGGAAGGTGCTGATCCCCATTGCCCTGCTTAACCTGATGATTACCGCCATCGTCCTTAAGGTCATTTAATGATGAATACCCCCAACCCCTTCATCCAGTACGTTAAAGAGATCCTGGTCGGCGGAAAAAGCCTGGTCATCGGTTTATGGATCACCCTGAAACGGCTCTTTCACCCCATTGTCACCGTCCAGTATCCAAGGCAAAAGCTGACCATGACCCCCAACTTCCGGGGGCACATCGAGTTCATCCGTTTTGACGACACCAAGACCCATCATTGCGTGGCCTGCGGGTTATGTGCCCGCACCTGCCCTTCCCACGTCATCAAGGTCCAGGGAGAAAAGAGCCGGGCCGGGGATCTGAAAACCGGCCGTAAATATTATATCGACTTTTCCAAGTGCAGCCTTTGCGGCCTGTGCGTCGATGTCTGCCCGGAATGCGCCCTGCAATTTTCCAAGGAGTATGAGTACGTCTTTTATCACCGTTGGGATACGGTGCTCGACATCGTGGGCCGGTTAGAGGGAAAACAATGACAACCATTGCAGATTTCATACCGCCGATTTTAGTGGCCCAATCGGTCTTTTGGCTCATGGTCGTGGTTACCCTGACCGGGGCCGTATTGGCCGTAATCCCCTTAAAAATTGTTCACAACATCCTCGGACTGGCCCTGGCCATGTTCGGGGTCACCGGCATCTATCTATACCTGGGCAGCCAGTTTGTGGCCATGATGCAGCTTTTGGTCTACGTCGGGGCCATCTGTATCACCTACATTTTTGCCATCATGCTTTCCCCGCCGATGGAACTTTCGCCCCCCAAAAGGCCGGTGGTGAAAATAGTCTCCTCTTTGATCGTCGGGGCCATAACTTTTTCGGCCGTGGTCCAAATGATCCTTAATACCCAATGGGCCCCTTATGCCCAGCCCTCCCGGGATTGGACCATCAAGACCCTGGGACACCAATTGCTGACCCGTTATTTTCTGGTTTTTGAATTGATTTCCTTACTCCTGGCCGTGGCCATCGTCGGTGCCATTATGATCGCCGGTATCGGCCAGAAAAGGGATTAACTATGGAAAATCTTTTAACCTATCTCCTGTTGGGCGCCGCCATGTTTTCCATCGGGATCTTCGGCATCATCTATCAAAGCAACCTCATCGGTATGTTGATCGCCACCGAATTAATCCTTAACGGGGCGGCCCTTAATTTCATGGCCTTTAATATGTTTTTATCCCCAAATCCGGCTACGGGGCAGGTCTTTACCCTCTTCATTATGGGCGTGGCCGCCGCTGAGACGGCCATTGCCTTGAGTATCATTATCACCGTCTATCGCCGCTTTAAGGCCATAAGGCCTGAGAGTGTCAGTGAATTGAAAGGATAGATGTCATAACCCCGATGGAAACCATTATCTCGATACGGCCGATAATAGCCATTTTAATTGCCACCGTAGCTTCCCTGCTGATTATGTTCACGCCCAAGAAGCCCAATCTGCGGGAGACCTGGTCGATCTTAGGCGCCGTGGCTACCTTCCTGACCGTCCTTTCCATGACACCGGCGGTTTTGGCCGGTAAGGCCTTTGAATATACCCCTTTTGTCATCCTGCCGGGTATTTCCATGAAATTCAGGGTCGATGCCCTGGGGATGATTTTTGGAACCATCTCTTCTTTTCTCTGGATCCTGGTGACTTTTTATAACATCGGCTACATGCGATCTTTAAAAGAACATGCCCAGACCCGCTATTATTTCTGTTTTGCCGTGGCCATTGTCGGCGCCGTGGGCGTGGCCTTCTCCGGCAATTTGTTTACCATGTATTTCTTCTATGAAGTCATCACCATCTTTACCTATCCCTTGGTCGGCCATCATCAGGATGAAGAGGCCTACGAGGGGGCCAGAAAATACATCGTCTATCTGACCGGGACGGCCAAGTCCTTTTTCCTGCCGGCGCTTATTCTGACTTATATCCTGGCCGGGACCTTGGATTTCGCCCCTTCGGGCATCACCAAAGGCATCTTTCCCCCGACGGCCAACCCGGTGCTGGTGACCATCACCTATATCCTTTTTATGGCCGGTTTTGCCAAGGCGGCCATGATGCCCTTTCATAACTGGCTGCCCTCGGCCATGGTGGCCCCTACTCCGGTCAGCGCCCTGCTCCATGCCGTGGCCGTGGTCAAGGCCGGGGTCTTTTGTACCAGCCGGGTCATGCTCTCGGTCTTCGGCGTGGCTCTGTTACATTCCTTGAATTTAGGAATCCCCACGGCCTACGCCGCCTCCTTTACCATTTTGATGGCCTCGATCATCGCCCTGACCAAAGACGATTTAAAGGCCCGACTGGCCTACTCCACGGTCAGCCAGCTTTCTTACATCATCCTGGGGGTCGCTTTACTGACTCCCAGTGCGGTCACCGGCGGTCTGATTCATATCGCCAACCATGCCTTCTCCAAGATCACCCTCTTCATGTGCGCCGGATCGATTTTTGTGGCCGCGAATACCAGAAAAATCAGTGAAATGTCCGGTATCGGACGCAAAATGCCCTTTACCATGGCTGCCTTTGCGGTGGCCTCGCTGAGTATGATCGGCGTCCCTTTGGTTTGCGGTTTTGTCACCAAGTGGTATCTGGCCATAGGGACCCTGCAGGCTCACCAAACTATCTTTTTAGTCGTCTTATTGGCCAGCACCATCTTGAACACGGCCTATTTTTTCCCGGTAGTTCTTCGGGCCTTTTTCGGGCGCCCCAATGAAGCACTGCCTAATGATCTGCCGGGTCAGAGCAACGTTCTCCGGGAGGCCCCGGCCATCATGGTCATTCCCTTGCTGTTAACGGCCCTGGCTTCCATACTCATGGGCCTTTATCCGGACTATTTTTTGAATATCGTTAAAGCAGTTGATCCAAAATATCTTATGAATATCGTTAAGGCGGTTTTCTGATTATGAACTGGGCAAATCCGATACAATATTTAAGAGACCGTTTGAAAGTCTTGAAACGAATACTCTATGTGGTCATGGCGGCTACGATTGTCTTCGATTTTTTGATTCCTCGACATGAAGCCCATTTTTGGGGGGACAAAATTCCCGGGTTTTGGACGGTTTTCGGCTTTATCGGGTGTGTTCTCTTAATACGCATTATGAAAGGATTGGCCCACGCCTGGCTGATGAAAAAAGAGGATTATTATGGATAAGTTCGTTCATCCAGCCCTGTTTTTTATTCTTGGCGCCTTCCTGATCCCGGTATTCAAGGGCCGGATCAAACAGATCTATTTATTGCTCATACCGGCGGCCGCCTTCTATACGGTCCTCACCATGAACCTGGGGGTTTATGGGGAGGTCAACTATCTGGGTTTTAAGATTATCCTGGGCCGGGTGGACCGGTTGACCATTGTCTTTGCCCATGTCTTCACCCTCATGTCTTTTTTGGGGGTCCTTTACGGGATCCACGTCAAGGAAGACGCCCAGCATATCGCCTCCTATTTTTACGTGGGCGGCTCCTTGGGGGTGGTCTTTGCCGGAGACTATCTGACGGTCTTTATCTTCTGGGAGATGATGGCCTTGGCCTCCACCTTCCTGATCTGGTTCCGCCGCGAGCCGGCATCACTTTCGGCCGGGTTCCGCTATCTTTTGATGCACATCTTCGGCGGTTTGCTGCTTTTGGCCGGCATCTTTTTACATTACCAGAATACCGGCAGTATGGCCTTTGTGCTCATCCCCAAGGCCAGCGCCGGTTTGGCCGAATATCTGATCCTGGCCGGTTTTGCCTTGAATGCCGCCGTCTTCCCTTTCCATGCCTGGCTGCCCGATGCCTATCCGGAAGCCACGGTCACCGGCGCGGTCTTTATGTGCGCCTTTACCACCAAGACGGCCATCTATGTCCTGGCCCGGGCCTTCCCCGGCTATGATGTCCTGGCCGTGATGGGTACGGTCATGACCGTCTACGGGGTCTGCTACGCCACCATCGAAAACGACATGCGCCGCATCCTTTCCTATCACATCATCAGCCAGGTGGGTTACATGGTGGCCGGTGTCGGGATCGGCACGGAACTGGCCTTAAACGGGGCCTGCGCCCATGCCTATGCCCACATCCTTTACAAGGCCTTGTTGTTTATGGGGGCCGGTTCGGTCCTGATGATGACCGGGACCTCCAAATTAAATAAATTGGGCGGTCTTTACAAATATATGCCCCTGACCCTGATTTTTTATGTCGTCGGCGGTATCTCCATTTCCGGTTGGCCTCTTTTTAGCGGCTTTGTCAGCAAATCCATGATCATAGCCGGGGCCGGAGAGTCCCACCATCCGGTGCTGATGGTCCTGATGCTTTTAGCCTCGGTCGGTACCTTCCTTTCGGTGGGCTTGAAACTGCCCTATTTCGCCTTTTTCGGCAAGGACTCGGGTTTGCGGCCCAAGGAACCGCCGAAAAATATGCTCTGGGCCATGGGGATTACTTCCTTCTTATGTTTTCTGATCGGGGTTTATCCCAAAGTTTTGTATGATCTCTTGCCTTTTAAAGAAGCGGCCGCGGAATTTCATCCCTATAATCTCCCCCATCTTTCCGAGACCCTTCAATTGATGATGTTTACCGGGTTGGGATTCTTTTCTGCTCCTCAAGAGGCTCCAGCCGGAGGCCAAGATCAATCTGGATTTCGATTGGTTTTACCGCAAAGGCCTCCAAGGTTTTATGTGGTTCGACCAGAAATTCATCCAGGGCTTTGACACCGGTTGGGGAGAGCTCTACCGGAGTCTGGCCCTAAAAGCCCTGATGGCCTTTGCCGGATTTTTTGCCTGGTTCGACCGCTGGGGGATTGACGGGGTGGTGGATAATGTCGCCTATGGGACCCAGGGAATCGGCAATCGGGTACGCCAGGTCCAAACCGGTAACATCCAGAATTACCTGGCCTTGGCCCTTTTGATCATCTTTGTCCTCGTGGGGATCTATTGGTTTCTATAAAAAAACAGGTGACAAGGTTCAAGGCGCAAGGTGCAAGGTAAAACCTTAGACCTTAGACCTGACCGTGGACCGTAAACCTTAGACCGTAAACCGATATTTATTGTTATTCAGGGAAATATACAACCATGGATTTTCTAATCCCCAATCAGCTTAGTTATCCCATCTTAAGCACCTTAATCTTCTTGCCCCTGGCCGGGGCCGTGGTCCTCTTTATGATCCGGGATGAAAAGGCGGCCAGGGTCTGGACCTTGCTCGTCAGTCTGGCGGCTTTTTTCCTCTCTTTGCCCCTTTATTTTAATTTCGACCTGACGACCTATAAATATCAATTTGCCGAACATGCCCCCTGGATCCCCCTGTTTAAAATCAATTATACCCTGGGGATCGACGGCATCAGCCTCCTTCTGATCCTTCTGAGCACCTTGCTCACCCCCATCTGCGTCCTGGCCTCCTGGAAATACATCGAGAAACGGGTCAAGGAATTTCACGTCTGTCTCCTGTTCATGGAAACGGCCTGCGTCGGGGTCTTCTCCGCCCTGGATTTCGTCCTTTTTTATATTTTCTGGGAAGCCATGCTGGTCCCCATGTATTTATTGATCGCCGTCTGGGGCGGTCCGGACAAGGTTTACGCCTCCATTAAGTTCTTTATCTACACCATGGCCGGCAGCGTCTTTCTCCTGGTGGCCATGATCGCCCTCTATCTGAGCGCCGGGACCTTCAGTATCCCGGAATTGATGACCCATCAGTATTCCTTCGCCTTTCAATTCTGGATTTTTCTGGCCTTTGGGATCGCCTTTGCCATCAAGGTCCCCATGGCCCCTTTTCATACCTGGTTGCCGGCCGCCCACGTGGAGGCCCCGACCGCCGGCAGTGTCTTGCTGGCCAGCGTTTTGCTGAAAATGGGCACCTACGGCTTTGTCCGTTTTTGTCTGCCCATCACCCCCCAGGCCAGTCTTTACTTCGCCCCCTATCTCCTCTGGATGTCCATCATCTCCATCATCTACGGCGGGTATGTGGCCTTGGGGCAAAGCGACATGAAAAGATTGATCGCCTACTCCAGCGTGGCCCACATGGGGTTTGTGACCCTGGGCATCTTCCTGTTCAACAAACAGGGGCTGGAAGGGGCCATCCTGCAGATGATCAACCACGGGATCACCACCGGGGCCCTCTTTCTCTGTGTGGGGATTATCTATGAAAGGACCCACAGCCGTCAGATCAAGGACAATTCCGGTCTCAGCAAGATCATGCCCTATTACATCGGGTTTCTGGGCTTTTTTTGCCTGTCTTCCATGGCCTTTCCCGGAACCAACAGTTTCGTGGGTGAGTTGCTGGTCTTGATCGGCACCTTTTTAAATAATAAAGTGGTGGGCGCCCTGTCCATCCCCGGGGTCGTCCTGGCGGCGGCCTATATGCTCCGCTTACTCCAGAAGATCGCCTGGGGCCCGCACATAGGAAAGCATCACTTTTTCGATCTTAATGCCCGGGAGATCGTTTATTTAATCCCCCTGGCCGTCTTTGTTTTGTGGATCGGCTTCGCCCCGACCCCATTTTTGGATGTCATGCATGCCAGTGTGGATCATCTGATCAAGCAGGTGCAGGCCGGAAGTGCCTTGGCTTTGGTCAAATAGATGAACTTGCGAAAAGTCGTCATTCCCGCGCAGGCGGGAATCCAGACCAAACGAAACCGCTTAGAAACACTGGATTCCCCTTTTCAGGGGAATGACGAAAATGAGCGCTTTCGGACTTATTACGAAATGGTCAACTTTATTGGATTTATAAAAAGTCTAAGGAACGAATCATAATGGATTTCTCGTTATTCATACCGGAAACCTTTCTGCTGTTGATGGCCCTGATCTTTTTCTGCCAATCCTTATGGACTTCGTCCGCCAAGACCAATCAGGGACTGGCCCTTTTTCTTTCCGCCATCGGCCTCATCCTGAGCCTTTGTTCCCTGAATTTAAGCGGAGACCTTTTTTATAAGTCCTACCGGGTGGATCTCTTTTCCCAGGTCTTTAAGATCCTCATCAGCTTGGGGCTGTTTTTGATTATCGTCCTGGGCCAGAAGTTCAAAAGCATTGAGGACCGTCTCCAGCCGGAATTTTTTATGTTTCTGAGTTTAAGCGCCCTGGGGCTGATGTTGATGGTCAGCAGCGTAGAGCTGGTGACCATTTTTATCGCCATGGAGTTGTCCTCCTACTCCCTCTATGTCCTCATCCCCATCCGCAAGCAAACCGGCGGCAGCCAGATGGAAGCGGCCATCAAATACATCATCTTCGGGGCCGCGGCCACCGGGGTCATGATCTTCGGTATGAGTTATATCTTCGGCGTCACCCAATCGACCTATCTGGTGGACATCCTCAAAAAGATGCCCCTCATCCTCAGTCAGCCGGTGGCCCTTATCGGGCTCCTGCTGATTCTCTGCGGCTTTTTCTTTAAATTGGCCGTCGTGCCCTTTCAATTCTGGACCCCCGATGTTTACCAGGGGGCAGCCAATGAAACCGTCTCCTATGTGGCCACCATGCCCAAATTGGCCGGTGTGGCCTTGCTGCTTCGAATTACCAGTCTGGCCGGGACAGGGGCGGTGGACCTGATTCAGGTCCTGGTCTTACTTTCGGCCCTGTCCATGACCTTCGGTAATCTGGCGGCCCTGGTCCAGAAAGACCTTAAGCGGTTGCTGGCCTATTCCAGTATCGCCCACGCCGGCTATATCATGCTGGGGGTCCTGACCTTGAATGCCCTGGGCTACGGCGCGGCCATTTATCACATTGCCGCTTATCTCTTGATGAATCTGGCCTGTTTCCTGGTCATTTGTTCCCTCTCCCAGGAAGGGGAAAACGTGATGGTCAGCGACCTGTCCGGCCTTTACCGCCGTTCCCCCTTGTTGGCCTTTACCCTGGCCGTGGGGGCCTTTGCCCTGGCCGGTATTCCGCCCACCGCCGGATTCACCGGAAAATTGTTCCTCTTCACGGCGGCCTTGAACCAGGGACATCTGGCCCTGGTGATTATCGCCGCGGTCAATACGGCCATTTCGATTTATTATTATTTGAATATCGTCCGCGCCGCCTATGGGCAGGACCCAGGCGGACTGCCGGCCGTGTCTTTGAGTTTTTCCAATAAAATATTAAACTATGGGTTGATCCTGGCGATCATCCTGATGGGCGCCTTGCCGTCCTGGTTTATCGAAATGGCCCGGACGGCCTGTAAGACGATCATCTCATAAAAAAGGATTCAAGGATTCGAAGGGTCAAGGGTTCAAGTCAAAGGCTTAAAGAAAGAAAACCTCTTCGAGCCCGAAAATGGAGTAAAAATAAATGACAGCAGTATCCACTAATCAGATCGCCGAGTCTCCGGCCACTCAAAACCCGAGGATATTGGTTTGCCGGGGGCAAGGGGCCAAGCCGGCCTGCGGGGCGGAAGCCCTTTATAAGGGCCTTGATTGCCGAGGCCCAGAGGATGAACATCCCCGTAGCCATAGAGCCGGCCAAATGCGGTTGCAGCGGTTCCTGCCGGAGAGGGCCTTTTTTAAGTTTGCCCCATATGGGTCTTTTCTATGAACAGGTCAAGGAAGCCCATATCCCTTATATTTTGGAGGAGACGATTCAAAAGGGAAAGATCCTCTTTCCTTTATTGCGCCTGAATCCCCTTCAGTCCACCCGGGGCGACTTGATTTGGGAAAAAGACCATAGTTGTATTATGGTCATGGACCCCTCCACCTGTATGGTTCAGGTCGCCGACTATCTGATCAAGTTCCATTACGGTGAATCCTGTGGAAAATGCGTCCCCTGCCGGCTGGGTATTCAAAGGCTTTCCGATCTCATTGAAGCCGTCAGTCATGGCCGGGCGCCGGAAGATGCCCTTCAGGAGATGGAAGCGCTGATGACCCTGATGCAGCAGGCGGCCTATTGTGCCTTTGCCGGCAAGACCTCCCATATTATTCTGGCCATCTTAGCCAATTTCAGGGAAGAGTTCGAGACCCACATCAAAGAAAAACGCTGCCCGGTCGGGGCCTGTAAATTCTTTTGACGACACCGATCGTCCCCTCATTTTCCATAAATCCCTGAACAAATCGCCCTGCTCATCGTTTGATACACTCATAAGAAACCGTCACCCCGGTGAAAGCCGGGGTGACGGTGTTAGTGACTTTTACGAGACCATCCGGTCGACCATCAATCCTTTTTTATCGAAGGGGAGGGGTGCCCCCCGGCGGTGTTTTAATCCCCTGCCTGGCGACAAAACCCTGGGTCTGCAGGCCGGTGGTCGATGGGGTCCCGGCGATTTGGGCCAGGTAGGTCCCGTCGAGCTTCTCGATGTGGTCCTTTACATTGTCAAAGTAGTTGAAATGGATCTGCTCTTCATCGATGATCGCCTCAAAAAGCTTCATGCTGATGCTGTCGCCGTTTTCCCTGCACACCGCCAGGAACTGGTTGTAGGTGTCGATCGTATTGTCCTCGAGGTCGGCATCAAAGGAAAACAGGGCCTCGACCTTTTGGCCTTTTTGGACCTTTCCGGCCGGGTCTGAAGTCGGCTCTCCGGCCAACTCTTTTATGCGGTCGGCAAACATCTCCGCGTGGCGCATTTCATCGATGGCGATCAATTTAACCTTGGCGGCCATATCTCCATAATCCAGGTTATCCAGGTTGTAATGCTGGTTCATGTACTGTGAAATCGCCAGCAACTCCATACCCCGGGCCTTATTTAACAATTCGATTGTCGTTCCCCGTCTTTTTTCCTTGGATTCTTGAGCCATAAATTCCTCCTTTTTTAGTTGAATCGGTTAAAGTCGTTCCGGCGCCCCATAGAGGGAACCGGGCCCCTTAGGCCGTCAGACCCCGGTAAATCCGGGTGATTTTCTCGGGAAGCCTGATGACGTCATCGATGACCGTCCAACTGCTGTGACTGTACATTCTGGGCAGGTATTCGGCAGCGGTCCGGTCCACGGTGATGCAGAAGGTTTTGATACCGTAATGCTGGGCCTCTTTCAGGGCCATACGCGTGTCTTCGATGGCATAGGGGCCGGTATACTCCTTGTCCACCGGCTTGCCGTCGCTCAGGAGGATGATCAGCTTGGTTCGTTCCGGTCTCCTCCGCAATTTGGTTACGGTGTGTCTGATGGCCGTACCATCCCGGTTTTCAAAGCGGTCCGAAATGGCGGAAATCCTTTTTTTCACCCCATCGTCATAGGGATCATCAAAGTCCTTGATCCGGTAAAAATCCACATTGTCCCGGTTGTCCCCGGAAAATCCGTAGATGGCAAAGCCGTCCCCCACTTCATGAAGGGCCTCGGACATGATGATGAGGGATTCCTTCTCCCGCTCAATGGTAAGCCCCTTTGGTGCTCCGGCTCATATCGATCAGGAAGGCCACGGCGATGTCCCGCCTTTTTTTTCGGGTGAGGGTGTAGTTTTTTTCACCGGGAGAAAGTCCTGCTTTTCGGTCCACCCAAGATTCCACCACGGCATCCAGGTCGATATCGTCCCCGTCAACCTGCCGTTTGAGCTTGGTGAACCCTTCGGGTTTCAGTATCTGAAATTCCCTTCTGATTTTTTTGAGAAGGCCCGTATGCCTGTCCAGCGTTTCCCGGTAAAAATCCAAGGTCCTCCCCGGCAGGGTCTGTTCCCGGACCCTCGCCCAGTTGTCCCGAAATCCCTGGATATCCTCACCCCATTCGGGGTACAGGAAGGTCCCCCTTTCGCTTTGGAGTTCCGTCTTTTTTTCCAGCGAGGCTTCCAGATTATGGAGAAAAAGATAAATTTCATTCGGGTAAAGGGATTCGAGGCGCCGTTCGATTTCCTTGGGCGTTATCCCCTGCTCCCGGTAAGCGGCCTTTAGCAGCCGCTCGATCTTTTCTTGGGAATCATATTTCATGGCCTCCCCCACCCGGCCGGTTTCCTCCGCTTCAGTATCCGAATCCCCGGATTCCTGTTTTCCTCCCCCGGCCGGGCCTTGAAAGGTCCTTTGCTCTTTACCCATGGGACGGGGCCGCTGCCCAATATTCTCCTGGCCGGGCCGGCTTTGGCTGGGCTGTGTTTCCGCCTCCGAACCGCTTTCCGCCTCAGGCTGGTCCTGGGGCCGAATGGGCCCGGCCGAATCCCTCCGATTGATCCGCTCCTGGATCTTCTGGGAAGTCTTGCCGAAGCTGCCGATATTCCGGGAGACCATATCCTGATCCAGGGGCTTGGCCATGGGGCTTGACCGGGCGGTAGGGATCCTTAAATTCCTGATCGATCATGATGGTCAGTTCTGCGGCTATTCGTGCCGCGCCATGCACATCGGCCCCAGGCCGCTCAAGCGCCCCAGACCTTTCCAAGGCCTCCTGGAGGATGGGAAAGGCCGGATCGCGGGGATCATCAAAGGTCTTTCCGGCCATCAAAGACTGGCCGATCATTTCCACCGTCCTCTGTTTGGGGTTGGTCATTTTTTTTGGTGAACGTCTTTTGGAAAGCTTGTGAAGATTCATCCGGGTAATATCTCCTCCAAGGACGGGATATTCCCGTTTCAGCAGGCCTTCAATCCGAAAGTCCTCCATAATGTTAAAAAGATCCCGGGCCAGGTCCGGTTCCGGAAAGAGCCGGACAAACCGGTCCATATCGCTTTCGTCATCATCGGCCTTTTCCCCATAAAGAGACCTGAGTCGTTCGACGCTGTCCCCGATCCCGGCCAGGTCGAATTCAAAGCTCCCATATTCCAGATGGGCTTCCTGATGGGTGGCCGATACCTTATAAAAGGCGAAATTATCTTCCTGGTCCTGAAATTCCTTGATCCGCCGGGGGAGGTAGATTTTTAGGCCGTCCGTGTAGACCGTGTCCGCCTCGGCGATCTCCACCCGCCTGCCTAACAAGGCCCGCAGATAGGTGGAGAGCACCGGCTTGATCGTCTTCAGTTCAAGCCCCCGGGGGATATTTTCCATGAAGTCGGCAAAGGCCGGCGAATCGCTGCTTAGAAAAGAAAGGGCCTTTGCTTCATCCTCCTTGGCCGTATTTTCCACGAAGGCCGCAATCCTTCCGAACCCCTCGAATCCCACCCAATCGAGATATTCAGGACTTTTTTCGAGGAGCCTCAGGGCCACCGCCTGGCTGGTTCGGGCCACCTTGGCCGCCAGATCATAAACGGCCAAAGCCACGTTCCCCTCTATGGTATTCTCCAGCCGGTCGATTAACAATGGACCGTTCTCTATGAGCGATAAAGCCTCCTCCTGATCGGCCTTGAAGACGACCGAGGCCAGGTCCGCTATGATTTCCAGCCCTTCAAATCCTATTCGGTCCATAATGGCCAGGCCTTTATCCAGAATACCCAAGGCCACCGGCAGGTTTTCTTCGGCCCTCTGGTTGGCCAGGCCGACCAGCCTTTCCAGCCCATCGGCGCCGATTGCGGCCAGCAGCTCCGGGCTGCGCTCCAGCAGGATCGAAGCCATTCTCCAACTCAAAGGGGCTGCTTCTCCGGCCAGTTCATAGACGTGGAGGGCCAGGTCCTGGTCTCCGTATTGCCGGAGACGGTCGATCAGATCGGGACTTTTTTCCAGGAGATTGACCGCATTATAACTATTCACCCGGGCCATCTTCCGGGCGACAGCGGCGATCTTTTCCAACCCTTCGAATCCCACCCGTTCAATGATCCGGGGACTGGCTTCGACCAGGCTGACAGCGGTGGTCCAATTCTCGACGCCCACCTGATGGGCCAGCTCTTCCAGCCTTTCAAGTCCGTCAAACCCAATCGCAGCTATGATTTCAGGGCTCCCTTCCAGGAGGCTCACGGCCAGACGGGCGTTGGCTTGGGCAATCCGACTTCCCAGACGACAGACTTCGACTATTAAGGAAAACCCTCCGATTTCCCTGAGTCCATCGATGATCTGGAGACACCTGTCCAACAGTCGGACCGCCGATGTTTCGCTTTCCCGCGCCAAGAGAAATGAAAAATCAGCAATGACCTTTAAACCCTCAAGGCCCAAGCGGTCAATAATATCAGGGCTTTTCAGAAGGAGCCGCGAGGCCGTTTCAAAGCTCTCCCGGGCGATAGGGATGCTCAGGCTGACCATCTGTTCAATGCCCTCCAGGCCAACCCTGTCGATCAGAGCCGGTGTCACTTCAAGAAAAGCCCCAGCCGCCGCCAGACTTGTTCCGGCCATTTCTTTGGCCTTGTCCGAGAGGATTTTTATGCTTTCATAATCAAGGCGCTCGGCCAGACCGACAGATCCCAAGAAGAATTTGAGTGCCAGTTGAGAGGCGAATTTAGCCAGACCGCATCCCAGGTCGTAAAGGTCCTCCACCTGGCGGGTATTAAAACGGGAAAGCAGAGCGTCAACGATATCCGGACTTTTCCGGAGAAGCGCCACGGCATTTTCGGGTCTGTCGGCTGCCATGACCAGGACGCATGACCGGATCGATTCCAGCCCGGTCGGACCGAGGCGTTCGATCAACAAAGGGGCCGTGTCGAGAAAGGTTAAAGTGAGTCTGGCGTCGAAGGGAACGGTCCTGGCCGCCTGTTCAAAGAGACCGGGTAGGAGCGCACCGTTCCCTTTCGAAAAGAGTCTCACGGCAATGGCCGGACTGTTCTTGACCAATTCCAGGGCATCGCTCCAGTGTTCATCGGCTAACCGTCTTCCCAGGTCGTACACGGCCAGGACGGTGTTCAGGCCTCCGCTCTTGAGGAGTCGTTCTACCACTGAGGGGCTGTTTTCCAGGGCCTTTATTGAATAACTCCAACTGGAACGGGCGACGGCCGCGCAGAAATGGCCTATTTTTTCGAGCCCCTCAAACCCGATGGCTTCGATGAGCAACGGGCTTTTTTCAAGCAAAGCCGCGGCCGTGGCCCCGTGGGCTCGGGCAACTTCACCGGCCAGCGCGGCTGTTTTGACCAAGGTCGGGTAGTCCCTTTTTTCGATGATCTCCGGGCTTATTTCCATGAGTCTGACGGCCAAGATGGCACCGTAAGGGACCATCTGATTGCCCAATCCGAAAACATCGATAACCAGCTCTTCCCCATAAGGAAGGAGCTTATCAATAAGAGAAGGACTTTTTTCTAAAAGATACCGGGCCGCCGGCGGGTCATCTTGCCTGAGCCTGGCCATCAGTCTGCCCACCGGCTCAATCCCTTCGTAACCAAAGCGGTTGATCAGAGGGTGAAGGGCCTCGCCGAACCGGACAATCAATTCGTCTTCGTAGCCTTTATCGGTTAGGCCTGTCTTTGGCTGGTTTTTAGAAGTGTGGGACATGGATGAAATGCCATTCAAGGTTCAAAAATAGGGTTCGAGGATTCAAGGATTCGAGGGTTCAGGGGTTCAAGGGTTATTTTTTAAAGTTCTAAAGCCTTTCACTTGAATCCTTGACCCCTTGACTCCCTGAATCCTTATTAAACTTAGAAACTGAAATAATTTTTCAGCACCTCTTCGATGCTTTTCTTCAGGTCCGTATCATAGGTCAAGGGCTCGATCATGGTGGCCTGAAGGGAATCCTTCATCGGCAATCCGTTACGGAGAAGGGTCCCGGCATAAACCAGCTCGCGGGTGGATACGCCCTCTTCGAGTCCCTGATTGACCAGATTCCGTATCCGGTTGGCCGCCTTGACCAGCTTTTCCGCCGTCTCCTCATCCACACCGGCCTCACGGCTGACGATGCGTATTTCCAACTCTTCCTTCGGCCAGCCCAGGTTGATCGAAACGAAACGTTGCCTGGTGCTCGGTTTTAATTCTTTGAGCACGCTTTGGTAGTTTGGATTATAGCTGATGACCAGCATGAAACCTTCCGGGGCGCGAAAGATTTTACTCCGCTTTTCTACCGGCAGACAGCGCCTGTGGTCGGTCAGGGGATGGATCACCACCGTCACATCCTTCCTGGCTTCGACCACTTCATCCAAGTAGGCGATTCCCCCCTCGCGAACGGCCATCAGGAGAGGTCCGTCGATCCATTTCACCTCGTCCCCCTTGATGATATACCGTCCGGTCAGATCATTGGCGCTCAGGTCTTCATGGCAGGCCACGGTATAAAGGGGAAGCTTCAACCGCCAGGCCATATGCTCTACCAGCCTGGTCTTTCCGCTTCCCGTGGGACCGTTGAGCAAAACCGGAAGCTTGTTGGCCTGGGCCGCCTCGAAAATGGCTATTTCGTTTCCCTGGGGAAGGTAAAAAGGCTCTTCGGTTATTTTAAACTCCCCGTTTTCGATCTTTTCCGATTGTTCTCGCTTGGACATCCCCTGCTCCTCCAGCCTGTCTTAATTTTTTTATTATAAACACGGAATCGAAGAATATCAAATAACCTGCGAGAAAAAGTGTCGCCACCTTAAATGACCCTCGTTTGATCAAATATACTTGACTTTTTATTTCGGCCTATTTTATATATAGTGTATCCATGACGTAATCATGGTATGTATCCGTATAGATATTACATTTAATACCCCGTGGAGGTTCAAATCGAATGTCATTGAGAGTTCAGGTCATTCTTGATCAGAAGGAGGCCACGAAATTTCGATCTCAAGCCCTTAAAGAGTCAAAATCACTAAGTGCCTGGTTGCGGGAGGCCGGAAGGAAAATGCTTGAAATGAAAGGACAGTCCCAGCCGCTCAGTGATCCCTCCGCCCTAACTACTTTTTTTAAAAAATGCCGGGAAAGGGAAAAAGGCCAAGAGCCCGAATGGGAAGACCATAAAAGGATCATTTTGGATGGTTTTCGAAGAGGGGAGAAACCGTGATCTTTGTGGACAGCAATGTTTTCATCTACGCCGTGGGGCGCTCCCATCCGCTCCGGGAGGAAGCACAACGGTTTTTTATTCAATCCCGAAAGGGGACAAAGCGACTGGTCACTTCGGCCGAAGTTCTTCAGGAGTTACTCCATGTATATCTACCGGTGGAACGTTTGGAGACCCTGGATGCCGCCCTCGAATTGGCTACCCGAGGGGTGGACCGGGTGATCCCCATCGAAGCGGAGACGGTACTTCATGCTCGAGACCTGGCGGACCGACACGCAGAATTAACCGCCCGAGATCTTTTGCACCTCGCGGTTTGTCAGATCAACAAAATCAGGGAGATGAAGACCTTTGATCGGTCCCTCCTGGCTGCCTTTAAAAAAGAGTAACAGCTAAAAAACTAATGCGCGTCTCCAATAACATCTGAAAGGAGAACCGAATCATGGGCTGCTTCCCGGAGTATGATCACTACGACGGTCTGGGCTTGGCCGAGCTGGTCCGACAGGGGCAAATCACCCCGATGGAGTTGTGCGAGGAGGCCATTGACAGGATCGAACGGATCAATCCGACAATAAATGCCGTGGTGACCAAGATGGTTGACCAGGGCCGCCGGGCGATCTCAACCTCGCTGCCAGACGGGCCCTATAGCGGGGTCCCTTTTCTGATTAAAGACCTGGATTATGCATACGCCGGTGTGCCCATGTCCTCGGGCTGCCAGGCCCTGAAAGACTATGTGCCCTCTCATGACGATGAAATGGTTGTGCGTTTCAAGAAGGCCGGATTGGTGATCCTGGGTAAGACCAATACCCCGGAATTCGGCCTCCTGGGCGTCACCGAACCCAAACTTTTCGGCCCCTGCCGCAACCCCTGGAATACGAAACACACCCCCGGCGGTTCCAGCGGCGGCTCGGCGGCCGCGGTGGCCGCGGGCCTTGTTCCCCTGGCCGCCGGCGGCGACGGGGGCGGGTCCATCCGTATCCCTTCCGCCTATTGCGGTCTTTTCGGTTTGAAGCCGAGCCGGGGACGCAACCCCAGCGGACCGGACTCGGGCCAGGTCTGGCTGGGGGCGGTCCAGAATCATGTCCTCACCCGGTCGGTCCGGGACAGCGCGGCCATGCTGGACGCCACCCAGGGTGTGGACAGGGGCGCACCCTTCGAAATCCGTCCTCCGGCAGGTCCTTTTCTAAGAGAGTTGGAAAAGGAACCGGGTCGCTTAAAGATCGCCTTTAACAGCCAATCCCCCATCGGGACTCCGGTCCATTCGGAATGTGTGCGGGCCGTGGAAGAAGCCGCCCGTCTCTTGGAAGGCTTGGGACACCAGGTGGAAGAAGCCAGGCCGGACGTTGACGGCAAGGCCTTGGCCAAAAGCTACCTGGCCTTGTATTTCGGCTTCGTGGCGGCCCAGATTGAGGAATTGGAAGCCCTGTTGAAGCGGAAAATCCGGCTCGGGGACGTCGAACTCCTAACCCTGACCCTCGGTATGCTCGGACGCACCTTTTCAGCCGGATACCTCTACCAGTCCCTGAATTCAATGGGACCGGGCGGCCCGCCAGATGGGCCTTTTCTTCGGGAAGTACGACCTCTACCTCACCCCGACCACGGCCTATCCTCCGGCCAGAATCGGTGAACTGCAACCCAAGGCCTCTGAGGTCTTTATGATGAAAACGGTTAATGCCTTGAAATTGGGCCCCCTCTTAAAGGGCTTTGGTCTCGTGGACCAAATGGCTGAAAAGAGTCTTGAAAGGACGCCTTTTACCCAATTGGCCAACCTGACCGGACTTCCGGCCATGTCAATACCCCTATCCTGGACGGCTGATGGTCTGCCTTGCGGCGTCCAGTTCATCGGACCTTTCGGAGAGGAAGCCCTGCTCTTCCGCTTGGCCGCCCAACTGGAAAAGGCCCTGCCCTGGTTCAACAAGCGGCCATCTCTAAAGGCCTGAGAAAATAGTGCCTGACAGGATTAACTGGATTTATAAGAAGAGGATGTCCAATGAAAAAAAATAAGACCGTCTTGGGGCTGGTTAAGGCGGCCCTTGAGGGGCCGGCCGAAGGTGGAATCAGACCACGATGACCCGGGTCATCGATACTAGCGCCAAGGCCTTTGAGGCGATCATTCTCCCTTGACCTTTACCCGAATTTTATTTTTTCCGAATTCAACCACATCACCGGACAAGATCTTTTTTCGCTTTTGGGTTTCGACCTTTCCATTGACTTTAACTTGGCCTTCAGAAATCACAAATTTCGCTTCCCCGCCGCTGGCGACCCAATTTTCGAACTTCAAGATTTTATAGAGCTCAATGGGCTCTTCTGAAATTTCTATTTCTCTCATTTTACAGAATACCCCGTCTTGAAGTCACTTAAATACGGCGTCTTTCTTAAACCCTGGCCCAATTCTTAACTGCTGACTTTGGTCGGTATTTATTCCGGCGGAATGGTTTTACGTAGAACTTTCTTTGGGAGAACAAAAGAGACACTTTACAGGATCTCAGACCCTGCGAGACCTATGGGAGGCTCGCTGTCTATTACCATCAAACATGCCAGAGGGTCCTGATAAAGGCTACTATTTTCAGACCCGCCTTCTACGCCCCTCCACTGACTTTAATAATCGCTCCGGTTATATAGGCCGCTTTATCGGAAGTCAGGAAGACGGCGGCATTACCGATGTCGTAGGGCTGGCCAACCCGCCCAAAGGGTGAGGTGGCATAGAGCTCTTTGATGTCCTTGACTCCCGCCGTCGCCTTGGCCAGGCGAGAGCCCATATCGGTTTCCACAAGCCCCGGTCGGATAACATTCACATGAATCCCATGGCCCACTTCTTCCTTGGCCAGAGTCAGGGCCAGGGCTTCCATGGCCGTCTTGGCCACGTTGTAGGGAGACCCCTTGGGCATCATTAATTCCGCAGCAATGGAAGAAATGAACAGGACATCGCCTCTGGGTTGTTGACGCATGCTCGGCAACACCGCTTGGGTAAAATAAAATGATCCGAGCACATGAGTCCTGAAGACTCTTTCCATTTCATTGGCATCCGTGTCGAAAACCGTGTTACCCCGGGAAGCGATGCCGGCGTTGTTGACCAGAATATCGATCTTTTCAAAGAAACCGATGGCCAGATTAACGGCCTCTTTAACGCTATCGTAATCCATTGCCTCGGCTCGGAAGGCCGCGGCTTTTCGGGAAAGCGATTGGATCTCCCTTACCGTTTCATTGGCCGATTCCTCATCTTTCCGATAAATAACGGCGATGTCGGCCCCGGCCTCCGCCATAGCCAGAGAGATACCCCGGCCGATCCCCCTTCCACCTCCGGTCACCATAGCCACCCTGCCACCTAAAGTCATCATTTCCCCCCCCGAGGTTTCATTAGGCCTCGAAACCCTTATTACGATTTCCGTCCATTGGTCCTCACCTTCTCCTTTCCAGTAATCCAGGTACCTTCAGGAGATGATCTTTAGAATCTCGGGTTCTTTTCGCTCCGGGAGGGGAGGGATGTTTTTAGGGTAGCCGACGATGATGGGCGCCCATATCCGGTACCCTTCGGGGAGTCCGATTTCCTTAAGCAGCTCGGGGTCCCTGGCTTCCGCTCCCTGAGCGACAAAGCAGGTGCCCAACCCCCTGGATGTCGCCGAGAGCATAAAATAGGCGGCGGCGAGCGCACAATCGATGGCAATGGTGGCCCCCTTGAGACGGCCGACTACGGCCACCAGGCAGGGGGCGTTGTAAAAGACATTGAATCCTTCGTTTTTCAGAATCTCCAGGTATCCTTTCATGGGCGAATTCGGGTCTTTTTCGATGCCGGCGATGATCGTTTTCTTACTGCTGTCGGATATTTTTTTTATCATGGCCCTGTTGTTGACCACGATGAATTTCCAGGGCTGCAGATTGCTGGCGTTGGGGGCCTTGATGCTGTCGGCAATGATCTCCCTGATCATATCCGCTGAAACCGCTTTGTCTTCATAATCCCTGACTGAACGTCTTTTCTCTAATAACTCCCTAAAGTCCATTAAATTTTTCCTTTCTTTCCCATGATTAAGTACAGCGAACCAGATAGATCGGTTTCGGAGAATGGCGGAGCAACTTCTCGGCCACGCTTCCGAGGAAAAAACGTTTGACCCCGCCGTGTCCGTGGGTGGACATGACAATCAAGCCGATGTCCTTTTGGGCGGCATGATTGAGGATTTCCTCGGCGTCATTCCCATAACGTACATGCGTGTCCACGTTGAACCCCTTGGCCTTAAGCCGTTGTTCCACTCCGGCAAGGTACTCTTCCGCTTCCCGGATGACTTTCACTTCGGCATCGGTCGGGTCGATTCCCGGGAAGGTGTGGGCCAAGGCCACCCGCAAAAGAGAAATGTCGGCCTTGAAATCGGTGGCCAGTTTCTCGACCGTAGGAATGATATTCTCGGCGCATTGAGAGCCGTCCAAAGGAACAAGAAGCTTTTCATGTGTCTCCATGGGAACTCCCTCCATAATTATTATAGGTTTTTCTCCCCATTAGTTGGGAGAAAGGGGTCGAGGATTCAAGGAGTCAAGGTTTCAAGGGTTTGTTCTCTAAAGACTTTATCAATGCTTGGAGCATCCTCTCGACCTCTCCGACCTCTTTCTGGAGTTTTGATAATTGGTTTCCATTTAAGTAGCTTAAGTCTCCTGAGAGCATGATCTGGGTTTCTAATTCACACACTGACCCGTAAGCTATGTATAAAAATCTTAGGTACTCGGAGAGACTTTTTCTTCCATACCCTTCGGCTATATTACTGGGGATGGATAAAGCGGCCCTTCTCATTTGGGAAACCAGACCATAGATTTCGATCTTGGGAAATCCTTTGGTAATCCGATAAACCTCCAGGCAGAGTCGATAGGACTTCTCCCAAACCTTAAGCTCCTTGTAATTCCTCAGCATTTCCCTTGACCCCTTGAAACCTTGACTCCTTGAATCCTACACTCATCGCCAACTCTTTTGGAGATGAGCCTTATTATGTGATGGTTTCATTATATTTCATGGGTTGACTTACAATCAACAACAAATGTATATTTCTTGAGGTTTTGGCCGAAAGGCCGGAACGGACCGTCGGGGCAGGTCTTCTAAGTAAACTCCTTAAAACAGGAGGGTGTCTCTCCTTTCGGCTACCCCTTGAGGTACTTGTTGAACCAGGCCAGACATCGTCCCCAGGCGTCCTTGGCCGCCTCAGGGCGATAACTCGGCCTGTAGTCCGCAAAAAAGGCGTGTGGCGCCCCAGGGTAAAGCACAAACTCAGCCGTTTTGCCGGCTGCCTTCAGGGCGGCCTCCATCTCCTTCACGTCCTTCACCGGGATTCCCAAATCGGCCTCGCCGTACAGCCCGAGCACGGGCGCCTTGATCCGGTCGGCCACGTCGAGCGGTCCTTCGGTCCGAACTCCCGGTGTTTTGGCCGGTTGGATCTGGCCGTACCAGGCAACAGCGGCCTTTATTCCCCGGCTGTGGGCGGCAAAAAGTAAGGTGTACATCCCGCCCCGGCAAAATCCCGTCACCCCGATCCGATCGGCCCGTCCGGCCGGATGATGCTTGGCAAAAGCCATAAGGGCGTCCAAATCCATCATAACCCGCCGGTCAGGGACCGGGTCGACCACCTTTCGGACCGCCTCCATGTCGTACAGGTGTAAAACCCCTCCTTCCCGGGCATAAGGCTCAAAAGTAAAACTCAAGAACCCTTCTTTGGCAAAACGGCGGGTGACGTCCTTGATGTGCTCATGCATCCCGAAAATTTCCGGAATCACCAGCACGATGGGATATTTCCCGGCGGCCTCAGGCCTTGCCTCATAGATCGGCACCGGGAAGCCATCCGAAAGCACCTTACCGTCAGTGATTACGAGACCGCTGTTAGAGGTATTGATAATCTCACCGGCCACCGGATGGGCGGCGATGGCATATCCTGCCAATCCGATGCCCGCCGCGCTCATTCCCGCGAGAAATTGCCGCCGGGACATCCCTTCATAGGCATTAGCAATCCAATCTCTGACCATGAACACCTCCCTGTCACCCTCCGGACTTAAAACCCCCGGTCATTCCCTCCCATGGGACCCCTTCTTTAAAACTAACTCTCATTCCCTTTGGGCCACCACGAATCATGAAAATAACCTCGTAGGGGCGGGTTTTAAACCCGCCCCTACGGAAATCTATGGCGATTTAAAAATTTATTAATACGAAAACCCAGGGTTCAAGGATTCCAGGATTCGAGGGTTCAAGGGTTTTACTTCCTTGCCTTTCACTTGAATCCTTGACCCCTCGGCCCCTTGAACCCTGTTTTTCATGATTCGTGGCGCCCCAAAGGGCGCATGTGGGCTTAATTTTAAATTTTATCAACCATATCTCCGGAAATAAATAACGGCTGGACCGTATATTTTATGAAAAGGGACGGTATTTTGAAAAAACCGGGCGTACCTTAGGGCGGAAAAACAAGGCGGCAATGGACCCTGAAGAAATACTAAAAGGGGATGTCCATTATGGAGTTTAAATGAGAGACGAATGACAATCGCTTTTGATAAGTAAGGCCTCTGAAGCCTTTTTCATCCCCCGGTCAGCTTATCGGCTTCAACCACCCATCCCCCGCCCGTGAACTTGTAAAGGTTGACCAGGGCCCGGAAAAGAACCCCCTGGGTCTGGGTATAAGAAAGCTCGGCATTGAAGAGGCCCCGCTCGGCGTCGAGCACTTCCAGATAGCTGGTATAGCCGTTTTCATATCGCAACTTGGCCAGGCTCAGATAGGCCTGCAAGGCTTCCACCTGTTTTTTTTGTCTGGCCAACTGCTCCCTCGACTTGGACTGATCGATCAAGGCATCCTCCACCTCTCTGAAGGCGGTCTGGACAACCTGTTGGTAGCGAACCAGGGCCTGTTGCTGCAAGGCCTCGGTGGCCTTAATGGTCCCGGCGATACCGCCCGCCGAAAAAACAGGCATCGTGATCTGGGCCGCATAATTCCAGGTCCTGGCCGGTCCGCTGAAGAGACTGGACAGTTCGGTGCTTTCCAGCCCCAAAAAACCAGTCAGGGAAATGGTGGGAAAATAGAGGGCCCGGGCCACCCCGATCCTGGCGTTGGCGGCAATAAGGTCCTGCTCGGCCTGACGGATATCCGGACGTCTTTCCAAAAGCTCTGAAGGGACCCCTGCCGGAACGGCTGGCAGCACCAGGCGATCCAGGGTTTTTCCTCTTGGAATCCGACCCGGATTGTGTCCTAATAACAGGCTCAGGGCGTTCTCCTGCTGAAGGATCAATTTTTCGAGCAGCGAAATGGTCGACAGGGCCGACAGGTACTCCGATTCTAATTGCTTCAATTCCAGTTCCGAGATGAGTCCCCGCTCAAAACGAAGTTTGAAAAGTTTGAAAGATTCCTCGCGGCTTCTGGTAGTCCTTTCGGCAATTTCAAGCTGTTTGTCCAGGTCCCGGAGGTCGGTGTAGGCAATGGCCACCGCAGTCACCACGGTCATAATGACTCCCCGTCGCCCCTCTTCGGTGCTCAGAAGATCGGCCCGGGCCGCTTCCGTTGCCCGACGGAGGCGGCCCCAGATATCGATCTCCCAACTGGCCGTCAGGAGTGTCTGAAAATCGTTATAGGTGGTGTCCGACGTTGGAGGCCATGGGGGGTTGGTGTATAGGGTTGAGGACTTTTTCTGGGCAATCCCCGTGGCACTCACCTGGGGAAAGAGCCCGGACCTGGAAAGGCCGTACCGTCCGATGAATTCTTCGACCCTCAAGGCGGCGGTCTTAAGATCCATGTTCTCTTTAAGGGCCGTGGAAATCAACGCATTCAGGACCGGATCCTCGAACTGCCCCCACCAGGCGGTATTGGCCGCATCCTTGGCTTCTTTTTCTTCAAAACGCCAGGATGAAGGGATGTTCATAGTCGGACGACGGTAATCAGGCCCGAGGGTACAGGCCGAAAAAAGGAAGATCAGGAAAGAGGCGATGACGGCCTTAAACATGGTCTTCCTCCTTCTTTTTTCCCCCATCCTTTTTCTTCCGGCCGCCGGCTATTTTTTCCACCACGTAAAAGGTCACCGGAATCAGAAAAATGGCGATCACCGAGGCGGAAGCAGTCCCTCCCATGACCGCCGTGCCCATGATCCGCCGGGCCACGGCGCCGGCGCCGCTGGAAAAAACCAGGGGGAGCACGCCCAGGAGAAAGGCGAATGAGGTCATCAGGATGGGTCTGAGACGCAGCCGGGCCCCTTCCAGGGCGGCCTCATCCAGGGGACTTCCGCCTTTATGCCGGGTCTTGGCAAACTCGACGATCAGGATGGCATTCTTGGCCCCCAGGCCGATGAGCACGATAAGACCGATCTGGGCATAAATATTGTTCACCTGGCCGGTGAGCCAGATCCCGGCGAAGGCCCCGAAAACCGCCACCGGGGTGCAGAGCAGCACACTGAAGGGCAGAGACCAGCTCTCGTAAAGGGCCGCCAGGATGAGAAAGACGCAGAGCAGGGAGAACCCGAAGATGGCCGAAGCCGGTATCCCTTCCTGGGCCTTTTTCTCCTGAAAACTCATGCCGATATAGTCGAGACCCATCTCAGCGGGCATGGTTTGATGAAAGACCTCCTCCAGGGCCTTCATGACCTGGCCCGAGCTGAACCCGGGCTTGCCCATGGCGTTGATCTGGGCCGAACGGTAAAGATTGTAGCGCATGGTAAACTCGGGACCGGGCCGGGATTCCATGGTGGTCAAGGCCGACAGGGGCACATAATCTCCCTTGTCGTTATGCACATAAAACTGCCGGACATCTTCGGCCTTGGTGCGGTATTCCCCTTCGGCCTGGACAAAGACCTGCCACTGCCGTCCGAAGCGGTTAAAAAAGTTTATGAAATAACCGCCCATAAAGGTCTGGAGGGTCTGGTAAACCTCGCTGAGGTCAACCCCCTGTTTGAGCACCTTGTCGCGGTCCACCTTGGCAAAAAGCTGGGGCACGGACGGAAGCAGGGTGGTCGTCACCCTGGCCAGTTCCGGTCTTTTGCGGGCGGCCTCGAGGAATTTATTGACGTTTTCAGCCAAAAAAGAGATGGGTTTGCCGGCCCGGTCCTCGAGCACCAGAGTGGCCCCGCCGGCCAGCCCGATGCCTTGAATCGCCGGCGGGGGAAAGGCAAAGGCCACGCATTCGGGCAGCTTGGCCAATTCTTTGTTGAGCCGGGCCATGATGGCCTGGTATTGTTCCTCAGGCCTTTTTCGATCTTTCCAATCCTTGAGGGCCACAAAAAAGAAACCGCTGTAGGTGTTCTGGGCGATGCTCATCAGGCTGATCCCGACGACGGTCTGGTAGTGTTCAACACCCGGGGTCTTCCGCAGGATCTCCTCAATTTTTTTGCAGGTGGCGTCCGTCCTCTGAAGGGAGGCGGCGTTGGGCAAAGTCAGGTTGACGTACATATAGCCCAGGTCTTCTTCGGGCAGAAATCCGTGGGGAATCCCCTTACCGAAAAGGCCGCCGAGCAGGGCAATACCGGCCAAGAGGATAAGGCTCAAGGCGCTCTTGCGAATGAGGGTCCCGCAGAGACGGATATAGCCTTTCGAAGCCCGGTTGAAGGAGCGGTTGAACCATTCAAAGAAGACCCCCAAAGGGCCCCGGGTCTTTTTCCTCGGTTTGAGCAGCAGGGCGCAGAGGGCCGGGCTCAAGGTCAGGGCATTAAAGGCCGAGATGAGGACCGAGATGGCGATGGTTACGGCAAACTGCTGGTAGAGCCGGCCGGTGATCCCCGGGATAAAAATGGTCGGGACGAAAACCGCGCTTAAGATCAGGGCAATGGCCATGACCGGCCCGGAAACCTCGCCCATGGCCTTTAAGGCGGCCTCTCTGGGGGCCAGACCTTCTTCGATGTGGCGCTCCACCGCCTCGACGACAATGATGGCGTCATCCACCACCAGGCCGATGGCCAGGACCAGCCCGAAGAGCGACAGGGTGTTGATGGAGAATCCCAGCAAAGGAAAGACGGCAAAGGTGCCGATCAGGGAGACCGGAACGGCCAGGGCCGGGATCAGAGTGGCCCTCCAGCCCTGGAGAAAAAGGAAGACCACCAGGATGACCAGAAGCAGGGCCTCTAACAGAGTAATGACGATCTCCTTGATTCCCTCGTTGATGGACTTGGTGGTGTCTAAGGCTACGGTGTAATCCAGGTCGGCCGGGAACCTTTTTTTGGCGTCACTCATCAATTTTTTGATGGCCTGAACCGTGGCCAGGGCATTGGAACCGGGGAGTTGGTAGATGGCCATGATCCCGGCCGGCCGGCCGTCGATGCGGCCGTTGATCGTGTAACTCTGGGTTCCGAGTTCGATCCGGGCCACGTCCTTCACCCGGACGATAGAGCCGTCGGGATTGGCCCGGAGCACAATCGCCCCGAATTCCTCCTCGGAAACCAAGCGCCCCTGGGCGCGCACCGTGTAGGTGTATTCCTGGCCGGGGGGTACGGGTTCACCGCCAATTTGTCCGGCCGGATTGACGGTATTTTGTTTCTGGATGGCGTTGATGATATCGGAAACGGTCAGGCCCAGCTTGCCCAGAGTATCGGGTTTGACCCAGATGCGGATGGCATAGGGGCCGGCACCGAAGATGGCTACCTGTCCGATGCCGGGCACACGTAAAAGCTGGTCGACCAGGTTAATATTGGCGTAGTTGGCCAAAAAGGTCGCGTTGTAGCTTCCTTTGGGGGAGGTCAGACCGATGAGCATCATCGGGGCGGCCCGGGATTTAACCATGGTCACGCCGTAATTGCGCACATCCAGCGGAAGCTGGGGCGCGGCCTGGTTTTCCCGCATCTGGGTAAAGATCAAATCCGTGTTGGGGTCGGTCTTGACATCGAAATCGACGAACATCCGCATGGTTCCGTTGCTGGCATTCACGGAATACATATAGCTCATGTTGTCCACACCGCTGATCTGCTGTTCGATGGGCGTGGCCACGGATTGTTCCACGGTTTCGGCATCGGCACCGGTATAGGTGGCGTAGATTTGGATCTCCGGGGGCACGATATCCGGGAACTGGGCCACGGGCAACCCTATCATGGACACCAAACCCAGGATGACAAACAAAATGGCGATGACCATGGCGACGATGGGACGATTGATAAAAAACTTCGACATCCGGCCTACCCCCTAATTTTTCCCGGCCCTGGGCCCTGCCGGCTGGAGCCCGGTCTTGACCTGGGGCTTGATCTCAGGCGGGGTCCCGGAATCGGGACGGAAGGGTTTGGTCGTAACGACCGTTCCTTCCTTGACCTTTTGAAGCCCTTCGGTGACTACCTGTTCCCCCGGTTTTACGCCCTCTTCAATCACCCAGAGGTTCCCCATCCGCTCAGCCGGTTTGACCTGTTTGATGGTCACCTTATTGTCCGAGTTGACCACGGCCACCTGATATTTTCCCTGAAGTTCCACTACCGCCCGTTGGGGCACCAAAAGGGCCCCGTTCTTGATCATGATCTGGGCCCGGACCCGGGCAAATTGACCGGGCCGGAGCACGTTTCCCGGATTGGGGAATAAGGCCGCAACCCTGATCGTGCCGGTCCGGACATCCACCTGTCGGGCGGCAAAGGCAAAGGCCCCTTTGTAGGGATGGACCTTTTCGTCGGCCAGGATCAGGGTCAAAGGGATCTGTTGACCATGTCCGTGGCCGTTGACTACGTATCTCAGGTACTCCTGTTCACTCATAGGGATGTAAACCTTGATCGGGTTGACGGTAGAGACCATGGCCAGTTCCTCGATGGACCCGGGCCCCACCAGGTTGCCTAATTGGGCCTTGGCTATTCCGGCGATCCCGTCGATGGGAGAGGTGATCCGGGTGAACCCCAGGTCCAGTTGGGCTTTTTCAACCACCGCCTGGGCGGCGATCACCGCCGCATGGGTGGCCTGTTCCGTACCGACGGCATCGTCCAGGTCCTTCAGGCTGACGGCCTTCTGCTCAACCAAAGGTTTTATGCGATCGAGATTGGCCCGGGCGTTTTCCCACCTGGCCCGCTGCTCGGTCAAAATGCCCTTGGCCTGATTCAAGGCCGCCTGGAAGGGACGGGGGTCGATCTTGAAAAGGACCTGCCCTTTGGTGACGTATCCGCCTTCCATATAATTACGTTCAATCAAATAACCCTGGACCTGAGCCCTGATGGTGGCATTGACCAAACCATCCGTGGAAGCGGTCCATTCCGAATAGATCGGCACATCCTTCACCAGGACCGGGGAAACCTCAACAATGGGAACAGGGGGGGCTTCTTTAGTCTGGGCCTTTTTGCATCCCGTCAGAAGCATCAGCCCGGACATCATGATAAGGATGCTCGGGCCTAAAAACGACCCTATCGAATCTTTTCGCGCCATTGTCTGTCCTCCTTCATCCTGCCGATGGCCTCAAATCTTCTTTCCATATTTTTCACGATATGCTCGACGATCCTTTGCATGGCCCGGATATCCTCCCGGCTCAATCCTTCAAATATGGCTTCCCGATGGGTTACGACGATGGGTTTAAGCTTTTCCTGCAGGTCCTGACCGGTTTTGGTCAAAAAAAGGCGATGAATCCGCCTGTCGGTTTTATCGGCCCGGCGTTCGATGCAGTCCCTTTTTTCCAGCAGGTTCAGGATGCGGGTGATGTTATGCCGGTCCTTAAAGGTCTTTTCTCCCAGGTGACTCTGGTTCAATCCCTCTTCTTCCCGCAGACGGGTCAGGACCCCCCACTGTTCCGGCGTCAGGTCGTACCCCTCGGTCTGGAAGGTCTTCCGTAAAAGGTTACTTCCCTGGTTGTACAGTTTATAAATCCAGAAGCCTAAGTCTTCATACAGAAGGGCGTTCTTCTTTTTCATGGGTATTTTTCCAGAATGGTCAAAATAAAAAGGTTGTCATGACAACATTGTCATGACAACCTATATGTCGGGCGGGAATCCGTCAAGACAAATTTAAAAGTTCAGCCAAAAAAAAATTCGGGTCTCCTGAGATAAAAAAACGGTGAAAGGGGAAAAAGGCATCAATCAAATGGGCCAAGCGGCCTTGATGACCGTTCCTTTTCCCGTGGAGGATTCGAAGCAAAAAGTGCCGCCCGAAAATTCGGCCCGCTCCTTCATGCTGGCCAGACCCAACCCTTTTCTCAAATTCTCTCCGTTATAAAGACCTTCCGGGTCAAACCCTTCCCCATTATCCCGAATAGTCAACTCTAATCGGCCCCCGACTTTTCGCAGTCCGAGATGCACCAGGGTGGCCCCGGAATGTTTGCCGATGTTTGTCATCGCTTCCTGGGCAATCCTGAAGAGCCCGATCTTCAGATAATCAGACACCTCTTCTTCCTGGATCGTAATTTCTTTTTCAACGCGGATGCCCGTATAAATCGATTCAAATCGACGGCAGAACCAGGAGAAGGTGGCGATGATCCCCAGATCGTCCAGCATAGGGGGCCGCAGATCGCTCTGAATCCTTCTGGCCTCTTCGATCGTCTCCTGGACGAGAGGGATAACCGCCTCCAGGGATTCGGCTAACCTCGCGGCTTGGCCGTTACGGTTGTTATGTAAGGCCTCTTCCACCTTGAATTTGATAGCGCTCAGGGACGACCCCAGGACGTCGTGAACCTCCTGGGCAATCCGTTTCCTTTCAATCTCCTGAGCCGAAAGAATCTGGGTGGCCAGGGAACGCAGTTGATCCTCCGATCTCTGCAAGGCCTCCTCGGCCTTCTGTCGTTCGATAATCTCGATCACCAGCCCTTCGTTGGTTACGGCCAGCTCAGCCGTTCGTTCCTGAACCCGGATTTCCAGCTCGTCCCGGGACCGGCGTATTTCCTCCTCCAGCTTTTTGCGCTCGGTAATGTCCCGGGCTACGTGAACCGTCCCGATCAACCCTCCCTGGGAATCGAAAACAGGGGTCGTGCTGACCAGGAAATCACCGCCGAGACGCTCCTCATGCACTTCGGAGACATGTTCCTGGCCATCCGCCAGGGTCATGATATGGGGGCAGGCGGCGGGCGGAGTATCCGTTCCGTGGACCTGTTCGTAGCAGACCAGCCCCACACAATCAGCGAAGGAACAACCCAGCCGCTCGGCCATGGCCTTGTTCGTCCGCAGGATCCGGTGCTGGTCATCCAGGATGGCGATCAGATCCGGCACGCTGTCGAAGGTCCGCTCCCACTCATCCTTGGCCTTCCGCAGCGCCTCTTCGGCCAACTTACGCTCGCTAATATCCTGCACCATGCCGGCAGACCGAATAATTTTGCCGGTTTCGTCCCTGAAATGCTCGCATTTTTCATGGACAAAACGTATTTCTCCGGTTGATTTTCGTACGACCCTGTGCTCGATCTCGTAGTTATCTTTTCCCTCTCCCAGGGATCCGGAATAGGCGGCGTCCACCGCCGCCCGATCATCAGGGTGCACTGCCTTAAGGAAGGCCTCATAGGTGGCGGCGAATTCCTGGGGTTGTAATCCGAAAATCCGGTAGACCTCATCAGACCATATAAGCGTATTATTGATAACATCGAGTTCCCAACTGCCGAGGTGGGCGATTTCCTGCGACCTTTTCAGGCGATTTTCGTTTTCCGAAAGCAAATTCTCGGCACGCTTGCGCTTGGTAATTTCCGCGCCGTAGATCCGGATACGACCGACTTCGGACACGTAATGGATCGTTTGTTGGTAGTACCGTTCGCCAACGAGTACTTCGCGGATAATAAGATCCGCTCCGCCCTCTTGGCAGGCCCGAACCACCGTCTCCCAATCCGCCAACCAGGGATGTTCAATACCGCGCTGCTCAAGATCGGGGATCAACCTCTGAGCCGCGGGATTGAGAAAATACACGTTTCCCTCCAGGTCCGCTTCGATGATCGGCTGTGGGTTCAACAGCGGGAAAGAGGCCAGCCGCTCCCGTTCCTGCTCACTCTGCTTGAGGTCATGGACGTCTAAAAAGGTAACGACCACGCCTTCTATGCGGTCGTCATGGGTGCGATAGGGCGTAATCCGGCGGATATACCACCGTCCGTCTTCGGCCCGTACTTCTTTGGCCGCCGGTGCCAGGTCGGCCAGCACCCGCCGGGCATCCGACAGCAAGGCCTCATCCCCGAACTTTCGGGTGATGTCCATGATGGGACGCCCCACATCGGAAGGAATCAGGCTCAGCAACCGGGTGATGGCCGGGGTGTAACGCATGACCTTGAAATCCCGGTCCAGGAATATGGTGGCGATATTGGTGCTGCCCAAAAGGTTGACAACGTCGTTGTTGGTGTTCTCCAACTCCTCCACCTTTTCATGGAGGCGGGCATTGACGGTATTCAACTCCTCGTTAAGGGACTGCAATTCCTCTTTGGAGGTCTCCAGTTCCTCGTTGGCCGATTGCATCTCTTCATTGGAAGCAATCGCCTCTTCGTTGGAGGCCTTGAGCTCCTCGTTGGAGCTCTCCAACTGTTCGATCGTGCCCTGCAATTCTTCCTGGGTGATTTTGAGCTCGTCTTCCAGATGCCGCAGGTCGTTTTCACCGGCCGCCGAAACCTCATGGGCCGCCCGGTGCTGGGTCCGGGGTTGGTATTCTTCGAAACTGATCAACAACAGGCCGTCCAGTTCTCGCGGTTGGTGCAACGGGGTTACGATCGCTCTCACCGGAAAGGACTTGGAGCCGCGCCTGATACGGGTGGTGATGGCGGCGGTCCGGTTTTCTTCGACGGCTTTGCGTATCACCGCCCCCAGCCTGGTTCGCAGGCCCTCTTTGACTAAGTCGACGATATCCATGGTGGTTTCACCGCTGGGAATCGTCAGATAGTCTTCGGTGGTCCCATGGGCGTAGAGCAGTTGCTGTCGGCGGTCCACAATGACGGCCGTGGGAGCGAAACGATCCACCAGGACCTGCTGGGCGGCGAAGACGAGGTTGTTCTGACGCGAAGGAGTGGGTGCGGCGACCCGGCGCACCCCGGCGGTTTTGCCGACAGGCAATTCCAGGGGCATCCGCCGGCCCACGCCGATCCGCCGGTAGATCCGCCATTTTTTGAAAACCGGCTCGAACAACTCCTCATGACCGCTCACGGTTTCGGCGTTGCCCAGGAACAGGAACCCGCCGTCGCGCAGGGCGAAATGAAACAGGGCGATGATTTGGCGTTGGACATCGCGGCCCAGATAGATCAAAAGATTGCGGCAACTGATCAAATCAAGCCTGGAAAATGGCGGATCGCTGGTGATGTTCTGGGGTGCGAAAATGACCCGTTCCCGTATCGCCTTGGTCACCCGGACCTGTCCGTTCTTATAGACGAAGAATTTTTCCCGTCTCTTCGGTGAGATGTCGGCGCCCAGGTCGTCTTCGGGATATGTTCCGCTTCGGGCGATGGTCAGGGCGTCTTCATCCGTATCGGTGGCGAAGATCTGGATGCCGACCGGCTTGCCGGAGGCTTCCACCTGCTCGGTCAGCAGGATGGCCAGACTATAGGCCTCTTTGCCGGTTGAGCATCCGGGAACCCAGACGCGGATGGGGTTCTCCGGTCCGGCGTTGGCGATCAAAAGGGGGATGACCTTTTCCTCCAGCAGGCGCCAGGCTTCCGGCTGACGGAAGAAATCCGTCACGCCGATGAGCAAATCTTTCTGGAGCAGACGGGCTTCATCGGGATGCTCCTCGAGGAAGGCCCGGTAATCCGCCGGGTCCTTGAGCTGGTTAAAGGCCATGCGTCGGCGTATCCGCCGGACGAGGGTGCTTTTTTTATAGCAGCGGAAATCATGGCCGGTCCTGACGAGCAGGATGTTCAAGATGGCCCGGAAGTCCGCGTCCATTTTTCCGCCCTCACCGGAACGGCCCTGATCGGCCATCCGGGAGACCAGGGCCAGCAGGGCCTCGGGTATCTTCTCCAGCGGGAGCACCTGGTCGGCCACCCCGGCAGGGACGATGCCTGACGGCAGGTCGACAAACTCCGCTGATTGCGGGTCCTCTACAATGGTCCGGCCGCCGGCGGCCCTGATTTCCGATAGTCCTATGTTGCCGTCGCTGCCCGTCCCCGACAGGACGATGCCCACGGCCCTGGTCTTCTGATCCGCGGCCAGGGCGCAGAAGAAATGGTCGATCGGCAGGCACAACCCATGACACTGGATCGGGTCAATTAGACTCATCCGGCCTTCGAAGACGGTGAGATGTCTGTTGGGGGAGATCACATAAAGATGGTCGGCTTCGGCGATCAGGCCTTCTCCGGCCTCGACCACCTTCAAGGGGGTATGGTTCTTTAACTGATCGACGGTGAGGTCTTCCTGGGACGGCCCGACATGCTGGACCAGGACAAAAGACAGCCCGTGTCCGGTCGGGATTATGGCAAAGAGTTTTATGAGAAGATCCAGCCTTCCGGCCGGGGCCCCCACGCCGACGACTAAACGGGGCAGAGTCGGAAAATCGCCTTTCTTCCGGCGACAGGCCCAGGTCCTTCCCCTGGTCGGGTTCTTCAGATCTCTTAATTTGATTGGAGTTTTTAGGGACATCCATGCTTAAAAAATATAAATTAAAGATGGGAAGGGGTCAAGAAGAAAACGTTATTTAGTTATCCACCATGGCTTGACTTTCTACCAGACTGAGCCATGACTCCGACAGCTTTAAATATAACCCCAAAAGGTGGTTTGTAGAAGGTGGTTTGTAGTTTGAAGAACTCTGAGGCCCTTTTTTAATTCTTCTTGACAGTCCGTTTTCCCTCCATTAAACTTCAAAACTAATTGTTAAATAAACGGGATAGGGAAAAATTCTTTTTTGCAGGTGATATAATGATTTCTGAAGAAACTGTGGCTCAAGAGCCTGGGTTAACTCACGACGTAACGGCCCAGAGACAGGCAGAGCAATATGCCAGAAGTCTCATTGAGGCCAGTGTCGACCCGCTGGTAACGATCAGTCCTGAAGGCAAGATCACCGATGTCAACGAGGCGACCATAAAAGTGACCGGCATGTCGAGAGTGCAGCTCATCGGTACCGATTTTTCCAACTATTTTACCGAACCGGATAAGGCCAGAGAAGGGTACCGGCAGGTCTTTGAAAAGGGCTTTGTTACCGATTATCCCCTGACCATCAGGCACAAGGACGGCAGGCTTACAGACGTCCTCTACAATGCCTCCGTGTACAGGGATGTGAAAGGCAGCGTACTGGGCGTCTTTGCCGCCGCCCGGGATGTGACGGAACAGAGGCAGGCGGCTCAATATGCCAGAAGTCTGATCGAGGCCAGTCTCGACCCCCTGGTGACGATCAGCCCGGAAGGCAAGATTACCGACGTCAACGCAGCGACGATCAAAGTTACGGGCATGTCCAGGGAGCAGCTCATCGGCACGGACTTCTCGAACTATTTTACCGAACCCGAAAAGGCGAAGGAAGGGTACCGGCAGGTCTTTGAAAAGGGCTTTGTCACCGATTATCCCCTGACCATCAGGCACAATGACGGCAGGCTTACAGACGTCCTCTACAATGCCTCCGTGTACAGAGATGTGCGGGGCAACGTGCTGGGTGTCTTTGCCGCCGCCCGGGATGTGACGGAATCCAACCGCGTGATGCGCGAATTCCAGGAGACCAAAAACTTCCTTGATAACATCCTGCAGAGTTCGACCAAGTATTCCATCATAGGAAAAGACCTGAACCGCAAAATCCTCTCCTGGAACGAGGGGGCCCGGCTGAACTACGGTTATGCCGAAGAAGAAATCATCGGAAAAGACTCAAGCATCCTTCATACGCCGGAGGATGTGAAGTCAGGCGCCGTCGATGCGCTGTTAGCAGACGCTTACGAGAAGGGCCTGGCAGAGGGAGAGTTCCACCGCGTTCGCAAGGACGGCTCCCGTTTCGTGGCCAGTGTGGTCGTCACCCGGCGCGACGATGCTTCCGGCCATCCCATCGGCTATCTGCTGATGAGCACCGACATTGCCGAGAAAAAACAAGCGGAGGAAAAGCTGCGGGATGCCTCTCAGTACGCCCGAAGCCTTATCGAGGCCAGTCTCGACCCCCTGGTGACGATCAGCCCGGAAGGTAAAATCACCGATGTCAACGAGGCCACCATAAAAGTGACCGGTACCCCCAGGGAGCAGCTCATCGGCACGGATTTTTCCGACTACTTCACCGAGCCTGAGAACGCACGCAAAGGCTATGAGCAGGTCTTCTCCAAAGGATACGTCACCGACTACCCTCTGACCATCAGGCACAAGGACGGGCGCCTTACCTATGTGCTTTACAACGCCTCCGTCTACCGTGATGCCAACGGCAACGTGCTCGGCGTCTTCGCGGCGGCTCGCGACGTAACGGCACAGAAGGACGCCGAGGCAAAGGTAACCGAACAGAGGGCACGTGAAGAGCAGCGGGCCAGGGAACTGGAGAGATTGGCGGAGTTGGAAAGGTTCCAAAAGCTGACCGTGGGGCGGGAGCTTAAAATGATCGAGCTGAAAAAAGAAATCGAGGAACTGAAAAAGGAGGTCGAAGGGCTCCGAGGGACGAAAAATCCCGAAAGGAACGAACCGTGACTCCTGACGCCTCCATGGCCAACGGGCCCGAACAGACGATGAGTCCTGAGGACCACGCCAAGGCAATCCTCAACATCCTGGATGATTTTGTCATAGAGAAGGGACGCCTTGAAGAGACGCAGAAGGCCGTTCTCAACATCCTGGAGGACTCCTCCGAGGAGAAAGCGCGTCTTGAAGGCATACAACGGGCCATGTTGAACCTCCTGGAGGACTTCGACGTGGAACGCTTTAAAACAGAAGCTGCAAACCTTGGGCTTCGGGAATCCCTGGAATCTCTGCGCCTGGCTAAAGAGGCTACGGAATCCGCTTTTAACGAACTTGAGGCCTTCAGCTACTCCGTGTCCCATGACCTGCGCGCCCCATTGCGGAGTATCTCCGGATTCGGCCAATTGCTTGTGGATGACTATACCGCCAAACTGGATGAAGAAGGGAAGGATTACCTCAACAGGATTATTGCCGCTTCGGAAAAGATGGGGTGGCTCATCGACGATCTATTGAACCTGTCAAGGCTGTCCAGGTCAGCCATGGAACGTGGGTATGTGAACCTGAGCAACATTGCGAAGAGAGTCGCCGACCGGCTCCACACGTCCCATCCCCGGCGATGGACGGAATTCCGCCTCGCCGACGGTCTCGTTGTCCTGGGCGACGAGCGGTTGCTCACCGTTGTAATCGAGAACCTTTTGGTAAATGCCTTCAAATTTACAGAAAAGCGGGAGAAAGCGGTGATTCAATTCGGTCAGGAGAGGCAGGGAAGTGAAAAAGTTTTTTTCATCAGGGACAACGGCTCCGGGTTTGACATGACCTACGCGGATAAACTGTTCAAACCTTTTCAACGGCTTCACAGACCCGAGGAGTTCCCCGGTACGGGTATCGGCCTGGCCACGGTCAAGAGGATAATCGAACGCCACGGGGGCCGCGTTTGGATAGAAGGCGAGTTGGAGAAGGGCGCAACAGTCTATTTTGTGCTATAACCCGCAACCCCCTCATCCTCACTCTGAGGCGAGAAAGGAATGGGAAAGGGTGATACTTCGCGCGGAGAAAGGAAAAGGTGGGTTTTGAAAAGTGATGGAGGGGTTAATAAATGAGCGACAAAACGATTCTCCTGGTTGAGGACAACCCGGACGACGTAACACTGACCCTGAGAGCCCTTCAGAAAAGCAGGGTGCCCAACAATGTGATTGTGGCCCGAGATGGAATTGAAGCCCTGGATTATCTTTTCGGCCAAGGTCCATTTGCCGGCCGTGACACAGATGTGATGCCGCAGGTCATCCTACTCGACCTGAAGATGCCGAAGATAGATGGAATTGAGGTGCTCCGGCGCATTCGCTCCGACGATCGGACAAAGCTTCTGCCCGTGGTCATCCTCACTACCTCCAATGAGGAAAAGGACCGGATCAACGGCTACCGGCTGGGCGCGAACAGTTACATCCGAAAGCCGGTGGACTTCAATCAGTTCGCTGAGGCTATCCAGCAATTGGGCCTGTACTGGCTGGTATTGAACGAGTCGCCTCGATAAAGGCTTTTGTGATGCCTAAAGACATGAATAAACCACTCCGTCTGCTGATAGTCGAGGATTCGGAAGATGATACGATTTTGCTGGTCCGGGAACTCAGCAAAGGCGGCTATGAAGTGGTCTGGGAACGCGTTGAGACCCCTGAGTCGATGAGCCAGGCTTTAGGCCGGCAGTGGGACCTTGTTATTGCCGATTATGTCCTGCCTGCCTTCAGCGGACTTGCGGCACTAAAGCTATTACATGACCAGGGCATCGATTTACCCTTCATAGTGGTCTCCGGTCAGATTGGAGAGGATGTTGCCGTGGGCGCCATGAAAGCCGGAGCCCATGATTATATCTTGAAAAACAATATGAAGAGGCTTGTTCCGGCCGTGGAACGGGAGCTGCGCGAGGTGGATGTGCGCCGGAAGCGGAGGCAGGCGGAAGAGGAGCTTCGTCGTCACAAGGAGCACCTGGAAGAACTGGTCCGGGAACGGACCCTGGAACTTCAGCAGCTCAATGAGACTCTGGAGCAGTCGGTTCAGGAGAGAACCGCAGATCTGGCGATGGCTAACAACACCTTGCGACTTCTTTCTTCAAGACTCATGGCAGCCCATGAAGAGGAGAGAAAGAGGGTGGCCTGCGAGATCCACGATACCATCGGATCTTGCCTGAGTGCGGTTAAGTTTAAAGTGGAAGAAGTTTTGGATCAATTTGAAAGGACCGCCCCCGGTGCCGAACCTTTGAAAACCATCATCCCGGTGGTTCAAGAGAGCATCGAGGAATGCCGCAGGATCCAGTCGGATTTACGACCGATGATGTTGGATGACCTTGGCCTCCTGACCACCCTTTCCTGGTTCTGCCGGAGGTTTCAGACCATCTACTCGCACATCCGGGTTGAACAGGAGAATGGAATTGAAGAAAGTGAAATATCGGATGACTTAAAGATCGTTATCTATCGAATCCTCCAGGAAGCCATGAATAATATTGCCAAGCATAGTCAGGCCAACCTGGTAAATTTGTCTTTACGAAAAGTGGGCAACCATCTGGAATTTGTTATCCGGGACAACGGGCAAGGTTTCGACCCTGTAATGGTATTGAGCCCGGAAAGAACAAAGCGAGGTTTAGGACTCACCAGCATGACGGAGCGCATTGAACTTTCAGGTGGGGCATTTGACGTGGATTCCGCCGAAGGGAAAGGAACCATTATTCGGGCCTCGTGGCCTATTTGATTCAGGAAATCGTCAATCAACAATCATCTATTCAGAAGTACGCATTTCCCCCATCACTCTTTCCCCTGTCCCAGGGGTATTTCTTTCAGCCCCAGAATGACGATAAAGGAAAGGACGATGACGATGAGACCGAGGAGGAAGACATCCTGTATCGAATGGGCCACGATCATCCGCATCCGGTTGAGCAGGCTGTTAAAAGAGAACCGAGGTTTTCCTCGCACTCCAACCTTGATGCTTTCCAAAAGTCAATATTCGGGCCCGAAGCCTTTTTTAAATAAGTGGGTTGCCAAATCAATCTAAATTTGATAATTCAATAGACCGAGTTCGCCCACAGGCCATCTCGTCATCACAAACGAAAGTGATGGATCTTGTAAAGGCGGGATATAACTAAGTTAAAAAATCAGGAGATCCGATGATCAGAGAGCTTGATGTCAAAGAGATAACCCGGGCCATCAAAAAATTGTCCATCGAAGCCAATGAGGAGTTAGGGGAAGACGTCCTTTTCTGCTTTCAGCAGGCCTTGCAGAAAGAGGTTTCTCCGGTCGGAAAAGAGATCTTGGGGCAATTGATCGAAAATGCCCGGATCGCCAAAGAAGAGCATCTTCCCATGTGCCAGGATACGGGTTTGGCCGTTATTTTTCTGGAAATCGGTCAGGATCTCCACTTGATCGGCGGAGACTTAAAAGAGGCGGTCAACCAGGGTGTCCGTGAGGGCTACGGCGAGGGGTATCTTCGCAAATCCTCCTGCCATCCTTTTTCCCGGGCCAATACCGGGGATAATACCCCGGCCGTCATCTATACCGATGTAGTCCCCGGAGACCGACTGAAAATCTGGGTCGTCCCCAAGGGGGGCGGCAGTGAAAACATGAGCCGTTTATTTATGCTCCCTCCCTCGGCCGGAATAGCCGGTATCAAGGAAAAAATTGTGGAAACCGTTAGGGAAGCCGGGCCGAACCCCTGCCCGCCGACCATTATCGGCGTAGGCATCGGCGGGACCTTCGAACAGGCCGCCCTGCAGGCCAAAAAGTCTTTGCTCCGCCCCCTCGGGACCGCCAATCCCGATCCGGAGCTGGATCAACTGGAGAAGGAGATCCTCGGTTTGATCAATAAACTGGGCATAGGACCCCAGGGCTTGGGGGGCAGAACGACCTCCTTGGCGGTTCATATCCGGCTCCTGCCCTGCCATATCGCCAGCCTGCCCGTGGCGGTCAATATCCAGTGTCATGCCAGCCGGCATAAGGAAGTGACGGTGTGAGAAAACCGTTCGGCGTTCGGCGAGGAACAAACAAAGCATGAAAATGGGTTTTGCAAGATTATGTAGGACAGGAGTCCTCGCCTGTTATTAACGATCACAGCCGGGGGCGGCTGTGCTACCTCATAATTCAAAATTCGATATTCTAAATTCAATATTCGCATTTTCGAAAAAAAAGGATCAGCCCATGCCTAAAACAGTCTATCTAACCACCCCGTTGACCGATGAAATGGTTTCTTCCCTGGAAATAGGAGACAAGGTCTTTTTAAGCGGCATCGTTTATACGGCCAGAGACGCCGCCCATAAACGGTTAATCGACCTGTTGGATGCCGGGAAACCCCTGCCCTTTGACATCAAGGGACAGGTTATCTATTACGTAGGCCCCTCTCCGGCCAAGCCGGGCGGCGTGATCGGGGCCGCCGGCCCGACCACCAGTTACCGCATGGACCCTTATGCACCCCGGTTGATGGAACTGGGCCTGAAGGGCATGATCGGCAAGGGCAAACGCGCTCCGGCCGTCAAGGAATCCATGGTCAAATATAAAGCGGTTTATTTCGGGGCCACCGGCGGGGCCGGGGCCTTGATTTCCCGGGCCATCAAAGCCGCCGAGGTCATTGCCTATGAGGAATTAGGGCCTGAGGCCATTCGGCGGATGGTGGTGGAAAATTTTCCGGCCGTGGTCATCAATGATACCCGGGGACGGGACCTGTATGAGGAAGGAATAAAAGAATACCAGTTACCTTGACCTCACTACCAATGCCAATGGCCAAGGTTCGGTTCAATTAAACGGCCGGCGTTACTACCGGCCCTGCCGGTGTTTCCTCCATTTCCCTGGAAAATACCGGGAGCGCCATGTTAACACCTCTGAGAGTCTTTATTTTCAGATCATCTCCAAAAGAGTTGACGTTGTTAGATGGATGATTAATAAAGAACAAACCCTTGAATCCTCGAATCCTTGACCCCTTTTCTCCCAACCAATTGGGAGAAGAAACTATTTTAAATCTTCCCGCAAGACCCGCTTGAGGGTCTTGCCGGCCGTACTGCGCGGGAAGTCCTCCATAAAGACCACCTTGTTGACCCGCTGATAAGCGGCCCCTACCCTTTGATTGATCCAGTCCTTGAGCTCTTCTTCGCTGATGGCCCCGGGTTGGTTTAAAATAACGGCCGCCACCGGTGTTTCTCCCCATTTTTCATGGGGGATGCCGAAGACCGCGGTTTCGCGAACCGCCGGATGTTGGACCACGATCTCCTCGATGTCCTTGGGATAGACATTGATCCCGCCGGAGATGATCATGTCTTTTTTCCGGTCCACTAAAGTACAGATAGCCCTCTTCATCCACAAAGCCCATGTCGCCGGTGTAGAGCCAGCCGTCGACAATCGCCTTCTCGGTCAAATCAGGCCGTTTATAATAGCCGGGCATCAAAATGGGACCCCTGCCGACGATCTCGCCCACCTGACCCACCGGGACTTCCTCTCGCTGATCGTTCATGATTTTCATTTCATAAAAAGGGGGGCAGCAGCCCACGGAAGAAAGCTTGGCCGGAAAATCATTCTTGTCCAAAATGGTCACAAAACCCTCGGTCAAGCCGTAGAGTTCATAAAATCGGCCGGGCAGCTTGCGATGTAACTCTTCCTTATGTTCTTTATGCAGAGGGGCCCCCAGACAGATTAAACATTCCAGAGAGCCGCAGGTCTCAAGCCCGAAGTTCGGCGAATTCAGCAGGCCGATGATCTGGGCCGGCACCGTATCCACATGGGTGACCTTCTCCTCCTGGATGGTCCGGATCATGGCCTCGGCATTGAATTGGGGGTGCAGGATGTAGGTGGCCCCAAGATACATGGCCGGCATAAGGGTCAAAAAGGACCCGTTGAAGACGATGGATCCGGTGTGGAGGATGACACTCTCCGGATGAATACGAAAAGAAGAGGAAAAGTGGGTGCAGTACATGGCCCGCACATAATGGGTATGGACGATCCCTTTGGGCAGGCCGGTGGTCCCGCTGCTGTAAATGATATTGTATGGGTCCTGGTCGTTCATCTCAACCGGGGGGGGTCGTGGTCTCCGGCCTGGGCTTTCAGGGCATGATAACTCTGATACCCCGACATCTGATCGCCGTCGGTCAGCAGGTAACGATCGGGCTTGACAGCCGGAAGCTGGTCTTTTATCGGGTTTAATATTTCCACGAAGGCCTTATTGGTAATCACCAGAAGGGTGTCCGAATCATTGAGCAGGCTGATCAGTCCCGTTCCCCGAAGCAACGGGCTTAGAGGGACCACCACGGCCCCGATGCGGGCCACGGCCCAGTAGGTCTCGTAAAGCTCCAGGCAGTTGGGCAGGATGGTGGCCACCTTGTCCCCTTTTCGGATCCCCAGATTCCAAAGAACATTGGCCAGGCGATTGACGCTTTTATTGAGTTCCCGGTAGGTCAGGCGGGTTTCCTGAAACAAAATGGCCGGGTGATTCGGACGGAAACGGGCCTGACGTGGTAGTAAGGTGCCAAGGTTCATAGTTCCTCCTTAAGCTGATAATATCGACGGATCAGAAATAAAAATCCCCACTTTAGCTCCCCATTTATAAAAGAGGGAAAAGGGGGATTTCTTAAAGAAACCGATCAATCTTAAAAAGACTGCCGTGTTTTCTTTGTTCTTTACACCATCAGGTATTTCTTGCGTACCTCTTCGCTGGCCTTCAACTCCTCGATGGTGCCCTGATAGCGGATGGTCCCCTTGTCCATGACATAGGCCCGGTCGCTCAGAGACATGGCCAGCCCCACGTTGTGCTCGCAGATGAGCATGGTGACCCCTAATTTTTTGATCTCCATGAGTTGCTCGCCCATGGTCCGGACCACCATGGGGGCCAGCCCTTCCCCGGGCTCATCCAACAAAAGCAGGGAGGGATTGGTCATCAGGGTGCGGGCGATGGTCAGCATCTGTTGCTCCCCGCCGCTTAAATGGCCCCCCATATGGCTGTCCAAATCTTCCAATTTCGGAAAGAGCGAATAGATCCGGTCCAGGTTCCAAAGCCCGCCGTCACGGTCCCGTTTACCCAGAAGGAGGTTCTGCCGGACGGTCAGGTCCGGAAAAATGCGGCGGTCATCGGGAACAAAGCCTACTCCCATTTGGGCGATGGTATAGGGAGGCTTGCCGACCACCTCTTTGTCCTGGAATTTGATGCTGCCTTTTTTCGGTATGGTCAGACCGATGATGCTTTTCAAGGTCGTAGTCTTGCCGGCCCCGTTTCTGCCTAACAGACAAACCGCTTCCCCCTCATTGACCTGCAGGGAAATCCCGAACAGGATATGGCTGGTTCCGTAATAGGTATGGATCTCTTTTACATCCAGGATCATGCCGCACCGCCCAGATAGACTTTTTGAACTTCTTCGCTGGCCCGGACCTCCTCCGGGGTCCCGTCAGCGATCAGGGTGCCCTGATGCAAGACCGAAATCCGCCGGGCAATCCCGAAGACCACGGCCATATCGTGCTCAGTGAAAAAAATAGTCAGGCCTTTTTCATCGACCAATTTTTTAATGATCTCCATGATACTGTCGGTCTCATCGGGAGACATACCGCAGGTCGGTTCATCCAAAAGCAGGAGTTCGGGCTTGGTCCCCAGCGTAACGGCCAATTCCAGTCTCTTTTTATCCCCGTGGGAAATGGAATCCCCGTTGATCCGGGCCTGATCGGCCAGCCCCACGTCCTCCAAGATCCGCCAGACCTCTTCCTGAAAATATTTTTTAGCCGTCGAGAAGAAACTTAACGTCTTCTTCTGATGAGACAGCAGGGCCATGAGAACGCTATCATAGACGGTCATTTTTGGATAGATGCTGGTGATTTGAAAAGAGCGGGTGATTCCCATCCGGCATCGACGATAGGGCGGGAGCTTGGTAATGTCTTTGCCCTTAAAAAAAACCTGGCCCGAGTCGGGAAGATGATACCCGGTGATCAGATTAAAATAGGTCGATTTACCGGCGCCGTTGGGCCCGATAATGGCATGGATATCTCCGGGACGAACGGCCAGACTCACACTGTTGGTGGCCACGAGTTTTCCGAATACTTTAACTACTTTTTTAGTTTCCAGAATCACGGTTGGATTACCCTTGGGTTTGCTGGTTTCTATTTTGACGATTTTCCCATTTTTCTTTAATAAATCCGAGTATCCCTCCCGGCAGAAGGAAGATGACGATCAAGATCAAGGTCCCCATGATAACGGGCCAGAAGTGGGTGAACCCCAGGAGATAGGCATGGATAAAGGTGATCAGGAAGGTCCCCAGGACCGGACCGAAAAAGAGACCGGCCCCGCCGAGGATCGTGGCCATAACCGGTTCACCGGACTTGATCCACATCAAGGTCGAGGGGGCCACAGATCGATAAAAGGGGGCCCACAGAGCACCGGCCAGCCCGGCAAAGGCCGCGGAAATGACAAAGGCGATCAACTGATAACGGGCAATGGGGATCCCCAGGAATTCGGTCCTTTCGGAATTCTCCCGCATGGCCTGCAGGGTATAGCCGAAAGGGGAATGGATGATCCGCCACAGGATAATGGCCGAAAGGACAAAGACGAGCAGGATGAAATAATAATAGGCCGTCGGGTCCTTGAGAAACTCCGGAGGAAAGACCCCCTGGATCCCGTCGTCACCGCCGGTAAAATCATGCCATTTATAGATGACCACAAAGATCAACTGACCAAAGGCCAGGGTCAGGATGGAAAAATAGATCCCCCGAAGTCGGACGCAAAAAAGACCGACCACCAGACCGATCAGGGCGGCAATTCCGATACCGGCCACGAAACTCAGCCAGAAATTGACCTGGAATTTGGTCAGGAGCATGGCCATGCCATATCCCCCCAGGCCGTAAAAGGCGGCCTGGCCGAAGGGGAGCTGGCCCATAACCCCGAAGAGCAGGTTAAAGCTCAAGGCAAAAAGGCTCATGATCAGGGCCTCGCCCAAGATCAGTAGATAAAATTCGCTGATCACCTGGGGGGCGATCAGGCCGACGAGGATCAAGAGGATCAGCCACCATCCCCGTTTCACCCAGGACTTCTTTTCTTCCATATGATTGTGCTTCCATGCTTAGCGTTCCGGCCTTCCGAAAATCCCCCAGGGGCGGATGATCAGGACAATGGCCATGACCATGAAGATAAAGGCCAGGGCCAATTCGGGTTTATACATGATGCCGAAGGAATAGACCTGTCCGACGATAAAGGAACCCAGCAGGGTTCCCGGCAGGCTTCCCATGCCGCCGATGACCACCACGGCAAAGCACTCGATAATAATGTCAATATCCATGCCCAAGGCTATGGCCCCATAAGGAGCGACCACTGCTCCGCTTAAACCGGCAATAAAAGCGCCCAGGACAAAGATACAGGTAAAAAGCCAGGGAATGGGGATCCCCAGGGCCGAGACCATATCCCGGTCATGGGCCGCGGCCCGGATGATGTCGCCCAGGCGGGTCTTATAAACCAGCCACCAGAGGAAAACAACCAGGGCCAGTCCTAAAAGGATGATGAAAAAGTTATACGAAGGAAAGGGAAATCCGAAAAGAGAGACCGCTCCGGTAAAGGGTTTGGGTCTGGGAATGGAAAGAAATTCCCCACCCCAGAACCATTTGACGATATCGGTGATGATCAGGATCAGGGCATAGGTGGCCAGGAGCTGCTCGGGCCAGCCCCGGGAGTAAAGGCGTCTCAAGATAAAGTATTCGATCAAGAGCCCGATACCGGCCATGACCAGGGCGCTAAGCACGGTGGCCACATAAAACCCGACAACCGGGATCAGGAGCCATTTCCAGATGCTGTAGGCAATAAAGGCCCCCAACATATAAAGGGATCCATGGGCGAAATTCAAGACCCTGAGGACCCCGAAGGTCAGGGAAAGGCCCGAGGCCACCAGGAACAACAAGGCGCCCCGGGCTATCCCGCTTAAAAACTGGTTAAAAAGGACATCAAAGGACATACGAGTATCCTAATAAAGTTCCGATTTCGATTTCAGATTTCGGAATTTAAAAAGACCATTTTCTCGGTCCGTTGTGCTCCTGAAGGGAATGGGAGTTTTGCACCGAAAATATGGATATTGACAAGTTCGGAAAAAGTCACCAGTCGTCCATTTTCGTCATTCCCGTGGAAACGGGAATCCAGTACTTTGAATTGATTTCGCCTGGCCTGGATTCCCGCTTGCGCGGGAATGACTGCTTTTTACAAGACTATCGATATTTTCATTCTTCTTGTCGTCCCTCTCAGCGAACGACCCCGGTCTTCTTCCAGACTTCCCGCACACCGGCCTCGGACCGCCAGACCTGATCTCCAGGGACCCGGACAATATCCTTCCAGATCTTGAAAGGATATCTGGGGTCCTTGGCGATGATCCCCTGATAGCAGGGCACACTGCCCATATGGTCCAAAGGCCGGATAAAAAATTTGCCCCTTAAGCTGTCCAGGGTCATCCCTTCCATGGCCTTAATGACCTTTTCGGTATCAACCGATTTGGCCTTTTCCACGGCGGCTTTGATCAGATAAACCGAATCATAAGCCATGACCGCCCAGGAATCCGGATAGGCCCCGCGGGCCTTTCGGTATTTCTCGACAAATTGCATCATCTTGGGATTGGGGTCCATGAAGAAACAGCCCCGGCCGAAGGCCATGACCCCTTCCGGGGCATCGGCCCCCAGGGCGATAAAGACCGGCAGGTCGTAAAGGGCGATAAAGGGGATCTTTTCAAAAAAGCCGTAAGGGGCGGCCTGCTTGGTAAAGGCCACTAAGTCTCCACCGAAAAAGGAACTGTGGACGGCATCGGGCTTCTTGGCCATAATGGCGGTGATGAAAGAAGTTAAGTCTTTTTCCCCGGGCTTGGGCCAGGCCTGATAAAGGATTTCGGCATCGGGCACCAGTTTTTTGATTTCTTCTTCAAAGGCGGCTTCTTCCCGGCGGCCGTATTCATAATCCGGGGCAATGGTGCAGAATTTTTTGGCACTGGGGATATTTTTTATGCAGGAACTGGGTGTGCGGCCACGGCCTCCATGTAGGTATTAGGAACCACCTGGACCACGTATGGGGTGAATTTATCGACCACTTGGCCCTCGGTATTGGCCATACAGGTGACCCGCAAGATTTTCATTTCGGCATGAACCACCTGGACCGCCAAGGCCACCCCGCTGCTGCAAGGCCCGACCAGAAAATTGACTTTCTCACGCAGGATCAGGTCCTTGGTTTCCCTGGCCCCCACATCGACCTTCATTTCCGTATCCCGGACGATCAGATCGAATTTTCGGCCCAGGACCCCCCCCTTGGCATTGATCTCTTCCACGGCAATCCGATACCCTGGACGGCCGATTCGGAAAGCATGTAACAGGGTCCGGCAAAGTCCCAGATGGCCCCCAGGCGGATGGCATCTTTGGCCCCGGTTTTTATGGCCGCTTCGGCGGCCTTTTTGGCCGGAGGTCTTGGCCTGGGCCAGGACCATCGAAGCCATTAAGAATGCCACAACACAAAAAACCACTGTCAATAAGGCCGTTCTTTTCATTGTTTCCTCCTTCGAGTCTAAAATGTTTTTAATGACATCAAAAATAAATTTTGATGAACCCGCAAAAAAGTGCCTTCTTACTTCCCTGTTTTTTTCTCGGCATAAGTCAAGACCATACCGCCGTCAAAGAGCAGGTCGCCGCCGACCAGGTATTTGGCAAACCGGGAAAATCCGAAAATGAATAAATTGGCCACCTCCAGGGGGGTCATCATTTCCTTTACCCGGGAATTGCCCAGCATCACCTCCTGGACCACCTCTTTCGGGCTGATGCCCCGCTGCTTGGCTTGGATGGGAATCTGCTTCAAGGTCAGGGCTGTTTTGACAAAACCGGTGCTGACTGAAAAGGCCCGGATCTTGCCCATCCCCTCGGCGGCCAAAGACTGGGTCAAAGCCCGCAAGCCGAATTTCATGATATTATAGGCCGGTTTGTTCAGGGTGCAGATGTGGGCGTGGATGGAGGCCATGGTCCCGATGGCCCCGGTCCCGTTTTTGCTCTTCTTGATATGGGGGATCACCAATTGGGACAAATAAAAAGGGGCGCGCAGCATGAGCCGCTGCATATAATCGTATTTTTCCATGGGGAAGTTTTCGATGGAATCGATATGCTGAATGCCGGCAATATTGGCCAGGATATTTGATGGACCCGAGCTTGGCCGCCTCGGAAACGGCCTGTTTCAGGTCTTCATCACGGGTCAGATCGGCCCTGATAAAAATCATCTGGCCGCCCATTTCCCGGGCCAGTCTCTGGGTCTTGTTCCCCTCTTTTTCGTCGATATCCAAACCCACGGTCATCAGGTTATTGGCCGCGGCGGCCACGGCCGTGGCCCGGCCGATCCCCCCGGCGGCCCCGGTAACCAGACAGACATGACCGGGATTAAAATCCGGGTCGGAAAGAAGCATGATATCCTCTTTCCTGATCACCGGTTCCATCAGGTCTTTACTCACACGCATAAAACTTGCCCCTGTTTTGATTTTTAGAAATACTTTTAGTATAGAGCAAAATGCGGGCCAAGCAATCCGTTGTTCGGCTAAAACGAGTCAACCCATTAAAAATAAAAGAGTTTTTTTAAAGAAAACCTTTGATGAAAGCTTCACTCCGGAATCCTTTAGTGTAGACAAAAAGCTATATTTATTGGAGGATTCAAAAATAATGTGAACAATTCCAAAGGATTTTTGTAGGCGTAGATAAGAGTCTACATGTAGAAAAAAGAAGACACTTTAAGAAGGTTGTAGAGGAATCTGATATTTTTTTATTTTTTTATACAAGGCCGTCCGGTGGATCCCCAAGGCCAGGGCGGCCTTGTTCTTATTATTTTTGGATTTCTGAAGGGCTTGCAGAAGGGTCTCCTTTTCCGTCTCGTCCTTGACCCTTTTTAGAGAGGCATTGGGGGATCGAGAAGGCCCTTGACCGCTATTTTGCAAAAAGATGGGGAGATGGTGCCGTTCGATGGTATCCCCGTCTAAGGAATAGAGGATTCTTTCCAAAATGTTGGCCAATTCCCGGACGTTTCCCGGCCAATGGTAGTTTTCAAAACAACGGAGAACTTCCGGGGCCAGTCGAGTTACGTTCAGGCCCAAATCCCGGTTCAGGATTTCAATCAGATGATGGACCAAGATGGGAATGTCCTCTTTTCGCTCCCTCAAAGGGGACAGGTTAATGGGGATGACATTTAAACGGTAATAGAGGTCCTTTCGAAAACGGCCCTCCTGGACCAATTTTTCCAGGTTTTCATGGGTGGCGGTGATCAAGCGAAAATCGGATTTGAAGACCCGGGTCCCGCCCAAACGCTCGGTCTCTTTCTCTTCTATGACCCGAAGCAGCTTGGGCTGCATTTCCAGGGGAAGGTCCCCGATTTCGTCGAGGAAGATGGACCCCTGGTGGGCCAGCTCAAATTTGCCCGGTTTTCCCCGGCTTCCCGCCCCGGTAAAGGCCCCCGGCTGATAGCCGAACAGTTCGGCTTCCAACAGGTCCCGGGGAATGGCCGCACAATTCAAACGGACAAAGGGAAAGGGCCGGCGGTTGCTGGCATAATGGATGGCATGGGCAAACAGCTCCTTACCCGTACCGCTTTCCCCCATGATCAACACCGTGGCATTGGTCTTGGCCGCCTTTAGGGCGATCTTTTTTAACTCCAGGATGGCCGGACTTTTCCCGACGATATGATTGAAGGTATATTTGGAAGAGCGCAGGCTGACCAATTCCTTTTCATAGAGCTCGATCTTGGATTCCAAAAAATTCAATTTTTTGGCCAGGGCCTGGACATCGCGGATGTCTTCAAACATCACCTGCCCGTAGACGGCGATGACCTTGCCGTCCTTCTGGATGGGAATCCGCTGGACCACCATGTCCTGGCCTTTGATGCGATGGGGATGGTTGATCTCCGGTATGCCCGTCCGGGCCACCACATCCATCCGGGTATGTTCCACCACCTCGCGGCAGTGTTTGCCCATGACCTTTTGGGGATCGACCCCCAAAAAATTCCCATAGGTCCGGCTGAAAAAGATGACCTTGCCCTTGGGGTCGGTGATCATCACCCCGTTACGGATGTTATCCAGCACCCGTTCGTAAAATTCTATTTTTTCCTGCAGCTCCTGGATGGTTTTGGAAGACATGGAGATATGCTACCCTATTCGTCACTTTTTTCAACAGGTATTTTTTTGATATTTTAGTTTAATTTTGGTAAAATTTAAAAAATCAGTCACCAAAAAAAATCCCCCCTGCCCTCCTTTTCCTAAGGGGGAACCTATTCCACTGGATGCCTCCCTTGATAAAAGGGAGGTGGGGGAGGAATTTTTAAAAAGGCTTAAATAATTTCCTTTAATTAAAAAAGGAGGCCCTATGGATCGACCCTTTGTGGCCGAGAATGCCAAAGAACGGAAAAGGCTCCGTTCCCTTGTCAAAGGTTTAACCGACGAAGATCTCAGCCATCCCCTGGGGACCGACTGGACGGTGGCCGTGGCCCTGGCCCATCTGGCTTTTTGGGACCAGCGGTCGTTGGTCCTGATGCGGAAATGGGAGGAGGACGGGGTGGCCCCCTGCCCGATCGATATCGATGTCATCAATGAATCGCTCCTTCCTCTCTGGCTGGCCCTCCCGCCCAGGGCGGCCGCCGACCTGGCCGTTTCATCGGCCGAGGCCATAGACCGGGAACTGGAAGAAGCCCCTGACGAGCTGATTGCCGCCATCGAAAGCCTCGGAGAAAAATTCAGGCTCTATCGATCCGAGCATCGCAAAATGCATCTTGATCAGATAGAAGAAGCGTTCAACAAAAAGGGATGATCCGGCTGGATCTTAGTTCGAAAATAGAACCGAATATTGAATTCGAATTCCGAATCATGAAGTGACAACCCTCCTTCGACATTCGTTGATTCTAAGTTCGATATTTTCATGCTTCGTGGTGCCCACTAGGCGGGCATGAGATCTTAATACGGAAAAGGAATGAACAGGGATGAAATAGATGGGTTTGGTTAAAAATAAAAAAGGGGGGTGAATTTTCATTCACCCCCCTTTGCTTTTTTCGTGTTTAACGAAAGGCTACAGGATCGTTACATTGACTGCGGCTGGGCCTTTTTTGCCCTGCTCGATGTCGAAACTTACCCGCTGGCCCTCTTCCAAGGTTCTAAATCCGGCCATACTGATGGCTGAATGATGGATAAAAACGTCTTTATCCTGACCATCAACTTCAATAAAGCCAAAACCCTTGTTCTCGTTGAACCACTTTACTTTTCCTTCTGGCATAGTCCTATTCCTCTCTTGAATTATTTCTCAAGTTGGGATAACGACTTGCCTAAAAAAAAGGCATCGAAGATAAATCCTCCGATGCCTGTACTCATCGAATTGTTCACCAACTTCGACCGTTATTCACACCATACTGGGTCAATAACGGATTTAATTTTTAAAATGATAACCCCTTTGTATAAGCAAGTCAAGTTATTTTTTTCTTATTTTTTTGACGAAGGCCCTGATAGATGTTACTATAAAATTCTAAAAATTGAATCAATTTATTCACCTCGGCGGGGAGTTGAGGGATAGGACATCCGGCCAATGCAGATCATTTTAACTGAAGGGTACAGGGAATAAAATGCACTATTTCCCCATAGCCTTACCTTTCTTGATTCTATTTTCGATCTTTCTCATCTTTCTGATAGCGGCAATTGAAGTCGGCATCCTTCGGTACGCTTACCACAGGATAGGGATCGGGCAAAGGCACATGTTCACCCTGCTGGTACTATCATTCCTGGGCAGCTATATCAATATTCCGGTCTGGCACCTTCCTCCCCATCCGGTAATTGCACCGGGTGTCGTGTCCTTTTATGGAATGCTTCATATTATTCCGATGGTAAGAAACTGGCCGGGAACGGTTATTGCGGTGAATTTGGGCGGGGCTATCATCCCTACTTTTCTTTCTATCTATTTAATTAAAAAGAATAGCCTGTTTTTAAAGAGCCTCGTAGGTATTAGTATTGTCGCCATTTTTGTACACTTCATGGCCGTGCCCATAAAAGGTGTGGGGATTGTTGTTCCAACCTATATCCCGTCTTTGATTGCTGCAGTGGTCGGATTTCTCCTCTCGCGGCAGTACGCGCCCCCTTTGGCCTACATCACGGGAAGCTTAGGCACTCTTGTCGGAGCCGACCTTCTCAATCTCGGAAATATCCAGGGTCTTGGCGCTCCGGTTGCTTCTATTGGAGGGGCAGGAACCTTTGACGGCATTTTTCTCAACGGGATTCTCGCCGTTTTCCTGGCAAGTCTTGTTTCAAAAGACCGAGGAAGTTCCCGGCCCAGAAATGAAAATTCAATCCCCTGATGGTCCGGCCCCTTTTTCCGACCGATCACTTCTACGAAATCATCCCACCCGAATGGACAACGCATGGCGGAACACGTCCCGCGGGTCCCACCGCGCCTTGATCCGCTGCAGGCGCGGGTAGTTGTCTTTGTAATACAGCCTGTACCAGGGCACACCCGAGGTATTCAGGGCCGGGTCCGCGAGGTCGGTATCGGGATGATTGATGAATGCCCCGTCGTACGCCTCACCTGGCACCGGCACGCCCCCGCTCTCCGCAAACCGGTCCCGATAGAACGCCCGCACCCATGTTAGATTCTTCGCCTCTTCCCGCGGGTCCAGCCAGCCTGTGGTGCAGGCCATGTCGAGAATCGAACCGCGTTGGGCGGAGGCGGTCGCATCGGGCGCGACGGTATTGATCCGCCCGCCATAGGTGGCCAGACCCAACATCCCGCCCATGACGTCGTGGTCGGTGCGGGTCAGGTAATCGTAGGCCACGCCAATCTGGCGGTCGGTGAACCGTTTCTTGAGCAACGCGTCCTTCACCTTGACGCTCACTCCGCCCGGTGGGAAGCCGAACATATCGGGAAAGGGGTTCAGGGCGAACTCGAGCCAGGACATCCGGGCCAGCTCTCGGCCATGCGGCGCGCCGACCCCTTCAGCCAGCGCCGCCAGATGGTCATCCACCTGCCGCTCGGCGGCGGCACCGGCTGTGCTCACACCACGGATGATGATCTTCCCGAACTGCTTCCGATGGATCTCCAAGAGGGTCCAGAGAGAGACGTAGGGGGAATCGGCGTCACTGTTTCGCTCGCACCAAATCCCGTGGTTTCTGAGGAGTCGCAGGAAGTTCGCCTGGTCGATGTAGCTCCAGTTCCATTCCGCCCTGAAGGTGGTGATTGACTCCGGCGCGCGGGGCAGCAGCCCGGCGGGATCCTCGCCAAATGCGCCGGGCGATCGGAACCAGTACCGGGTAACGACGCCGAAGTTGCCCCCGCCCCCGCCGGTATGCGCCCACCAGAGGTCGCGATTCGGGTCGGACGTCTCCCGGGTCGCCACCACGCTGCTTGCCCGTCCGCCTTCGTCCACGGTGACCACCTCGACGGCATACAGGTAATCCGCTGCCAAGCCGAGCTGACGGCAGAGGAAGCCAAAGGCGCCACCGGCTACATGGCCGCCCATGCCGATCTACGGATACTCGCCGAGCGGTATCACGATTCCCCATTTCTCGAACAGCGCCCGGAACGTCTCGCCCACCGTGGCGCCGGCCTCGACGGCCACGGCGGACCTTTCCGCGTCGTAGGTCACGCGCTTCATGGACGAGACATCAATGATCACCCTCACCCGGGGATCCGACACGAATCCCTCGAGGCAGTGCCCGTCGCTCATCACGGCCAGCCGCCGCCCTTCCCTCACCGCCTCCTCCACCGCCGAGACCACCTGATCGGTGGAGCCGACCAGCCGGAGGTAGTCCGGGCTCGCCATGAAACGCTTATTGAAACGCTTATCGACCACCGCGCGATACCGCGGATCATCCGGGCCGACTCTGACAGATTCAATCGGCGTGCCGTCAGTCGTTTGTCGTGTCAATATCCTCTCCCCTTGATATCAACAATGCCTGTGATCCATATGGGATCAGACCAGACCAACCCTTTAAAAATCGGGAACCGTTTCAACTGAGCCTTCCGGAGGCTCGCGGCATTAGTTTCCCGCTTTGAAACTACTTCTTCTGGATAAGAAAGATCCTTTAAGATCTATTAAGTCACCCTTCTTAATATAATTCAATGAAAATTCAATCTATTTGATCTGATCGACCCTCCATCCAGGAGAGAATGAAAAAGCACGGTCAAGGAGAAAAATAGGGCTAATGGCAAGAGGAGGTGATTATTCCAAAGGTGCTTTATTTACCCCAACTTAAACCCCTTCTCCCTAAAAAGCCGCAAGCAAGCATCCACCACCTCAGGGTCGTAAAGAATACCTTTGTTCCCATCTATTTCATCTAAGGCTACATCAATTTCATGAGCAGGCCGATAAGGCCGATGAGAGGCGATGGCCTCGACCACATCGGCCACCATTATGATCTTAGCCTCTTTCAGAATTTCATTTCCTTTAAGACCGGCAGGATACCCTGAACCATCCATCCTCTCGTGATGTTGGAGCACGATCCGGGCAATAGGCCAGGGGAAATCGATATCCTTTAAGATATCATAACTGGTCTGAGGGTGAACCTTGAGCAGCTCAAATTCGAGTTCGGATAATGAGGTTGATTTGGTGAGGATCTCCGCCGGTACCGAAATTTTGCCCAAATCATGAATCATCCCGGCCATACGAACGGCCTCGATCTGATCTTTAGGCATCCCTATTTCCTGGGCAATAGAACGGGCAAGATTGGATACCCGTTTTTGATGTCCGGCGGTATAAGGATCACGGATTTCCACGGTCCGGGCTATGACCTGGATGATTCCTCCCATGGCTTTATGTAATTTTTCAAGACTTTGTTTGAGTTCTTCTTCCTTCTTTTTTCTCTCGGTGATGTCCGTCAGAAAATTCAGAGTGGCTGGTCTTCCCTTCCAGTTTATCCTGATGACGTTCAGTTCTACCCAACTGACGTTGTCCTCTCTATGAACAATTCGAAAAGAATAGAGGTGAGGAATCTCCTCACCTTTTATTCTCCTGACATGTCGATCGAAGACCATACCTCGGTCATCCGGGTAAATGAACTCAATAAATGGCTTTGACACGAGTTCCTCAACGGAAGAACCGAATATCGTGGTGGTCCTCGGATTGAGAAAAACTATTTTACCATCCTGAGCCACAAAAATGGCCTCGATGGCATTCTCAAAAAGATTTCGGTAGCTTTCCTCGCTCTTCCGCAGTTCGGCCGTTCGATTAACTACCTGCTCTTCGAGCCTGGTCCGTAAACGATTCAATTCCAAATGAGTTCGTATCCGGGCCAGGAGTTCTTCGAACTGGAAAGGCTTAGAAATAAAATCGACTGCGCCGAGTCCGAAACCTTTCACCTTTTCTTTGAGGTTTGTAATAACGCTGATGAATATTACCGGAATTTCTCGGCTTTCTTCCTGCGCCTTGAGCCGCCGGCAGACTTCGAATCCACCGATGTCCGGCATATTGATATCCAGCAAAATCAGATGGGGAGGCTTAGCTGCCACGGAGCGCAGGGCCAGTTCTCCGCTTTCTGCCGATCGAACCTGGAATCCTTCGGCTGTCAGTAAGTCCGTAAGTAAATTCAGCACTTCCGGAACGTCGTCGACAACCAGGATCTCATCTTTCGTGGTCATTGTAGATCATCTCCATAAGATTTGTTGATGCGAAAGAGAAACGAAGGGAAAAGAATTCGGTGATTCAAGTGAAACATCAAAAAGGTCAAAAACTTTCAGATAAGATAAGTGTAAGGGATAGTGACAAAACTTTATTGACCGTGATAACAATAAATTGAAATAAGAAAAATAAGGGATTATTTTAGATTATTGTAGCGGTGAATAGGGAAAAGTACAATACGTAATTAATATGGGGATTATACGGGGTAGTATTACGTATGGTTAATTGAGAGAAGGTGGGTTCTGAGATTTACTTTTTTGTCGGAGATACCCAGTTTGGTTCTTATATTATCCCTGTGTGAATCAACGGTTCTTTTTCCTATGGTTAAGATCTCGGCAATCTCTTTGGTCGTTTTTCCTTCTCTGATAAGATTAATAATCTGAATTTCCTTGGGGGTGAGGCGAGAATACTCTAAAGCGATGCTTTTTGTGAAGGGTGAAACGATATCATGAAAGCCTCGTTCAATGATTTCGATAAAGGCCATCTGTCTTTTATCCAATCGGGTTTGCTTCAGTTTTTCCACATAGGGGACGATGCGGTCCTTTATATTGGATACGATCGTTGCTTCAAATTCCTTTTGGTCCTTTTTGGTATGATCGAGCAAAACCTTAAGGGCGATATTTGATTCTTCAAGGGCCTTGGTCTTATCGAACAATTCTTCCTCCGCCCGCTTGCGCTCATTGATTTCCCTTCTCAGACTCCTCATTGATTGCTTCAAGGTCTCTGGTCCGTTCATCGACCAATTGTTCAAGCTTTTCATTCAGTTTCTTCAATTCGGCTTTGGTTTGTTTTAATTCAAGGGTTTCCACAATCTCCCAGTTACCATATCGCAGTGCGCCCACAAATTGATGTGTACGCACTACTTCAAAGATATCGACAGCCCCGATTTTGGCAAGCTGGAAGGTACATGATACAAGCATAGGCTGCCCGACTATTAACCGATCAAGCGCTCTTTCGTAGTCCAACAATGCCTTATGGTCTTTCTCTCCGATCCAAGATGGGTTTCCGCTGAATCTTATTCCGGGATAACCCCTGGCTAATGCCTGATCCAGTTTCTCACGCAACGCCTTTATGACCTTGTCAAGATCAAAAGCGCCTCCTTGGAGAAACCACTCCACCTGTGGAATTATTTCGATGCTTTGCTCGGCCAGATATCGATTGAGATCGGGAATGGCTTGGCACAAGGCGACACGAACTTCTTCCACAGTCAGGGGATCTGAGGTCAGCCAAATGCAATACTCCTTTCCCTCTAATCCAACCTTGAAATAAGGAATCAGGCTGTCGAGCAGGTCCTGTTTAGTCTCGTAGAAGTGGCAGAAGTGAGTCCCCCAGGGAACATCTCCGACGTTGTCGATATCTGTCTTTCTCAAGTCGGTCATCATGGCCGTAGACCTCCTTTTTTCTCATGACGGAAAGCTCGTTGAAATGTCTCCCGAGCGCCGGTCCGATGCAGTCTATCGAGGTCCGGGCGACCTGCGTCTGGTCGAACAAGGTCATGCTGCCCCGACTCTTTCCCTCAGACGGCAAGCCTTTTTCCGAAAGCACTTCGCCGGCGGCTGTGCGGGCCACACAGGAGATGATGTGACCGGCAGCATTCTCTTCGATTAACTGGTCCGGAAGGTAACAGGTCCTTATAGGATACCCTTCTCCGTACACCTGGCGAAAAAGCCTGGCGATTCCGGGTGCGTCTTCGACACGATAAAAATCAATCTCGATAGTTTGTTTTGTGGTTTCTGAAGCCGGTGTTTCACTCATTGTCCTATTTTCTTTCCGGTGCCATGAGTGGCAGCGGGGTTCTGTTTAGAGGCTCTCAAACCCCTTCTCATGGTCCGCCATTTTAAGTGAATCCCGTCCTTATGTCAGTTTATCTCGGTGCTTTCGGTCTGACTCCATACAAGCAGGTGAACCCCGATCCAACAACCCATGGCCTCCAAGACCGCAAGCAGCACGGAAGTGACTTGAAAAGAAAGTCGCCACTGCCCCGGAGGCATCCGAAAGACGTTGTCGGTGCCGGCACTCAAAAAGTGCGCGTAACTGCCGATGATGAGCGCCAGACTAAGAGGAACCATGATCATCCAGCCGGCTGGCTTGGGGCGGCCTTTACCAAAGGCAATCAGCCCCATGACCGGGACCAGGTTGATCACGATCAGCGCTATCAGCGCGGGCGCAGGCATTCCGGGTTGAACTTTCACCAGCAGCCGCAAATGGTAGAGGACAACGGCAAAGTGGGAAAGCACAACCACCGTGGCCCCAAAGAGCCACTTTCGGGAAAATTGGGGTTCCCTCTGTTCCATGGCTATCTTTCTGCCGATCTGAAATCTGGGGACCAGTCCATTAAAATAAGGACTTTTCCTTTAATATACTCCTGTCCAGTCCTCTTGGCTATTAATTGCATAAAAAATACGGACAATCCCAATCGCTTCTAAGCTACAAAAATCCTCCTCAGCCATACTGGCGATCCTTGATAAATTTTAGTAAAAATTCTCGTTTGCAGCACCGGTGGGTAATATGCCAGATATGATTAGGAAGAAAATGTCGATTAGACCACGGCATTGGTGCTCGGCTTAAAACCCTTTTTGACGTCAAAAGGTCATGATAAGCCTGTTTCGATCCCACATTTTATATAAATTTTATTGGAATTTCAATATCTTCGGATGGGCCGACTCCCATTCAAGAATCCTGATGAGCTATCACTGCACTACCTGAATGAATGATTTGACGGCCTTCACACCCTTCGTAGCGTGAGCGATGGCGATGATCTTGTTGAGCCTGGCGCTCGAACTGACCACGCCGACCAGCACCACGTGTCCATCGATCACCGTCATGTCTACCTGATCTGCCTTCAGGTCCGAATCGCCAACCATTGATCTGGTCAAGGGAAAACGGACACCCGGTTAAGCAACCATAGCCAAGGTTGACTTCTTTTCAAAATCATTGGGGGAGACATACCCCAGGAAGGAGTGAAGGCGGCGGCTGTTATAAAACATCTCGATGTAATCGATAACCGCACGCCGGCCCTCTTCCCGGGTCGAGTATGCCTGATCTCCAACCTCCTCGGTTTTTAGGGTATGAAAAAAACTTTCAGCTACCGCGTTATCATAGCAGTCCCCTTTGCGGCTCATACTGGGGATCATGTGGAAAGTTTCCAGTTGGCGTTGATAGTCACCGGCGGCATATTGAGAGCCCCGATCGGAATGATAAATCAATCCCGGGGCCGGTTTCTGGCGCCAATAGGCCATCCGCAGGGCCTCCAGGACCAAAGAGGTCTTTAGCTGGCGATCCAAGGCCCACCCGACCACTTTACGCGAATACAGGTCGATAATGACGGCCAGATACAGCCAGCCTTCCAGGGTCCAGAGATAGGTGATGTCGCCACACCAGATCTTGTTCGGCTGATCAACCTGGAACTGCTGGTTCAACCGGTTAGGGGCCACCGGCAGCTTATGACGGCTGTCCGTGGTTTTTTTGAATCGCTTGGGTCGCTTGACCTCCAGGCCGGCTTTCTTCATCAGACTCCGGGCCCGAAAGCGGCCCACGGCGTAGCCCGTGGCCTTCAGCGCTTTTGACATCCGACGGGATCCATAGGTTCCTCGGTTTTCTTTATGGATATGAAGTACTTGGGACAACAATTTAAAATCCTTATCTATCGGTTGCGTTTGGGCTTTTTTCAAGTAATGATAGTACCCACTCCGGCTGACTTCCATAACCCGGCACAAAACGGTTATGGGATTGGCCTTCTGTTGCTGCCGGACAAAGTCGTATCTTACTTCGACTCGTTGGCAAAGAAGGCCGCGGCTTTTTTTAAGATGTCACGCTCCATTTTCAGCCGCTGGTTATCCTTGCGGAGTCGCTGTAGTTCTTCTTTTTCAGGGGTTAAACGCCCCTTGCCCGGAAAGGCGTTGGTCCCTTCGGAGGACAACTGCACTTTCCATCGGGTGAACAGGCGTCCAATGGCCTGGTTGGCGACGCCTGTGGCGGAGCCGACCAGGACATGGACCCGGAAGAGCCATCTGCTCACATCACAATTCCTCTTCTGTGATGACTGCCAGTGATCCGAACCAAGTTCCAGCCCTTTGCCTCAAGTAAACCGCACATCCGTTTGCAGCTGACCGTCTTCATGTCAGACGGCGAGCTCCATGACCGTATCATTCTGCTTGAAAGGAATATTGTTCATGTCGATGCTCAGGCACCCCTCAACGGCATCGTAGAGGTTTTCGATCAAATCTTTAATCGTCTCCCCTTGAGTCATGCATCCGGGAATAGCCGGTACCTCAGCCCAAAAACCGCCTTCTTCCGCTTCATGGATGATTACCTTCAACTTCATCAATTTTCCCTCCGTTTTTATATTGGGGAATGCGACGTTGACCCGTGGCACGCAGCGTGCGGGTCCGGAGGCCAGCCCTCCCCCCTAAACCTTATTAAGGCCAGCCACAACCAAAAAAATTGTCCGTTCTTTTCCGACAGAAATCCAAGTACGGTCTATCTTTGTTAAATGATTATCGATGATTATTAAACGGTTAATTGATTTTTACAACATTTATTTTAATTTCTTTCAGTTCACTTATTCAATAGATACACCCTGATTCCTACGATAATACCCCGAGGCTTAAGCCTTTTGCCCTTGTCTCCATCGCCATCTTATCTTATAATTTTTAAACCAGTCACCAAAATAGTTTTCGGCGATGACTTCAAAGGACTTTAAGGACCTCTCTGAGGGGGTTTTCAAGGATTCAAGTCCGCCAAGGATAATTAAAGAATTTGGAAGAAGACCACCTCTGATCTCCCCTAAGGGGAGGATGGTGAAAGGAGCCGATTATTTACCGAGCGAAAGGCCGTCTTCCCGGCCTGGAGAGAAAACCAGCATGAGCAACGCTAAAGAACATCCCTTGCCGAAGTCCCCGCCCTCCACCGGGAAGTGCCACCGGCTTTTCGAAATGGTGGATCAGGAGGATACCCTGGCGATTTTGATCAAGGCCGACCCTGATTCCATGGCCAGCGCCGTTGCCTTAAAGAGACTGCTATGGCGAAAGGTAAAAAAGATTTCGATTTATCACGTCAATCCCATTCAGCGGGCCGACAACCTGGCTTTCGTCAAGCTCCTCAAGATTAAGCAGCAGCACATCCGGCATATGAACCCTGCCCTTATCACCAAATGGGCCCTGGTCGATTCTCAACCAAGCCATGATGAGCAGTTCAAAGACCTGAATTTCGACATCATCATCGATCATCACCCGGTTGAAACGACGTCCAAGGCCCGTTTCCTTGATATCCGGGAGGATTACGGGGCCAATTCAACGATCATGACCGAGTACCTCAAGGTCGGCCAGGATCAAGCCCTCTGAGATGCTGGCCACGGCCCTGTTTTGCGGCATCAAGACCGATACCGATAGTTTCGTAAGGGATTCCGTGTACAACGATGTCAGCGCCTTCAGGTATCTTTATCAGTACGCCAATATGAATATTGTCAAAAAAATCGAGTCCTCCGAACTGAACAAGAAGATGCTGGCCTATTTCAAAATCGGCCTGGATAAGTTGATCTTTTTAAAAAAAATCGCCTTCGCCCATATGGGTGAGGTGGAAAATCCAGACGTCCTGGTGATCCTGGCCGATTTTTTTCTCCGGATTGCTGAAACGACCTGGAGCGTCGTCTCGGGAATAAATCAGGACAAGTTGATCGTTATCCTGAGAAAAGCCAGCTTCCGCGGGGATGCCGGAAAAACGGCCCAGCGACTCTTCGAACGATGGGGGGCATCCGCCGGTGGGCACAAGGGAGCCGCCAGGGCTGAAATACCCCTGAAAGGCCTGTTAAAAGAAATAAAAGGAGAATTCGATCCCGGTCAGTTCGTTTTGAATAACCTGAAGGAGTTAAAATAAACCTATAAAGCCAAGCCTCGTCTCCAAGTCCATTTCAGCATCTTTCCTCGCCTCGCAGACCGTAAGCGGATGAGATTCCAGCCCCGGAACAATCTTAAAATCTATGACTTGCTTCGCTTCGGTAAAGTGGTTAACATAATAAAAAACGGCTTCAAGGGTCGGGTTTCAGTGGGATTGAAACCCCCAAGGTTCATACCTCAAACGATTTATTCATAATCGCCTCATTATGGAACGGCGCATTTAAGGAAGGAGCTAAGACATGGTTAAAATAGCTTTGTTTGTTCGATTGGAAGCCAAACCCGGGAAAGAAGCGGAGGTCGAAAACTTTCTCAAAAGCGGCTTGCCGATAGTCCAGGAGGAACCGGCCACCACGGCCTGGTTCGGCATCCGTCTCGGGCCGTCCACCTTCGGCATCTTTGATGCCTTCCCGGACGAGGCGGGACGGCAGGCCCATCTCTCGGGCCGCGTGGCCGCAGCCCTCATGGCCAAGGCTTCCGAGTTGTTGGCGCAGCCGCCGGTTATCGAAAAGGTCGATGTCCTGGCGGCCAAGCTTCCCGGGTAAGAACACGATACACTTCGGCTCCTAAGTACGGCGCATTTTTCACCTGTTCCCTTCTTTTTCCAGGCAGGAGAGGTGGATTATGCCTTTAGGCCTCAAACGGAAGGTCCCAGTGTCTCAAAAACTCAAAAGAGTCAATCCATTCCAACACTTAGTTTCTGCGTCTGATTGATCAAATCATGCCTTCAATAAAGATAAAAAAACTAACCGGACCGGCCTTTAAACAGGCCCTGGCCGCCCTTAAAGACCGGGACCCGGATGTGGAAGATATCCTGTCGAACCTTGGTCCGCCGCCCATGTGGAAGCGTGACCCGGGGTTCCAGACACTGATTCGCATTATCCTCGAACAGCAGGTTTCCTTGGCCTCGGCCAAGGCGGCCTTTGATCGCCTCCGGCAGGCCCTCCCGATTCTAACTCCGGGCCAATTCCTGATGCTGAATGGTGAAAGGCTCAAGCAATTCGGGTTCAGCCGGCAAAAAACCCGGTATTGCCGTCTCTTGGCAGAGGCCATTTCAACAAGGTCACTCCAATTGGAAGGGCTTGAGCGGATGGATGATGATAAAGCTCGCGCCGAATTGCTCAAGATAACCGGCATCGGTCGATGGACGGCAGACATCTATCTTCTGATGGCCCTGCGGCGGCCCGATGTTTGGCCCGTGGGAGATCTCGCCCTGGCCACTGCCGTTCAGCGGGTCAAGAAACTGGAATCACGCCCTTCGTCAACGGAGCTCGAGGACCTTAGCCACAAATGGAAACCCTGGCGGGCGGTGGCGGCGCGGGTTTTCTGGCACTATTATTTGAGCTGCCCGTTATGAACCCATATCAACGCCAGATGATAATGATGGGGCATAAAAGGCCAAAGGACCGGGAGGAAGAATAAGACCCATGAATGAAATCATTATTCGCACTGCTATTCGAAGAGGATTTGCCGGCCATAGTAAAGCTTTTGGCCGCCGATGAGGTGGCCGGTTCACGAGAAAGGCTGACGGATCCCATCGTCCGAGTCCTACCTCGCGGCTTTTGAAGCCATTTCGGCCGATCCGAATCATGGACTCTTTGTGGCCGACAAGGACAGAGAAATCATGGGAACCTTCCAATTATCTTTCATCCCCAACATGACCTATCAAGGGGGATGGCGTGCCCAGATCGAAGGAGTCATGGTATCGGCAAAACACCGCAACCAGGGGATCGGGACGGCCATGATGCGCTGGGCCATCGCCAGGGCCAGGGAAAGGGGGTGCCGCCTGGTGCAGCTCACCTCTTTCAACGAGCGCACCGACGCCCATCGATTCTACCGGAAGCTGGGGGTCACTTTTAGTCATCAAGGGGCCAAGTTGGACCTGAGAAAATAATATGAAGGCACCCAAGATTTTTCTTCTAACCGTTTTGGCGTTATTCTTGTCCATCGAAGGCCCTTGGCCCCCATCCGCCCTGTCGGAACCAACTCCGAAAACCATTCTGGACCTACAACCTTTTTCCCAGGAAAGCTCGCTTGCTTTCAAAGACTCCCGAGGGCGGGAGGGCCTGGCGACCCTTATTAATTTAAACCCCAATATTAACGCCTGGTATTTGCTCCGGCTCAATTGGAAGGGGAGCACGAATGAACAAAATTACCACCTGGAGAATGGGGATCGCCGGGCCCGGGTTTTGATGCTGGATAAAAACTATCCCAAAGGGCTGGTCATTTCCCAGGATAAAGAAAGAATTCCTTGCGATCTCTGGGGGGAAAAATCCCCCCTGAGCCTGGGGGAAGCCAGAAAATCCTCCGTTCCTTATGCCCCCCTTTGCGATTTCAAACTGTATTTGCGGAATCCCACCAAGGGACATCAGACCTCCATTGAAAAGGTGACCGATTTCCTGCGGCAAAAGGTCCCCGGGGGTGATGAAATCGTTACCCTGGTAAAGGATAAATTCTTTGCCCAGCTTTATAAGGAAAAAGCAGAGGAAAAAATAGGCTCAAAACCCGCAGGCGAACCGCCCCCTAAGACTGAAAATGCACCGACCGCCGCCCGGTTGGATCAAAATGAGGGGAATCGCCTGGTCAAGCCCATCGATCTCGGCATCGCCGTTCAAGGGACGGACCAGAGCGGGATGGTCCTCGGTGCCTGGTATGAGGCCAAAGGAATTCCGGGGATCTTTATCAGTGTGATCATGCTCAAGGCCATTGCGCCTGAAATCATGAGCAGCTACCGAAAAGTAGTCAACGATTTGAATCAGGTGGAAATGGGAGAGCCAATCTATTTGATCGCCTTCGATCTGGACCGCTTTGATCTCCACTATGCCCTGGGTACCGTCCACCCATCCGTGGGCTGGTCCACCCATATCCCGGCTCAAATGAGGGACAAGACCCTCCCCGGACCGGATGGGATAAACACCAGCGCCCCGTTGATACGGACGGGCCTGGTCAATCCCATGGATGAACCACGAACCATCGCCACCTTTACCGGGGGGTTTAAACGTCTACAGGGGGCCTTTAAATACGGACCGCTGGCTTTAAAAGATCACGGCAGCCACTACGGTTTCATGGAAAACGGTATCATATTCAGCAGACTCCAACCGGAATTGGCCACCCTTTTTGTGCTCGATGACGGATCGGTGGATATGAAGACCTGGACCGAGGCCGACAATCAACTCCTTCCCAGAATCAGATACGCCCGGCAGAACGGCGTTCCCCTCATAGCGGGATTCGACCCGGAGGCTCGGATGTCCATTCCGGGCCCGTGGGTCTCCCGCTGGGGGCCGGGCAACTGGTCCGGTTCGGCGGACGAAAAACTCCAGGCCATGCGGGCCGGCGCCGCCCTGCAGGAATCGGAAGGAAAACGTTTTTTGATCTACGCTTTTTTCTGGAGTGCCACGCCCTCAGCCATGGCCCGTGTTTTTCAGGCTTACCGGTGTCGTTACGCCATGCTTCTGGATATGAACGCCCTGGTCCACACCTATCTGGCCGTCTATAAAAGGGAGGGGGCCAACCTGTATGTCCAGCACCTGATCCGGCGGATGGATGAAATCGATCTCACGGTCAAAGGTCGGTATATTCCCCGTTTCCTCGGATATGCCGACGACCGCGATTTTTTCTATTTGACGCGGAAATAAAAAATACAGGCGAGAGGCATGAGGCAAGAGGAAATACGAGTAGCGAAAAGCCGACCTATAACTTATAGGCCATCTGTCCCACCAGAATTTATTTTTCATGACTCGTAGCGCCCCAAGGGCTTATGAGTTTAACGCGAAAGAATATCCCATGAAAAAAATCCAATATTTTTTAATAATGGTTCTGGTGCTTTTGATTCCGGTCTTTTTTTTCCTATCAACGACAGTCGCCCAATCTCTTAAGGAAAGGAACGAAGTCCTCTTTGAACAGCTTCAGCGCATCCATGGCCTGTCCGATAAGCAAATGGAAACCATTCGGGACATCTTCAGGAAGTCGGGCTACATGGGCCAGGGAAATCCGGCTATAACCCAACACCCTATGACCCCGCAGGAGTGTCATGAAAAACTCGCCCGGCTGAAGGTCCACTATGAAAACCCGGAATTTGAAAAAATTTGCCGGGCCAAGTACATGGCCCCCCTGTATGATCCGGCGAAAGAAAAGGCCGAGGAGGCCAGGGCCTGTATCGATCAGTTCGAATTCCCCGATATCCCCTGTGCTTACCCGGTGGTCTGGGTACGGGCCCGGGAAGCCGCCCTTATCTGCCGGGCCATGGACAAGCGCCTGTGTGACGCCCATGAATGGGAAGGGGCCTGTGCCGGGGCCCTCCTGCCGCCGGACTATCGTTTTGACCTGGCCAAAGGGGTTTCTCCCCATACGGCCATCGTCAGGATGAGACAAGCCCATAATAAACAGTATGAGGCCCATAAAACCTGGGCCTACGGCGACCATTATGAAAAAGGAATATGCGCCGCCTCCAGTCACAAGACCCCCGGCTGTACCGGAGGAAGCTGGACGGGGTGCGGATCAAACACCTTCCCCGCTGGTTCTTTTCCGGATTGTCATAGCCGTTTAGGCGTCTATGATCTTGAAGGCAATGCGGCCGAGCATATGAACCTGCCTCTGAACGAAAGCCAGATGGCCAGTCGGGGCAGTAAGGAGTTGGGTTATACGGAGATGAAAGGCAGTTGGTTTATTTTCGACACCTATTACGCCCATCCCGACTGGTGCCGCTGGCGGGCGCCCTTCTGGCACGGCAGCCGTGTGATGGATGAAGACAGCCATCGCAACTATCATCTGGGGTTTCGGTGCTGCAAGACCATCAAAGAGGAATAGAAAAGCTTTCGAACTCCGAAAATCTGTCCTTCATCACTCAATATCCTGGACAATTTCGGGTCTTCCAAAACATCATAAATGGACCGGGGCTCCCCGTTAATCAAAACCGTTTTGCTGACCAGCCGGACCCCGTGGCTGTAATCGGCATAACTCGCCTTATGGACGGTGCTCAAAGGTTGGATGGGAAATCCGGAAAGGCGGTGCCAGCCGTATATGGCGATTTTTCCCATGGCCTTTGCCAGTCGGTTCGTGATGACAATATCTTTTTTGTGACCGGATACCAGGGCGTCCAAAGGGCAACATAGCAATGACCGTTGTTCCCTGATCTTTTTATTGTGATTCAAGTAATAATCCGTGGAGCACATTTGAGGACCGGCCGGCAGGGGTTGGGGTTTAAAGTGAAAGCCTGACTGCCTGTAGATTTGATCGACCATTTTTTTCGTCGGCAGGATAAAACCGAATCGGACGGCGATTTCGAGGGCCGTGTAAAGGTTCATCGGCATGAGCAGAAAATCCTGATCGGAGCCTACGGACAAGTAGTCCGGCATGACAAAGATCGTCGCCTCGAGGACCTGGCCGTCTTCAAATCGATGCCGCATTTCAACGGGCTTTAAGCTTCTCAGATAATCGGGAAGATTTCCCTCGGCTAACTGGTCCAGGACAGCCTGCTCCCGTTCGGCCCCCCCCAGATCGGCGATAGTCTTAAAAAACTCCGATCCGCTTAATGCGGAATCGGGCCTGACGGGAATTTTTTTGATGAGATTGAGCCAAAAAGAGCGAACGTTAACCAGCTCCTGGCCGCAGACGGCTCTGGCCAATAAACAGACAAGAAAAATGAGCAAAAACCTCAGCGGCCATGTTTTCATTACCACCTCGCATTTTTTCGGAAAGAATGACAGGAAGTATGATTCCCGGTTCTTTCCTCAACTCACTTCCGGGAATAAAATTCCGGCTATTGAATACCTTATTTATTTTCACCTGTAAATATTTTTTATCCGGGAAATTTAAAAATAACAATTGCAGAAAAGGCTTGACAACCAACACCTTCGTCTAACTGAATAGAAAAGGCCTTAAGGACTGCCGAAGGCCGTGTTTGGACCTAAAGAGCAAAATTGCATAACGTCAGCGGGAAATTAAACCCAATCAGGATTAAACTGGAAAATTATGATTCGCCGGTGTACTGGAAAGGATTTTGAAGAGATATATGAGATCATAAACCAGGCAGCGGAGGCCTACCGCGGGGTCATTCCCGATGATTGCTGGCATGAACCCTACATGTCCCGGGAACAACTGAGCCGTGAAATCTCTGCCGATGTGCGATTCTGGGGTTGGGAAATAGGGGGAACCCTGGCGGGTGTAATGGGGCTCCAGGACAAAGGGGAGGTGGTCCTCATCCGTCATGCTTACATCCGGACGGTCATGAGGAATCGCGGCATAGGTTCATGTCTCCTGCGTTACCTTGAATCCACCACGGAGAAAGCGATTCTGATCGGCACCTGGGCCGAGGCGGCTTGGGCCATTGCCTTTTACCAAAAGCATGGCTATCGTCCGGTTGCAACGAAAGAGAAGGATCAACTCCTCAGGAAGTACTGGGACATCTCCGAGCGCCAGATGGAAACATCGGTCGTCCTGGTGCATAAAAAATGGGACGACCTTATCATCACCCGGGCGCACTGCGGTGCGCCTGCGCCCTAACCAAATTATTTCGCCTCAATAACCCAAAAAGGAGGTATGAATGAACCACAAACCTATCGGCGCCGGGAAAAGCAGCTTCAATCTTATCGATACTCGTAAATTTTTTTCGGAACTAAACCTCCAGGCAGGCATCACCTTTCTCGATGTCGCCTGCGGCCTCGGGGCTTATTCTCTGGCAGCTTCCGAATATATTGGTCCAGCCGGCAGGATCCTGGCCGTGGACCTCTGGAAAGAGGGAATCGAGGATTTGCAGAGAGCAGTCTCTGCCGGTAAGATCCTTAACATTGAAGCCCGGGCGGCTGATGTGAGCCTGAGAATTCCGATCGAAGACCGGAGTGTGGATGTCTGTCTCTTGGCCACGGTTTTACATGACCTTATCCAGGACCATAAAGATCAAGGAACCCTGAGGGAAATCAAACGGGTTATGAAACCCCAGGGGACGGTGGCTGTCATTGAGTTCAAGAAAATGGAGGGTCCTCCCGGACCACCCATTGGTATCAGGATCTCCGAGGAGGAGGTGGTCGACAGGCTTCGACCGTATTCTTTCAGTCTGATTAAGTCTGCGGATATCGGACCTTACAATTACCTGGCCTTATTCCGAGGGCCTTCTGAAAATTGACAGATTCGTAAAAAGCTCAAGGCACATTTTCGTCATTCCCGCGCCGGCAGGAATCCAGGCGATTCTCTGGATTCCCGTTTTAACGGGAATGACGAGGTTTATGAATCTATCAGAATTGAACTTGTAAAAAGTCGTTGCCGACTCAGGCTTCTTTCCAGACCGGTTTTCTCTTTTCCAAAAAGGCCCTTAATCCTTCCTCGGCGTCTTTGGTTTTCATTAATTCCTGGAGATAGATCTTTTCGATCTCCTTCAGGCCCTGGGCAGAAGGATCCATCAAACCGGCATTAAAGGCCTTCTTGGTCAAAGACAGGACCAAGCCGCTTAAGGGTATAAATTTGCCGCAGAATTTCTGGAACTCCTCTTCCAGGGCCTCCGGGGGGACCACTTTATTGATCAGCCCCAAAGACAGGGCCTCCTGGGCGCCGATCGTTTCTCCCGACAAGATCAATTCCAGGGCCTTTTTCCGACCGGCAATCCTGGGAAGGATCAAAGCGGCTATGGGCGGGAAAACCCCCACCTGGATTTCAGGCTGACCGAATTTGGCCTTCTCCGAGGCCACGACCAGATCGCAATACAGAGCCAGCTCGCAGCCCCCGCCCAGGGCCGCCCCCTGTACCGAGGCGATGGATAAGACCGGCAGGGCATCCAGTCGCCTGAAAATCCCGTGAAAGACCTCGATCATCTCCGTCACCTGGTCGCCGAGATGTTCCCCCACATCCACCCCGGCCGAAAAGGCCTTGCCATTGGCCTTGAAAAGGAGGAGTTTGATCTTGGCCGCTTTCAAGTGAATCCAGGGCCTGATTGATCTCCTTCATCATGGCGATGTTGAGCACATTGAGAGGTTCCCGGTTTAAGGTAATAACGGCTGTTCCTTCTTTTACTTCGCTTTGAATATGCTGGTAGCTCATCGGTCCTCCTTAGAATTTAGGTAAAAAAACCCGTTCGTCGTTCGGTGTTCGTCGTTCGGCGACCTCTCCATTTTGATGCTTTGTGGCGCCGCAATTGGTGTAAGAGTTTATTTCGATAAAGTTCAAGGATTCCAGAATCCGAGGGATTTTACTTCCATGCCTTTCGCTTGAATCCTTGACCCTTCGAACCCCTTGAATCCTTTTCATGTTTCATGTCAGCCGCATCAGGCGGGCAAGCGAGTTTAATTTGAACCTCATTTATTTTTCTTCCACAAAAAGGCCTCAATGAAAGGATCGATCCCTCCGTCCAGGACATCAGCCACATTGCCGATCTCCAGTTGAGTCCGATGATCCTTCACCAACTGGTAGGGGGCCAGGGTATAAGAGCGGATCTGACTTCCCCAGGCAATATCGGCCTGCCCTTCGTGGATCTCCTTCTTTTTTTCCTCTTTCTTTTCCAATTCCAATTCATAAAGCCTTGACTTCAAGACCTTAAAGGCCATATCCTTGTTCCGGTGCTGTGATTTCTCATTTTGGCATTGGACCACAATCCCCGTGGGCATATGGGTCAAGCGGATGGCCGAACTGGTTTTGTTGACATGTTGTCCACCGGCCCCGCTGGCCCGGAAAGTGTCGACCCGAACATCGGCCTCATTGATTTCGATCTGGATGTCGTCTTCCACCTCCGGATAAACAAAAACCGAAGCAAAGGAGGTATGGCGGCGCCCCCCGGCATCAAAGGGAGAGATGCGGACCAGACGATGGATCCCGGTCTCCGAGCGCAGATAGCCGTAAGCATATTTCCCTTCGATGGTAAAGGTCACACTCTTGAGACCGGCTTCGTCTCCGGGCAACTGATCGATGATCTCGGTCTTAAACCCCCGCCGTTCACTCCAACGCAGGTACATGCGGAGCAGCATCTCGGCCCAGTCCTGGGCTTCCGTGCCGCCGGCACCGGCATGAATGGCCATGATGGCATTGTTGATATCTTCTTCCCCGGAAAGAAGTTTGTTAAATTCCATCCGGGCCAATTGCCTCTCAAGATCCTTTAAGCGGGTCCCCACTTCGGTCAGGGTTTCCTGGTCTCCTTCGGCTGAGCCCAAGTCCTGAAGGATCTCTGCTTCCTCTAATTGGGCTCGGGTCTGTTCCCATTCGGAAACAACCTGACTGAGTTTTCCCCTTTCTTTCAAGATGACCTTGGCCTGATCCGGATTGTCCCAAAAGCTGTTTTGGGCGATAATCTTTTCCAGGGAGGCCATCCGTTCTTTTTTGTGGGCCAGGTCAAAGATAGTCTCCTAATTTATTCAATTTATCCTTAACCCGACTGATTTCTTCATTCATGATCTTAATCCCCTTTTTTCTTTACTATCCCAATAATAATTCCCGAGAGGAAAACCAGGCCGCAAAAAATGATCAGCAGATCGCCATGGCGGGAATAAAAAGTCTTTCCTTCTCTTAAAGGAATATTAGCATAAATCCCCCCGGTTTGAAACAGCGGAAATCGCTTGGTGATCAGCCCGGTAGAATCGATCACAGCGCTAAAACCCGTATTGGCGGCCCGGGCAATCCAGACCCGGTTTTCAACGGCCCGAAAGGTCAGCATGGACAGGTGTTGGTAAGGTGCCGAGGTCTTCCCAAACCAGGCGTCATTGGTCATGTTGACCAGAAGCCGGCATCCTTCTTGTTTATAGGCCCTGGATAATTACGGAAAAATGGTTTCAAAGCAAATCAGGACGCCCAGTTTCCCTTTCGGATAGTCCAACCCATAGCTTCCCGGCCCCGGGCTGAAATCGCCTATGGCTTGGACCATTTTCCCCACAAAGGGTAACCACTTTTTTAAAGGGACATATTCTCCAAAGGGAACCAGATGGACCTTATCGTAGAAACTGATCCGGCCTTCGGGGCTGAGCAGATAGGCCCGATTATAATATTGAGGTTGTCCTCCCTGGTAATTAACGGCCGGGCTCCCGAATAAAAGAGTGGCCCCGGTTCTCCGGGTCAACTGAAATAATCGGGGCGACAAACGATTTTCACCCAAGAAATAAAAAGGGACCGCTGTTTCCGGCCAGATGACCAAGTCGGCGGCCGAAGAACACATTTTAATGGTCAGGTCCTCGTAACGGTCAATGGTCTTTTCTTGAAAGGTGGGGTCCCATTTTAAGGATTGGTCAATATTTCCCTGAATAACAGCCACTTTTAAAGACGGGGCCTGTTGATCTTTTTGCTTTTGTTGGGATAAAGCATGGAAGCCGAAAATAAGGTCTAAAATGATTAAACAAAGAGGAAAAGCCGCTAATTTCCATTTCCGGGACCTCTTTTCATAAGGGCGGTCGGTCAAGAAAAGCTGATAGAACACTTTGGTTGACCAGGATGATCAAAAAGGAAACCCCTAAGACCCCGGTTATCTCGGCCACCTGGATGATCGGCAGAAGATTATATTGGGAATAGCCGAATAATTCCCAGGGAAAGCCGGTTAATAGATGGGCCCGCAGGAATTCCAGGCCAACCCAGGTCGAGGGGACCCAAATCAGGGGGAAAAGACCCCTTGAAGGGAATAACCCCCAAAGCCAACCAAAGACCCCGGTATAAAGGGCCAAATAAAGGACCATAAGCAACAGGATAAGAATAACTGGTAAAGGGGTCCAAACCGCCGTAATAGCGCATGGAGTGGGTTACCCAATAAAAAATCCCCAGGTTATAAACAATGCCGAATAGATATCCCAGCCGGAATCTTGTTCGGGCCGGTTTATCTTCAAGGGATTTAAAGAAGGGAACCAGGGAAACCCAGGCCAAAATGGACCAGGAGAACTTGGGGAAAGAAAGAACGACCAAGAGAGCGCTGAAAAAGATCAGGGCATATTCATTAATCTGCCCGGCCTTGGACTGAAAACCCTTTGTGCTGACCTGTTTGTTGGCTTTTATCTTTTGTCCGACCATAAGCCTTCTTCCTTAACATAACTTCCTGATTAGGGAAAGAAAAAGTTATCTCCTTAAGGATAAAAAATTCGAAGGGCGTTTTGGAAGGCCTCTTGTTTCTTGAGGTCAGGAGGTTAATGCAGGAACAGGCACTTTAACTGATCAGGTTTTTTTGATAATAGGCGATATACCGAAAGACCCGTTTGAGATAATTTTTGGTATCTTTAAAGGGGGGCACCCCATTATGCCGGTAGACCTGGGTGGGGCCGGCGTTGTAAGCGGCCAGGGCCAATTTCTGGTCGCCTTCAAAGGCATCCAATAAGTCTTTGAGATAACGCACTCCCCCGTCGATATTATATTTGGGATTAAAGGGGTCCTTTATCCCTAATTCCTTGACCGTATTAGGATCTATTTGCATCAATCCTATGGCCCCCTTTGGGGAAACCGCCAGGGGGTCGAATCGGGATTCGGCGTGGATTACGGCCTTGACCAAGGCAGGATCCAGAGAATGTTTGCGGCAGGCGGCCTTAATCCAGTGGTCATAGGTGGTGACCGAAGACTCTAATTCTTGGGAGGTCAGCGTTAAATGGGTTATGGTTTTTTCAGGGAAGTTGAGGGGCAGGTCAATCCGATTTGAAACCGGACTTGAAACCAAAGTTGTGTCGAACTGGTCCTGGGCCGTCCCTAAAAAATAAAAACCATTTACGCCTGATAAAGTGATAAGAACCAGACCAATCGATATTTTTTTTATATAAAGACTTCGCATAGGAATCACCTTTATTTGATAAACAACCTTTTATAGCCTTTTGGTATAAAAAAAAGACCCCGGTGAACTGAATGGATAGGCCCAGAATCCCACTTAAAAAAGCAAGCATCTCTGAAGATCTCCCCCAGGTAATATCCATTATCCAGTCCCTAAATTTCTATTTTATGGTTTTGTTTATACCAGATGAAAATCTTTCTGTCAACTATATTAATTCTCTAATAAATTTCATTTTTTATGAATTATATTAAATTTCAATATGTTATAGGAAAATTTCCCTTTTTTTAAAAAAGTCCCATTCAGATGTGGCCTTGATGGCCAAAAAATGGTAAAAGAAAAATGAAGAAGCGGATTTAATTGAACTTTGTATTCTCTGCTGAAAGGAAAGCCATGGCCAAGGGAGCATCCACAATAATTGGGATCGACCTGGGGGGCACACGGATCAAAATAGGCCTGATCGATATCCGGGGGGAGGTCCTCTTTTCGAAAGATTATGCGACAGACGTTAAAATGGGGAAAGAACGTGTATTAAAAAGGATCGTGCGGATCATTAAGCAACTCCTCAAAATCTCAAAGGGAAAATGGGCCTCACCGGAATTAATCGGCCTGGGATCTCCGGGGATGATTGACCGGGAGGAAGGGATTGTTCGCCTCTCGCCGAATTTCCCGGACTGGAAAGAGGTGCCTTTAGCCCGTTTCATATCCAACGAGGTCGGACTACCTACCTTTATCGATAACGACGCCAATGTGGTAACCTATGGCGAAAAATGGGTCGGTGCCGGAAAGGATCTGAGTCATTTTGTCTGCTTAACCTTAGGAACCGGCGTGGGAAGCGGACTTATCCTGAATGGGCGGCCTTGGTACGGCGGTCAGGGGAGCGGTCCCGAATTCGGTCATACCACCGTTCTGCCAAAGGGAGAGCGGTGTAGTTGCGGCAATCGGGGCTGCCTGGAGACCCTGGCCTCAGCCCCTTATCTGGTAAAAAAAGCCCAAAAGGGGTTGGATAAAAAAATCCCCACCCTCCTCAGGGAAACCCTCCCAGAAGGGTCAAGGGAAATTTCGGCCAAGCTCCTCTATGAGACGGCCCGGCAAGGAGATCCTTTTTGCATCTCCCTCTTATGCCGAAATGGGGAAATTTCTTGGAATTGCCCTGGCCAATCTCGTTCATACACTGGGGATAGAAGGGGTGGTCTTGGGAGGCGGTGTCAGCAAGGCGGCCACAATTTTCTTGCCATATCTGGAAAAAGAATTTAAAAAACGATTGACCATGGTGCCCCCGGACCGGGTGTCGATCCGGGTTTCGTCCTTAGGAGAAAAAAGCGGCATCCTGGGGGCCGCCAAGATGGCGATGGACAGAAGCAAAAGAGTGCTGAAAGCTCAAGGCTCGAAGATGAAATTAAACCCTTTTCCTCTGAGCTTTCAGCAGTGAATTCTGAACGATTAAAGCATAGGAAAGGATTTCATGGCCAGGAAGAAAAAAATCACCAGAAAAGAAATGCTGAAAAGACCCGATGAGTTTCTCACCCTTTCCACCCAGATTCTGAGTTGGGTGAAAGACAACTATCCAAAGGTAATTTGGCTGGGTTCAGGGGTGGTCTTACTTTTAATTCTTTTTTTTGGGTATTCGGCTTATCAAAACCGTCAGGAAAGACGAGCCCATGAAAAATATTTTACCATCCAAGAATCAACCGATTCCAATCAGAAAATAAAACAGTTAGAGGCGCTCGTCAAAGATTACCCCGGGACCAAGGCCGCCTTTGCCTCCTGGGTGACTTTGGGACAGCTCTATTACCAGAAAAAAGATTTTCCCAGGGCCGCTTGGGCCTACCGGTCGGCCCTGAATCAAGGGAAATTCCCCTCCTCCTTCAAGGTCCTGATCTTGGAGGATCTGGCTTATGCCTACGAGGAACAGGGAGATCTTCAGCAGGCCGCTAAAATATTTTCAGAACTTTCCCAGGGAAAAGAGAATCTTTTGAAAGAGGATATCCTTTTAAGTCTGGCCCGGGTTTATCAAAAAATGGGCAAATCCCAAGAGGCCAAAGCCACGTACCAGAATTTTCTCCAATCCTTTCCTAAATCGACTTATGCCCCCATGGTCAAAGATCGTTTGGGAAGATTGAAGGGTTAGATTTTCTCTTGACAAGGCGTTCTTAAAGAGATAGCGTAGCTACAATATAACTATTATGACCGACCCAAATCTCGTTTGAAGCCCCGGTCACCCTCGGTCGGATAATGAGGGCGATTGTCGGGCATGTTCAATCGAAGGAGTGAGACCATGCATGAATTATTAAAAGGAAAACCCGGAGATAAGATGTTGTTGTTGGGTAACGAGGCCATTACCCGGGGGGCCATTGAAGCCGGATTGGCTTTTGCCACTGCTTATCCGGGAACCCCCTCCTCGGAAGTGGCCTTAAACTTCTATCAAATCAAACAGGAATCGGACCTCTATTTTGAATACTCGACCAATGAGAAGGTAGCCCTGGAAGTTGCCGCCGGGGCGGCGGTCTCCGGTTTGCGGACCATGGTCACCATGAAGCATGTGGGACTGAATGTGGCCGCCGATCCCCTGATGACCTTGGCCTATACCGGGGTAATCGGCGGCATGGTCATCCTGACGGCCGATGACCCTTCGCTCTTTTCCAGTCAAAATGAGCAGGACAACCGTTACTACGCCCGGATCTCCGGGCTGCCCATGCTGGAGCCGACGACGCCCCAAGAGGCCAAAGACATGACCCTGGCCGCCTTTGACCTGTCCGAAAAATTAAAAGTGCCGGTGCTGCTGAGGACCACCACCCGCATCAATCATTCTCGGGGCATAGTCACCCTGGGAGAAATCAAACCCAGGCAGACCCAGGGGTTTTTTAAAAAAGATCCCTTCAGTTATGTCACGGTGCCGGCCGTGTCCAGAAACCTGCATGTAAAACTCCTAGAGAAATACGATCAGGCCTTACAAATCTCCAACCGCTCTCCTTTTAATGAAATCATCGGAACCGGAAAATGGGGAATCGTCACCCAGGGGGTCAGCTTTGCTTATGTACAGGATGCCCTGGAAGACCTGAAGGTCAAAGATTCCTTTACCGTCTTGAAGGTCGGGTTTTCTTATCCCTTTCCGGAAGAAATGGGCAAAAAATTCCTCAATACAGGTCGACAAGGTTTTGGTGGTGGAGGAGTTGGAGCCCATCATGGAGGAGGCCGTACGGGCCTTGGCCCAGACCATGGGAAGGAACATTCCCATTCAAGGGCAAAGGGATCGGTAAGCTCAGCCGCCTCTTTGAATATGAACCGGCCTGTGTCCGCACCTCCATCGCCCAGTATTTTTGTTTACCCTATGAGGGTCGAAAGGCGGTGGATCTTTCCGATATTCCCCCCCTTCCCGGCCGGCCCCCCAATCTTTGTCCCGGGTGCCCCCATCGATCGACCTATTATGCGGTCAAGAAAGTGGCCGGTGAGGAGGCCATCTATCCCACCGACATCGGCTGTTATACCCTGGGCATGCTCCCGCCGTTGAGTATGGCCGATTTTCTGATCTGCATGGGTTCCAGCGTCAGCTCGGCCGCCGGGTTTTCCAGGGCCACGGGGAAACCGGTCATTGCCTTTATCGGCGATTCCACCTTTTTCCATTCCGGTATCACCGGGCTGGTCAATGCCGTGCACAACAATCACAAATTTACCCTGGTCATCCTGGACAATGAAACCACGGCCATGACCGGTCATCAGCCCCATCCCGGCGTGGATATGGCCCTTCTGGGACAACCCAATACCCGAATCTCCATCGAAGAGGTGGTTCGAGGGATCGGGGTGAAACAGATCTCCGTCGTGACCCCGCGGAAGGTCAAGGAGACCATGGAGGCCGTTCAAAAAGCCTTGGACTTCGACGGGGTTTCGGTCATCATCTCCAAAGAGATCTGCCCCCTGTACGCCAAAAAGGTGGCCCCCTCGGCCAAGTCACGCACCTTTATGATCAACCAAAGCCGGTGCAAAGACCATCGGGACTGTGTCAACTTATTCGCCTGTCCGGCTTTTTTTGTTGAAGAAAATCGGGTCAAGATCAACGAGAACCTGTGCATCGGCTGTGCGGTCTGCGCTCAGGTCTGCCCGGAACATGCTATTCTGCCCAGGAAATAAGAGGAGAGCTTATGGATATCAAACGGATCGTCTTTGTCGGCGTGGGAGGACAGGGGAATCTGCTCTCCTCCCGAGTCTTAGGAGAAGCAGCCTTGTTAGCCGGGATTCCGGTCAACGTCAGTGAGGTCCATGGCATGGCCCAGCGGGGGGGCGTGGTCGAATCGGCCGTGGTCTTGGGTGGGGCCTTGAGCTCCATCGTTTCCGATGGAGAGGCCGATGTTTTGATCGGTTTTGAACCCTCGGAGACCTTGCGGGCCTTGGGGAAATGTTCGAAAGAGTCGACCGTGATAACCAATGTCACCCCCTTGATGCCCTTTACCGTTGCCGTCGGCAAGGGGGTCTATCCGAATATCAAAGAGGCCCTGGGTCTGATTCAAAAGAAGGTCAAACGATTGATCGCCTTGAATGCCGACGCCCTGGCCGAAGAGGCCGGATCGGCCATGGCCGTCAATGTGGTCATGCTTGGGGCCTTGGCCCAAAGCAATACCGTTCCCGTCACCGTCGATCAAATCAAAGAGACCCTCAAGATGAACCTGAAGCAAAAGCTATGGGCCATCAATCTGAAGGCCTTTGACCTGGGCTTTGAAGCAGCATCAAGGCATGAGGCATGAGGACGAGAGGCACGAGGTAAAGGATGGCATTACACCTCTCGCCTCATGCCTCATGCCTTATTTGAACCTTGCTTCTACAGCCCGGGCATGAAGCGGCAGGCCTTCCTTTTCAGCCAAGAGGGTGATGGTCTTCTTTAGACCCTGTAATCCTTTCTGGCTCAGGTATTGAAAGGTCGGCTTTTTGATAAAATCATCCACCGAGAGACCGGAAAACATCCTGGCGCACCCACCGGTCGGCAAAACGTGATTGGTCCCCGAGGCATAATCGCCCGCCGGAACCGGAGCGTAGGGACCCATGAAAATAGAACCGGCATGGTTTATCATGGGCAGGATGATCCAGGGGTCCTCGGTAACAATCTGCAAGTGTTCGGCAGCATAGGCGTTGGCAAAATCGATCGCTTCCTTGAGAGTAGAAGTAACCAGGACCGCGGAATGACGGGTCAAGGCCGCCTGAATAATTTCCCGCCTTTCCAGTCCGGGCAACTCCCGGTTAATCATTTCACAGACCTCCTCGGCCAATTTTTGAGAGGGGGTCACCAAAACAGCCCCGGCATCCGGATCATGTTCGATTTGAGAAAGAAAATCCCAGATCATCCATTCCGGCCTGGCGGTATCGTCGGCAACGATGAGGGCCTCACTCGGGCCGGCCGGAGAGTCAATATCCACCATCCCAAAGACGGCCATCTTGGCCGCGGTTACATATTTATTACCCGGACCGACGATCTTATCCACCTTGGGCATGGATTTGGTGCCATAGGCCATTCCGGCGATGGCCCAAGGCCCGCCCACCTTGAATAGATAATCAGCCCCGGCAATATCGGCGGCCACGATCGTGACGGGGTCGGCCTTCATCCCTTTTTGTGGCGGCGTGCAGGCCACAACGGTCGATACGCCGGCTACCCGGGCAGGGATAATATTCATAAGTACGCTTGAGGGGTAATTCGCCTTACCTCCGGGAACATAGGCCCCGATGGTTTCCATAGACCTTCTGACCCTCCCGGCTAAGATCCCCGGTCTGACCTCAATGGCCCACATTTCCCTTTCTAATTGGGCTCGATGGAACTTTTCGATATTTTTGGCCGCTTGTTTTAAGGCCTGCTGGACAGCCTTTTCGACCTGTTGATAGGCCGCCTTGACTTCCTGGGGCTGGACCAAGATATCCTTTGGCCGAATATCGGATTTATATTTTCGGTAATGTTCTAAAATAATCCGGTCCCCTGATTTCTGGATGTCATGGACAATGGACCGGGTCTCTTCATAAATATCCGAGATGTCTTCCATGGACCTCTTGAGCAGGGTCTCTTTCCTCTCCTTGGCTAAATCCGTCAGTCTTTCGGGTTTGATGAACTCCACGTTGTCTGCACTCCTTTATTTTTTGAAATAATTAAATTGAAACGCAGATTTTCGCCGATACCGCCGACAACCATTTTAGAGTCACGCGGCATAACTCTATATAAAAGAGCTTGGCAATCCGGTTCATCTGCGTCCAAAATGCAAATTCCCAAACTATTGGCTTAGGATCGAAACGGCATTTCTAACCTGTCTTGACCTGATTGACAAGAAAAAATTTATATTTAGGGGACAAAATCACTGCCGGGGTAAGGAAAATCCTTTCCTGTAATCTTTTAGGGCCGCCCGGGTGCTGGGAAAAGCCAGGTCTTCCCAGGGGATGGCCTCATATTGGAACAAACCCACCTCCAGGGTTTCATCACAGGCTTCCGGCACACCGTCTATGGCTTCCGCCAAATAAGCCACGACCACTACGGCCTTTCCGGGGTAGGAATAGACGTTCAAAAGGCTGATCAACCGGACCTGGAGACCGGTTTCTTCCAGGGTCTCCCGAATAGCGGCCTCTTCCAGGGTTTCCCCCCGATCCACAAACCCTCCCGGGATGACCCACTTCCCATACCCGGGCGAAATCCCTCTTTTGGCCAAGACAATCCGGTTTTCAAAAAGGGTCACGGTTCCGGCCGCCACCTTGGGATCAAGATAATAGACAAAAGAACAGAGGCTGCAAACCAAACGATCCGGCTCCAAGGGTTTTATCTTTTTTTTGTTTAATTTTCCGCCGCATAAGGGACAGAAACGGAATGGGGGATCGATTTCGTGTGTCGGATGTCGATCAGGGGAAAAGGGTTGGTCCATACTTATGGATATTATTTTTAATTTAAAAAAAAATAAAGACTTTTTTCTTGATTCCTGCCTCTAATCCCGTTATGAAAGACAAAACGGTCTAACTGAGGCCCAACGGGCCCGACGATCTTCGGAGGAAGAAGAACTCCTTCCCGGTCAGGCAATCCGAGGGGTAGCGTCCTGACAATACCAATCCGGGGTATTGTCCTATAAGGCGATACCCAATCCGGGGTCTTCTTGACAGAGTGGGACCAATAAATTAAGATAAAAAAATTGTCCCGTTATTTTGGGGCTTAAGGAGCGTTCTTATTGAGGTCCGAGGCATTGGCCTTAAACCTCTCCGTCACGAGAACGATCCTCTTCCGGTCATAGGAGGACTTTTTGGAAAAAGGAAAAAACAGGAATCAAGGGCCTGAGCGAAAAAAATCCGTCGTCCGCGAATATGCCGAATCCATCATCATCGCCATTCTCCTGGCCTTGTTGATACGGGCCTTTGTGGTCCAGGCCTTCAAAATCCCCTCGGGATCCATGAAACCGACCCTATTAGTTGGGAGACCATATCTTAGTCAACAAGTTTATTTATGGAATAAAGCTCAGAGTCCCCTTTTCCTCCCTTAACTACACCTTGATCCCCATCAGTTCTCCCAAAAGAAATGACGTGGTTGTTTTTATTTATCCGGTGGACCCGAAAAAAGACTTTATCAAAAGGGTGATCGGACTTCCGGGAGATACGGTCCAGATCAAAGACAAAAAGATTTATATCAATAACCTGCCCATGGTAGACCCTCATGGGGTTCATTCCGACCAGATGATCATCCCGGAAGCGGAACAACCTCGTGACAATACGGGTCCGATTATTGTCCCACCCAATAAATTCTTTGTCATGGGGGACAACCGCGATGAAAGCTATGACAGCCGATACTGGGGCTTTGTGGATCAAAAAGAAATCATCGGCCAGGCCTTTATCATTTACTGGTCCTGGGACCGTACCGAATTTGGGGTCCGCTGGGGGAGGATAGGGAAGCTAATCCATTGAACCCAATAAGCCCAGATCCCCCGAGCATCCTCCTGACCAATGATGATGGTATCTTTGCCCGAGGACTGGAGGCCCTGGTCCGGGTTTTTAAAAAAAAGTATCCCCTTTGGGTAGTGGCCCCGGAATCCGAGCAGAGTGCCGTGGGCCATGCCCTGACCTTGACCCAACCCCTCAGGGTCAGGGAAATATCAAAAAATGGGGCCTTGTTCGGTTACGGGGTCAGCGGGACCCCGGCCGACTGCGTCAAAATCGCCCTCAAAGAACTGATCGTTCCCCCACCCCGTCTGCTCATTTCCGGCATCAACCTGGGACCCAACGTGGGAATCAATGTCATTTATTCCGGCACCGTTTCGGCCGCCACGGAAGGGGCCATGATGGGCCTGACCTCGATTGCCGTCTCCATTGATTCCTATAAGACCCGCGAATTTGAAACCGCGGCTCAAATCACGGCCGATCTCGTGGAACTCCTCATCAAAAGACCTCTACCACCCGGGGTTTCTTTGAATGTCAATGTCCCTGCCCGACCCCTTTCTGAGATTAAGGGGATCCGCCTGGTCAGACAGGGGACCTTCCGTTTCGTGGAACGGTTCGAGCGACGCATTGATCCCCGGGAGAACATCTATTACTGGCAGACCGGGATTCTGCCACCGCCCGAAGAGACCCCGGACACCGATCATGCCCTTTTATCCGCCGGATATGTCACCCTCACTCCGATCAGTTATGACCTGACTCATTATCCTTCCCTGGGCACCTTGACCTTCTTGGAAAAAATAGCCTTGGACTGATCGCCTTTACTTTTATTCCGGCCTTTCTCTACGGGGACGGTAAAGGTGATCTTCGTGCCGCCCATAAAAAAACCCCCTCCCCTTCGATGGAGGGGGTTTTCAAGAGTTTCGTTAGAATCCAGCGGCGCCTTTAAAAGGCCTCTTCCGGGATATCCAGGGCCGAAAAATCTTCCTGCTGAAGAGAGGTATGCCGGGCAAAGACATTAGTCAGGATATTCCGGCAGAAAAATTTTACGGTCTCGATTTTCCCCCGGTAAAAAATACCATCAGCGGAGCCGGCCTCAACCTCCTTGAGCCGGTCGCGGGCCACGAGGCCCTGTTCCAGCATGAGGTGGGCCATGAGGACCTCGGAGAAACAATCCAGGAATCGGGTGGCCGTCAAGCCGATCAAGCGAACCTTCTCTCCCTGGAAATACTGCATGAACCGCAGAGTAAAGTCGCCGGTGGCCTGGGCGGCCTTAAAAAGGAGTTTGCAGTCCGGGGCAAAATCCGGGTCTTCTTTATGCTGACTGGTAAAGCCCATGATCCCCTGGATCCAATCCTGAAAGACCTTGCCCCCTTCCATACCCAGCTTGCGGCCCACCAGGTCCAGGGCCTGGATATAATTGGTCCCTTCCCAGATGGAAACGATCTTGCAATCCCGGGCATACTGTTCCACTGGAAACTCCGAGCAGTAGCCGACCCCGCCCAAGACCTGCATGGCATCGCGGATCAGGTTATAGCCAAAGTCCGAAAAATAGGCCTTGACCAGAGGGGTAAGTAGCTCCACCTGGCGAAAGGCCATTTTCCGGTTCGTTTCCTCGGGATCGTGTTCGGCGATATCGATCAGGTAAAAGAGTTTACCGATCACGGCCCGCATGGCCTCGGTCCCTGACTTGAGGTTCATCAGCATACGCCGCACATCTTCATGCTGAATAATCGGCACCCGTTCTCCCCTGCGGTTGGTAAAAAGAGGGCCCTGGAGCCTTTCCTTGGCGTACTGGCGAGCGCAATCGTAGGCGCTGGCCGTCAAACCCAGGGCCTGGATCCCGCAGCCTATCCGGGCCTCGTTCATCATCTGGAACATCTTGGCCATGCCGCTGTGGGGTTCACCCAGAAGATAACCGCGACAGCCGCCATTCTCGCCAAAGTTCAAGGAGCAGGTCGATGAGCCGTGAATCCCCATCTTGTGTTCAATGCCGCTGCAAAAGACGTCGTTGGGTTCTCCAAGAGAACCGTCGTCATTGACCCAGATCTTGGGAACGATAAAGAGGCTGATCCCCTTGGTCCCCGGAGGGCCTCCTTCGATACGGGCCAGGACCAGGTGGATGATATTATCGGTCAGATCATGTTCTCCGCAGGTGATGAAACGCTTGCTTCCCTCGATCTTATAAAGGCGCGGGTTCCCTGAGACCTTATCCGGCACGGCCTTGGTCCGCTGCCAGCCCACATCCGAGCCGGCATCGGCCTCGGTCAGACACATGGTACCCGCCCAAACGCCGGTATTGAGTTTTTCGACAAACAGGGCCTTATCCTCCTCGGTTCCATAGTGTTCTATAACCGCGGCATTGGCGATGGACAACCCAGGATAGGTCATGACCGACATATTGGCCGCCAAGAAAAGCTCGGCGATCAACCCGCTCAAAACAGCCGGCAGACCCTGCCCGCCAAAATCCGGCTTGGCCGCCAGGGCGATCCAACTGTTTTCGGCCATGACCTTCCAGCACTGATGAAAGGAACCCGGGACCTTGACCACCCCATTTTCATAGGTGCATCCCTCCCGGTCCCCATCCTGGTTGGCCGGGCCCAAAACTTCTTTACCGACTTTCACGGCCTCTTGAATGATCATCCCGAAATCATCTTCACTGAAGTCCCGAAAGGCTTCGTATTTCAAGAGGTCGGCCACCTTCAGGTATTCAAAAAGCACGAACTTCAAATCCCTCACATCTGGATTAAAATAATTTTTTCCCATTTTTCCCCTCCCAAATTTTTAAATTACCCCCGAGAATTTATCTCTAATTGTTCTAAGAACGCGAAGTCGACCGCCACAGGACGGACGATACTGGATCCTGGATGCTGGTTAATCGCTTAATTGGTCCGAGACAAAGGGTTTATCAAGAATCCAGCATTCCCTCAAAAGATCGTACCATTTTTCACGTATGATTATTGTAATACTATAAATTGATTAAAAAGGAAAGCAAGAATTCTCTAAACCCCCATTTTGGTATCGTCCTAAGAGGACGATACCCCCATTTCCCTTTGTTTGCAGTCCCATCTCATCTGTGCTAAAGTCCATCTCTGTTAAAAAAATCTTCATACCCCGAGGGGCCGCCACGATACGGTCGGCTTTTCCGACTTAAATAAGGAAGGCTTCCCTTCGGAAGCCCTGACATAAAATTCCCTCGTAGGGGCGGGTTTTAAACCCGACCCTGAGCCCCAACAGTGGTTAAGAACAGTTAAGAATCTATTTTTGAACTGAAAAATGGCATCCTATGCAACAGCGTTTTAAATTGGTTTCCGAATTTCAACCCAAGGGGGACCAGCCCACGGCGATTGAACAATTGGTTCAGGGGGTCAGACAGGGATTGGAGCATCAGGTCCTTTTAGGGGTCACCGGCTCGGGGAAGACCTTTACCATGGCCCAGGTGGTGGCCCAGGTCCAAAAACCGACCCTGGTCCTGGCCCCGAACAAGACCCTGGCGGCCCAGCTTTATGGAGAATTCAAATCCTTTTTCCCGGAAAATGCCGTGGAATATTTCGTCAGCTATTATGACTATTATCAACCCGAGGCCTACCTTCCCCAAACCGACACCTATATCGACAAGGATTCTTCCATCAACGAGGCCATAGACAAAATGCGCCATTCGGCCACCCGGTCCCTGTTGACCCGTAATGACTGCTTGATCGTGGCCAGTGTCTCCTGCATCTATGGCCTGGGTTCCCCCGAGGCCTATCGGGGAATGCTCCTTTCTTTACAGGAAAATCAGGAAATAACCCGCGAAGACGTCTTGGGACGGCTGGTGGCCATGCTCTATGAACGAAACGACTTCGACTTTCATCGGGGCACCTTCAGGGTCCGGGGGGATGTGGTCGAGGTCCTTCCCGCCTACGAGGAAGACCGGGCCCTGCGTATCTCCTTTTTCGGCGATACCATTGAAGGCCTGGCTTTGATCGATCCGTTAAGAGGAAAAATCCAAAATCGGTTGAAAGAGGTCCATGTCTTTCCGAACAGCCATTACGTGACCGCCCAGGAAGGGATGGACCAGATCTATCAGGCCATCGAAGCGGAACTTACCGAACGGGTCGCCTATTTTCGCTCGCAAAATAAACTGATCGAAGCCCAGCGGATCGAAGAGCGGACCAGGTTCGATCTGGAGATGATGAAAGAACTGGGTTATTGCCACGGCATTGAAAATTATTCCCGCTACCTCACCGGCCGGCTGCCCGGCCAGCCCCCACCTACCCTTCTGGAATATTTTCCAAAGGATTTTATCCTTTGCATCGATGAAAGCCATCTGGCCGTTCCCCAACTCCAGGGCATGTATCGGGGAGACCGCTCCCGAAAACAGACCTTGGTCGATTATGGTTTCCGCCTTCCCTCGGCCTTAGACAACCGTCCTTTAAATTTTAAAGAATTCGAAAGCCTTGTCCACCAGATTATTTATGTCTCGGCCACACCGGCCGAGTATGAACTGACCAAGTCCGGAGGGGTGATCGCCGAACAAATTATCCGGCCTACGGGATTGATGGATCCCCAGATTCGGGTCTTCCCGGCCGACAATCAGGTGGAACACCTGAAAAAAGAAATAGAAAAACGGGTCTCCCGCCGGGAACGGGTCCTGGTGACTACCCTGACCAAACGCCTGGCTGAAAACCTGACCGAATATTACCAGGAACTGGGAATAAAGGTCCGTTATCTTCATTCCGACATCGACACCATGGAACGGGTAGAGATCCTTCGGGATTTACGTCTGGGGGTCTTTGATTGCCTGATCGGGATCAATCTCCTGAGAGAAGGGCTGGATCTGCCGGAAGTGAGCCTGGTGGCCATTCTGGATGCCGACAAAGAAGGCTTTTTGCGCTCCACGCGCTCTTTGATTCAGACCTGCGGCCGGGCCGCGCGAAATATTTCGGGAGAGGTCTATTTCTATGCCAACCAGATAACCCGGTCCATGAAGGAAGCCATGGAGGAAACGGAAAAACGCCGGGCCGTTCAGTTGGCCTACAACAAAAAACACAAAATAACGCCGGCTTCGATAAAAAAGTCGATCCAGGATATCCTTTCCTCGGTTTACGAATCCGACTACGTCACCATTCCCGTAGCCGGGGAAAGACAAAAGGAATTCGCCGAACCCGAGCAGATCCCTCTTTTGATCAAACAGCTCCGGAAAAAAATGAAGGATGCAGCCGTCCGCCTGGACTTTGAAGAAGCAGCCGAACTCAGAGACCGAATCAAAACCCTGCAGGAAGAGGAGCTGTTATGGAAGTAAAAAAAGCAGGCATGAGGCGTGAGGCACGAGGGATGAGGATGAGGGTTGACTGCAAAAAACGAATATCAAATTTCGAAGGGAGAGGAATCTAATATGAATTTAATCCCTCTACTTTGGGGATTGGCCGTTGGCCTGATTGTCGGGGTTGTACTCGCCTGGCTGCACTTTCGTTTGAAAACAGCCCAGAAAATTTCCCAGGCCATCCAGCCTTATCAATCCCAATTAGCGGTTTGGGAGGAACGTCTGACCGGTCGAGAGGCCGATATTCAAAATTCGCAGGCCCATCATCGGGAAGTGGTCGAAGAAAATGGACGACTTCGGCAGAGCCTCTTAGAGGAAAGCCAGGAAAAAGCAGCCGCCCAAAAAGAAGTGGAGCAATTAGCCGAACTGAAAGAACGCCTACAAGAACGTGAAAAGGAAACCAAGGGATTGAGGGATGAGATCACCCGGCTGAAACAGGTCCAGGCCGAATTGGAAACCACCCTGTACAAGGACCGCCAGGCCATGGAAGAAAAAATCGTCTTTTTGAATGAGGCCGCCAACAAAATGGAGGATGCCTTCAAGGCCTTATCCGCCGAGTGTTTACGGACCAACAACCAACAATTTTTGGACCTGGCCAAGACCACCCTGGAAAAGTATCAGTCCGAGGCCAAGGGCGACCTGGAACAGCGGCAAAAGGCCGTGGAGGGCACCATAGCCCCTTTGAAAGAAACCCTGGAAAAATATGTTCAACAGGTTCAGGCCATGGAAACCGCCCGTCAGCAGGCCTACGGAAGCTTGAGTCAATACCTGGAAACCATGGCTGCCACTGAGCAGCGCCTTCAAACGGAAACAGGCAACTTAGTCAAGGCCTTGAGGGCCCCCCAGGTCCGCGGCCGTTGGGGAGAACTGACCCTCCGGCGGGTAGCCGAACTGGCCGGCATGTCCGAACATTGCGATTTCGTCGAGCAGGAATCGGTGTCCGCCGAGGAAGGGAGATTGCGGCCCGACATGATCGTCCGTTTGCCCAATAAAAAATGGGTGGTCGTGGATGCCAAGTCTCCCTTACAAGCCTATCTGGACTCCCTCGAATGCCCGACCGAAGAGGAAAGAAAAAATAAACTCCGGGAACACACCCGCCAGATCCAGACCCACATGCAGAAACTTTCCTCCAAATCCTATTGGGATCAATTTCCCGAGGCCCCGGAATTTGTGATCCTTTTTTTACCGGGGGAGAATTTTTTCAGCGCCGCCCTGGAACAAAATCCCAACCTGATCGAGGAAGGGGTCAATCAGAAGGTGATCCTGTCCACCCCGACGACCCTGATCACCCTGCTGCGGGCCGTGGCCTATGGCTGGCGTCAGGAGGCCCTGGCTGAAAATGCCCAGGCCATCAGTGAACTGGGCAAGACCCTTTATGAACGTTTGGTCAAATTGGCCCTGCATTTTGGCGAGCTGGGTAGATCATTAGACAAATCCGTCCATTCCTATAATGAGGCCGTCGGGTCCTTGGAAAGCCGGGTTTTGGTGGCTGCCAGACGCTTTAAAGAATTAGGCATCAGTTCCAAGACCCACGTCCCGGAATTAAGTCCTGTGGAAAAAACAGCCCGGGGGCTTCAGTCCCCCGAGTTTTGCCCCGAAATCGCCGAAATTGAAGGAAAGTAAGCGGAATCGATTTTTTTACCCGATCGACAAAATTGACTCAGCCCTCACCTTGGAATAATACCTGCCTAAAATACGGCCTTTTTCTTCCTAAAATACAGATTCCCCATTATTTCTTTTCCCCCCCGACTAAGATAATTTATTTCTTAAAGGTTGACCCTCGTTTTTAATAAGCGTGAAGGAGGAATTCATGAATATCCCGGTAAAAATTCTGCACATTGATCCTGATTTTAAGGTCACTTACTTTATTTTTCGCTCGGGGGCTTCAATTCATTCTTCCGTTCCCCTGCAACAAGCCATTGAACTTTTAAAAACCGAAGATTTCGATTTGATTCTTTCGGAACCACACAATAAGGCCATCCTGAAATCTCAGTCCTGTTCGGATGATGCGGGATTACGGGCGACCTTCGGGAAGCACTAATGGAATAAAAATAAAGGAGGCAGACGCGAATGGACAAGATGAAAAATGTTGATTTTTTAAATTCCCCTTTAATGACCCCGGAAGAAATTAATTTTATTTTATTGGAACCGGCCGTGGATGAAATTCATTCTTCCAACCTGAAAAAAGGGGTTAGATCCGAAATGGTCGATATTTTAAAAAATGACCTGACCGGAATTCTTTTGCTCCCTTTTCTAAAAACTGAAACCCAATAACAGGAGGTCCGAATGTTTGCACCGAAAAATATTCTCGTGCCGACGGATTTTTCCGAATACTCGGATAAGGCCTTACAAGAGGCCATAGATATCGCCAGGCAATACAAAGCCAAGATCACTCTTCTCCATGTTATCGAATTGGTCATTCATTGCACGGTCGATTATTGCCTCGACCCCCAAACGATAACCCAGGTGGAAATGGAAAGCATCACGGCCTCAAAAAAGATGATGCAAGACCAAATGAACAAATTTTCGGAGGCCAAGGCGGTTGAGATTATTCCCGATATCAGGAAGGGTGCCCCTTACGAAGAAATCTTAAAAGCCCAGGAGGAAAAAAAGAGTGACTTGATCGTCATCGCCTCCCATGGGCAAACGGGTTTAATGCGTTTTCTCGTGGGCAGTGTGGCGGAAAAGGTCCTCAGGCATTCAAAGGGCCCGGTTCTTTTGGTAAGGATTTAATCGGACTTTTTTGCGGCTGAACTGCGGACAAACCACTATTTATCAATCCTTTTTCTACGGCATAGGCGGTCAGGGCCGAAACGCTATGGAGGTTCAATTTTTCCATGATGTTGGCCCGGTGTTTTTCAACCGTATTAGGACTGATGGACAGGGTATCGGCTATCTCCTTGTTCTTTTGTCCTTCTCCGATCAATCTAAGGATCTCCCGCTCCCGGATGGTCAAGGTATCCCAGGGAGTCTTGATTTCCCGTTTATTTTTATTTTCCAGATAGCCCTCAATCACCTTTTCCGAGATGCCCGGACTAAGAACCCGATTCCCGGACAGGATGTCCCGGATGGCCTGAAGCAGCTCGGCGTTAGTGGAATCCTTTAATATATAACCGTCGGCACCGGCCTTCAGGGCGGCCAGAACATACTCTTCAGCGTCGTTGACGGTCAGAGCCAGGACTTTGATCTTAGGCCATTTTTTTTTGATCTCCCTAATGGCTTCTATTCCAGTCATCCGCGGCATGGAAAGGTCTGTCATAACCAAGTCCGGAAGAAGTTTATCCACCTTTCGGATGGCCTCCAGACCATCTCTGGCCTCGCCGATAATCTCCATGTCCGGCTGGAAAGCGAGAAGAGAGCGTAAGCCCTCCCTGAGAATGGTTTGGTCTTCAACAATAATGATCCTTTGTTTCTCAACCATGGCCCTGATCTCTACCCCTTTCAATGGGGTTCCCTAAAAATAAACTAAACTGTGTTGATAGGTCGAAGCCCTTAATCGGTAAATCTATTGTTTATGTCTTATATTAGCGATGTCCCGGGATTTGGGAAATAGGGTAAATACCCTATATTGCCATTTACGGTACCGTATTTTACCGGTAAATATTAACGCTGGCCGACTACCCCTTCTGCCGATGAGAAAATGGGAAGGTTTTCGTAGAATGGCCCCCCCTTCCTATGAAGGGCGAGGTTCTTCGGGGAGGCTATGGCAACTCGACTGTTGAAGGGCTTAAACCCTCAATCCACCAGCAGAAGGCAGTAATCGTTTTGCGTTTCTGCTTTATCTTTTAAGGGTCGGACGGAAAATCCGTTATTGCGGGCAGTCTGATAAACATCCATGCCGCAGGCCTCCATGGACGGCCGGGCCTTTGCGCCGAACAGACAGGCCGTGCCCTTTATTTTGCCGCATTCCTTGCAAAGCTGGCAAGGTCCGGCCAAAAAGACAAAGGCTTTATAAAAACCGTCTTTGAATATCTCGCCTTCCAAAGAGACCAAGGCATCGAAAAATTCTTTTAATTTCTCCAATCGATTCTCGCCGGGGACCTTGGCGGATTCATAATGGAAAAGAATAGCCCTTTGGTAGCAGTCGAGCATCTTCCTCGTTTCTTCAAAGGTCGGCGTTTCCGGCGGACAACAGTAGCCTTTTCCGTATCCAGCGCATCCATAGCGGCATTTCATCTCCACCCAGGGGGCGGTGATGACCGTTCCGGGATGAATCAGTTTGGCCTCTGCCGGTCTGCCCCCAATCGCTTGGTTTAAGTAACCCTCAAGGTCCTTCATCTTTTCCTCCTCAGGCCCCAGTGGGGCGCCAATGAATTAGAAAAATCCCACCTCCCTCACCCTCCCCACCGAGGGCAGGGAAGGGGTGGGGTCGGACAAGGGATATTTTCGTACTGACCATTAGGATTTCGGCGTCTTCGGCGGGCTGACGATGGCCTGGCCGTCAAGGACTACGGTACCTTGCTGATTGGTGCAGGTGGTCTTTAAGCGGATCCGCCTTTTTTCGGCCAGGACTTCCGCAACTTCAACCCTGGCCGTGATCGTATCGCCCATGCGGACCGGGGCCAGAAATTCCAATTCCTGCCTGATGTAGACCGTTCCCGGGCCGGGCAATCGGTTGGCAATAACGGCGGAGATCAATCCGGCCGTCAGCATCCCGTGGGCGATGCGGGTTTTAAAAAAGGTCTTTTGGGCATAGACTTCATTGACATGAGCCGGATTAAAATCGCCGGTGATCCCGGCGTAGAGATAGATATCACTCTCCGATATGGTTTTTCCAAATTCGGCACTGTCTCCTACCTTGAGTTGATCAATCGTTTTTCCGATCATAAACGCGGTCCTTCCTGAGTTAAAGTCTTGAAGCCCTTTCAAAAAATGGAAGCCTTCAGATAGAACCCTATATTAATCCCTTCTATTGACTTCGTCAAAAAAAAACCGGTATTAATCCCTCTCAACGGCTTCTTCAAAAAACCCAGGATATTTCCGGGAGCCGATTTTTCTTGCCCCCCTTCCTTTACTTCTTTATAATCCCACCATTAATCTTAGCGAGGGTGGTCCCATGCTTAAACCCAAACCCGAATTTCTGAAAAAACTCTTCCCCTGGGAACAAAAGGAACTGAAGGTCAACGGCCGCACCATGGCATATCTCGATGAAGGCGATCCGGAGGCCCGGCCGGTCTTGTTGCTCTCCGGCAACCCTACCTGGGGGTTTCTCTACCGAGACTTTATCGAGCCCCTGACCAAGGCGGGTTTCAGGGCCATTGCCCCCGATTGGGTGGGGTGCGGTTATTCCGATCACCCCCGGGTGGATGCCTCACTCACCTTGGCCCACCACGTTGCCGATCTGGTCTCCCTCATCGATCAACTCAAGCTGCGTGGTTTTGTCGTGGTGGGGCAGGACTGGGGCGGTCCTCAAGGGGTCGGGGCGGCCTTGCAGCGTCTGGAAAGACTTTCTGCCCTGGTCCTGATGAATACCTGGCTTTTTACCGGTTATGTGGGAAAATTTCATTCCTCACCCCGGCCCTGGACCACCTGGCATGCCCCCCTCATCGGTCAATTTTTTATGAAACGCCACAAGGTCCTCTCCCATCATGGCCCTTCCGCTACGACTCGCCGGGGGATGACCGAGGAGGAGGCCTTGGCCTATCATCATGTTTTTGACGAACCGGATTCCGATCATGTGGTCCTCACTTGGCCCCGCACCATCCCCATGCACCCGGGAGACCGCGGGTGGGACGATATGCAGGCCATCGAGCGCCGGCTTCCCGAACTGATCGATGTGCCGACCCTGCTGCTCTGGGCCCCGGAAGATAATGTCTTTACTGTCGAGTATGCCCATCGCCTCAAAGAACTTCTGCCCCAGGCCCAAGGTCCTTTTCTGTTCGAAAGAGCGGCCCATTTTCTGCAAGATGACCGCGGACCGGACCTGGCCCGGGCCACGACCGAATTTCTCGGCTCCACCCTCAAGGAGGCCTCATGAACTTCGTCACCCCCTCTTCCGAAGAACTATCTTGTCTCCGGGCCGATCCGCTTCTATGGGAACAGGAACTGGATGTGCGCCCGGAATGCGCCGAGGCCGTTGAAAGGGCCGTGGGGCTTCGTGCCGGCCGGGTCTATTGGCGCTCCGGGCACGACCATCTCTACGCCTTGGAATTGAGCGATCTGGGACGGGGTCGGCCTTCCATGGCCATGGTCCTTGGACATTGGGACCGCTATGAACCGCGGCCGCCAGAACATGAAATTGACGCCGATTTGTTGGACTTCCTATCTTGGACGGCCAAGGTCTCCGGGCTGGACCCCGAAGATATTTCCCGGGTAGCCCGGTTCGCCAGCATATCCCCCACTTGGCCGGAAGGGTCGGTGCTTCGGTCGCCGGAAGACCGTTTTATTGACTTACCGGGCTTCCCCTACGACCCTCATTATGAGGAAGTTGAAGGCTTACGTCTGGCCTATGTCGAGCAGGGGCAGGGAGATCCTATTTTGATGCTTCACGGTGAGCCCACCTGGGGATATCTCTACCGCCATATGATACCTTCTCTGGCTGAGAGGGGTCGGGTGATCGTCCCGGACCTGATCGGGTTCGGCCGGTCCGACAAGCCAATCATGGATAATGCCTATAGTTATAAATCCCATGTGCGCTGGGTGCGTAAGTTCATCCTGGCCTTGGATCTAAAACGGATCACCCTGGTCTGCCAGGATTGGGGAGGGGCCATCGGTCTGAGGGTTCTAAGCGAAATGCCGGAACGATTTGAGCGGCTGGTGGCCATGAATACCGGTATTGGGGCCGGTTTTTCACCCGGCGAAGGTTTCAGGCAATGGCGGTCCTTTTCACAGCGGGTAAAAGAACTGGATATTCCTTCCTTGATGCGAAATGCGGTTTTGGGCAGGAGATTGACCGATCAGGAAGTCTCGGCTTACGGGGCTCCTTTTCCAACCAGGGCCTTCCAAGCTGCGGCCCTTGTTTTTCCCCGCCTGGTCCCTACACGGCCGGACCATCCAGGTGCCTATGACAGCCGGGTGGCCATTGAAAAACTAAAAACCCTGGAGCTGCCTGTCCTTTTACCCTGGGCCGACCAAGATCCGATCACCGGTCCATGGGAGGGCTTCCTCCGCGCGATCTTCAAAAACGTGGCCCCGCCGCTCACCATTCGGGGCGCCGGCCACTTTCTTCAGGAAGACGCCGGAGAGGAGATCGCCGGGCACATTGGCCGCTGGATGGCCAAAACCCCTTGAAAAGTTTATTCCTGGCCGATAGCCCTTTCGACCTTGTAGAGGGCGGTAATATAATTATACAAAGACTGGATATAATTCGTATCGGACTGGACATAAGAACTCCGGGCATCGGTTATATCCAGCATGGCCCCTATGCCGGCCTTATAACGTCCATTCGCTAAATCCAAATTTTCCTTGGCACTGCGCAGGGCCTCCCGGGTCACATCAATCTGTTTTTCAGCCAGGACCTGACTCAAATAGAGGGTTTGGATGTTGCCGACCACTACCAGTTTTTGAGATTCTTCATTCGATTTGGCCTGGCTGAGGGAGGCTTGATTTTCAGCTACCTTGGCCCGGTGTAGAAAACCGGAGAATATAGGGATATTGAGCTGCAGACCCACAATCCAGGTTTCATCATTGTTATAATTGGTCCCGTTGTTATACCCATAGCTGGCCGTGCCGGCCAAGGTCGGCCAAAAGGCACTTTTGGCCCCCTGAATCTGGGCTTCCCAAAAGGCAATGGTCGCCCGCAGTCGATTTAAAACAGGGTCCCTTTCCACGGCCTCTTTTCGCAGATCTTCCAATTTCCAGTTCACCCGGTTTGTCTCCAGGTCGTCCTTGAGAGTAACCCCAGGGGGAGAGTCGAGACCCATGGCCGAGGCTAAGGTGACCCAGGCCACTCGCACATCGTTCTCGGCCTGGAGTAAGGCCGACTGAGCGGTAATAACCGCCACCTCGGCCTGGGTGACATCGATCTTGGCTTTCAGGCCTACCTGATAAAATCCCTGAGCTTGTTTCAGATGCTCCTGGGTATCGGCGAGGGCTTCCTGGCGGACCTGGACCACCCGCTGGGTCAGAAGCACGCCGTAATAGGCCTGACGGATATTATCGATCACCGAAAGCCGGGTATCTTTTAAGGTCCATTGAAAGGTCTTTAAATCTTCTTTGGATGTCTGGACATTGTATTTTGTCCGGCCGAAGTCATAGATATTTTGCGACAGTCCCAAAGAATAGGTCGTAAGATCATTGGGCCCGGTATTCAGGTTCCTGATGTTGTTGACCGAAGATGGGGCATTAAGGCGGCTGTAATCGGCCTGGGCAAAAAGATTAGGATAATAGGCCGACTGGCTTTCTTTGACCCGGGCCTGAGCCGCCTCGATACCCTTCAAGGCCCCATGAATATTGGGATTTTTTTGCAGACCCGTGGCCACACAGGTCTTTAAATCCCATTCTTCGGCCCATCCCCCCTGGTATAAAAATAAACAGAGCACAAAAGCAATAAATGGACTCCACTTCTTTTTCATATACTATCTCTCCTCTTTCTAACCGTCTCCCCTTCAGCCATTATCAGGTCTCTAAAATCAGCTTCTTCGACCCAGGGATGGATAATGGTGTTGCCCTGAATTTTTGCCCCCGGAGGGATAGACGCCCCTTTGCCGATTAAAGTTAAACCTTCTTTTAACTGCCCAGGAAATTCCCGGTTCGGAATGGCGGCTTTCCCTGTCACTCGGGCCTTTGCCCCAACCCGGGCCTTTTTATCGGCGATCACCCGGTCCAGGTAGGCCCCGGGCTCAATCCGGCAGTCGTGCATAATGATCGAATTTAAAACCTGGGCACCTTTTCCCACTTTGACCCCGGGTGAGAGGATGGATCCTTCCACCCGGCCTTCGATGACGGTATCGGCCGAAAGAAAGGAACGGGCCACCCGGGCATTTTTTTGAATAAGGACCGGGGGACGATCCCCCTTTAACCCCTCTTCTTCCAGGTTGGTTTGAACCCCCCAGGCTTCAGGATTTAAGCCGGATTTGGGGTTCAGGATATCCATATGGGCCTCGAAATAAAAGGCCAGGGTCCCCACATCCCGCCAATATCCGGAGAAAGGATAAGCAAAGACCCGGTCTCTTTTTATTGCCAAAGGGATAAGGTCGTGGCCGAAATCCACGGATACGGGATCATGGAGGGCTTTTAATAGATAAGAGGCCTGAAAGACGTAAATGCCGAGGGAGGCCAGGGTGCCCTTTGGTTCTTTTGGTTTTTCCTGCCAGCCCCTGATTCGACCATGCCCGTCCACCTCGGCGATCCCGAAATGAATCGGGTCTGCTCGATGGGCACCTCCATCATAGCCACGGTCATGTCGGCCTGGTTTCGTTTATGGAAGGCGATCATGGGCCCATAATCCATGTAATAAATATGGTCCCCGGAAACGACTAAAATTTGCACGGGATCATAACGGGTCAGATAATCTATATTCTGCCGCAGAGCATCGGCCGTTCCTTTATACCAGTCCGAATCCTGTTCCCCGGTATGGGGAGGCAGGATTTTTATCCCTCGGTTCCGGCCTTCAAAATCCCAGGCCTGACCGGTGCCGATATGACTCATCAGAGAAAGGGGTTTGTACTGGGTCAGGACCCCGACCCTTTCCAGGCCCGAGTTCATAATATTGCTTAAAGTAAAATCGATAATCCGATAGATTCCGCCAAAAGGGACAGCCGGTTTGGCCCGGGCTTCGACCAAAGCATTCAATCGGCTACCTACCCCTCCGGCCAACAACATGACTACCGTATTAATCATGACATAGTCGCTCCCGAAGGAATCTCGGAGGTAAAAAAGCTCTCTTCCAAATAGGGATAAAGGATGCAATTAGCCCCCACATGAATCCCGGAGGGAAGGTGCGTATTCCGTCCGATAACCGTCAGGCCGGAAGACAACAAATAGGGGAAACTCTGATTGGGCAAGGCGGAAGACCCGCCTCCGATCCGGGCCTTTGCTCCGATCGAAACCCTTTTATCAGTAATCACCTTTTTGACCTTCGCCCCGGCTTCAACAACGGTATCGAAAAAAAGGATCGAATCCTCGACAACGGCCCCTTCCTCGACCTGGACCCCGGGAAACAAGACGCTTCTTTTGACCGTACCCTCAACCATACAGCCATGAGTCAATAAAACCTGGTCCAGATGGGCTTGAGGGCCGATCATGGCCGGCTGTCGTTCCTGAATCCGCTCATGTTCCAGATTCGTTCGTATCTGCCACTCCTTGAGGCTGATCCTGGAATCGGCCCCTAAGAGGTCCATATGGGTCTGCCAATATTCGTCCAGGGTGCGGGTGTATCCCCAATAACCCGAAAAGACATACCCGAAGACCCGGCAGTGATGAATGAGGGAGGGCAGGATATCCCGGCCGAACTCGATTCCCTCGGTGTGGGGATGGGTGCCTTTGAGTACCTCCAGCAGGATCTGGGTCTTGAAAAGATAGATGGTCAGGGAGGCCCATTGGGAAAGGGGTGGGGAAGGTTTTTCCTGATAGTCAATCAGCCGTCCGCCCGGCCGGCCTTTTTTTTCTTTCATGACCCCCAGCCCGAATCGATGGGCCTTGTCCCGGGGGACTTTGATAAAGCCCACGGTGACATCGGCCTTTTGCTCCTGATGAAACTGGATTAATTGCTGGTAGTCCATCCGGTAGATATGGTCTCCGGAGAGGATCAATACCAGTTCCGGGTCGTTTTCATAAATGAATCCCAGATTATGGGCCACGGCATCGGCCGTGCCGTTATACCAGTCGGAATCTTTTTGGCCGGTGGAAGGAGGCAACAAGGCAACGCCCCGTCGACGTCCGGTCATATCCCAGGAGGCCCCGTTGCCGATATGGGTCATCAACGAGGCCGATCGATATTGGGAAAGGATCCCCACTCGGCCGATCCGGGCATGCATCAGATTGCTTAAGGCAAAATCAATGACTCGAAAATTGCCGGCAAAAGGCAAGGCGGATTTCGGCCGGTCGAGGGTCAGGACGCTCAGCTCATCCACTCGGCCGCCGGCCAAAATAAAGGCCAGGATATTGGCCATTCGACACCTTTCATCACAAAACTTCTTGCCAAAAAAAAAGGGATAATGTTTAATCAATAAACAGAAACCCAGAGGTTGTCAATTGATAGTTTTTATGTCCTTCTTTTTTAAGACCGTCCAAGACCCTGTCTATGTTCAAGCTGCTGGATATTTTTAAAAAGAGTAAAGCCGGCGAACGGGTAACCGCCCAAAGGGGATATCTCCTGCACCAGTACGATCACTTTAAGGCCGTCCTGACCGGGAACAATCAGGCCCTGGACATCATCGCCGACCTGGAACATCTGTTTTATGAAGGCCGGCCCTTTACTTTGAAATATGTCCAGACCCAGACCAAACGGCTGGTCGAAGTGATCTGTCACATTGCTGAAGATCTGAATGCCCTGACTAAGGCCAAATATCCGGATCTTTTTGAGGCCGTTGAAAAAGTGGGTCTGGCCATTGAGCCAGGGCTGGACCGGAAAAAATCCTTAGCCGAGACTCCCTTGGTTTTACCCCTGGATCGGATCACCCTGGAACAGCTTTCCGAAGTCGGCGGCAAGGCCGCCAACCTGGGGGAAATCTTAAACCGGGTAAAACTCCCGGTCCCCGGAGGTTTTGCGGTTACCGCTTACGCCTGCCAGCATTTTCTGGAATTCAACCGCCTTCCGGAAGAGATCGAAAAAAAATTAGCCGACCTCGACGTCAACGACACGGAAAAACTCATGGCCGTCAGCCAGGAGATCCGCTCCCTGATCCTGAGCGGACAACTCCCGCCTGAGTTGGAAAAGGCCCTTCTCCAATCGGCCGCCGAATTAAAAAGCCAATCCGACCGCCCCCTGCGTCTGGCCGTTCGGAGCAGCGCCACCAGTGAGGATGCGGAGGCCAGCTTTGCCGGTCAGCATTCCACGGTCTTAAACGTTACCGAAGAAACCCTCCTTACGGCCTATAAGGAAGTGGTGGCCAGCACCTTCAATCCCCGGGCCATCTTTTATCGAAGGAGCAAGGGTTATCTGGAAGAGGATGTCATCATGAGCGTGGCCTGTATCACCATGGTCGATGCCTTAACCAGCGGGGTGATGTATACCGTGGACCCCAACGACAGCGACCATCAGGTGATCATGATCAGCGCCCTTTGGGGATTAGGGGTCAGCCTGGTTGACGGATCCCGAAATGCCGATTTTTACCAGGTCAACAAAAACAATCGAAAGATCGAAACCGAAGAAGTGGTCCGAAAAGAAGTTCGCATTTCTTCCGACCCGATTCAAGGCCTCAAACAGGAAGCGGTGGCCCATGTCTTCCAGGATAAGCCCTGCCTCACCTTTTCACAGATTCAATTGCTGGTCCGTTACGCTTTAAGGCTGGAAGAACATTACCAAATCCCCCTGGATATCGAATGGGCCATCGATCAGAAAATACGGCTCTATATCCTCCAGGCCCGCCCCTTGCAGTTCAGGCAATCCTCTTCATCCGGTCCAAAAACAGAGGCCGAACCGAGCCCAGAAGGCCATACCATCCTGCTTAGAGGAGGGGCTACCGCCTCCAATGGGGTGGCTTCCGGTCTGGCTTATATCCTTAGATCGGACCACAACCTGCTCAATATCCCCGAGGGTTCCATATTGGTTGCCCCTCAAACCTCGCCGCGCTACGTGCCGATTATCGGCCGGGTCAAAGCCATCATTACCGACGTGGGAAGTGTGACCGGCCATATGGCTTCGGTGGCCCGGGAATTTCAAATCCCCACCCTGGTGGGGACGGACAATGCCACTTTGGCCATTCCCCATGGACAAGAGATTACCGTGGACGCCACCAACGGGGTGGTCTACCAGGGCCGGGTTGAAAAACTCATTAAAATGGGAACGCCCATCAACCCCATGAAGGGAAGCCCGACCTATAAGGCCATGGAAACAACCTTACAAAAAATCGCGCCCCTCCATTTAATCGATTCCAAGCAGGAAAATTTCAATGCCCGGTCCTGCGAGACCGTCCATGATATTATCCGTTTCGCCCATGAAATGGCCATGGAGGAGATGTTTCAGATCGGGGAAACCATCGAAGACGGTAAAAACGTGGCCGTCCGTTTTCGGTCCCCCCTCCCGCTGAATATTTATATCGTCGACCTGGGCGGGGGACTGAATCTGAGACCGGACCAAAAAGAAGTCCGGCCGGAAGATATCCTTTCCGTCCCCTTTAAGGCCCTGTTTCAGGGGATGACCCATGAAGGCGTTCGATGGTTGGGCCAGGACAAGATCAGTTGGAGCGGTTTCGGCTCCGTACTACTGGAAAATATTTTGCATGATCCGACCTTGGACGGTTCCATGGGAGGCCCCAGTTATGCCGTCATTTCAGAAAAATACCTGAATTTCAGTTCCCGACTGGGGTACCATTTCGCCACCCTGGATACCTATTGCGGCTCCAACATCAATAACAATTATATTACTTTTTATTTCAAGGGAGGGGCGGCCGATATGGACCGCAGGACCCGAAGGGCCAAGCTGATCGCCTCGGTGTTGAAAAAAATGGGCTTCAAGGTGGACCAGAAAGGGGATAGGGTTAAGGGGGAATTAAAGAAGCATAATTCCTACATGATCCAGGAGAAACTGGATCTCCTGGGCCGACTCATGGGTGCGGTCCGCCTTATGGATATGGTCATGGATCAGGACAACCGGATCGAATGGTACCGGAATGAATTTTTCAAGGGAAATTACACCTTCGAGCGCAATCGAGGCGATGCACCTCATCCGATCGGGGAGGACTTGAATGAAGAGTTATCGTAAGGAATTATGGTTTCAAATAGCGACCCGCAGGGCCTTGGTCAACATCACCCCCCAGGTCGAAGAATGTCTGCGAGAAAGCCGGATCCAGGAAGGGCTGGCTTTAATTAACGCCATGCACATCACGGCCTCGGTATTTATCAATGATGATGAACCGGGGCTTCACCAGGATTTTGAACGCTGGCTGGAACGATTGGCCCCCCATGAACCGACCTCGCAATACCGCCATAACGTGGGGGAAGACAACGCCGATGCCCATCTGAAACGGCAGATCATGGGACGGGAGGTCGTGGTGGCCGTAACCCAGGGCAGGCTCGACTTCGGCCCCTGGGAACAGATCTTTTATGGGGAGTTCGACGGCCGGAGGAAAAAAAGGGTCCTGGTGAAGATTATCGGGGAATGAGGTCTTTCGGAACGAGAATAAACCATTAGAATTCAATTTGAGTTATGCTTTAGTTTCTTTCGATCTTAGCCGCCTATTGTTCCAATTCAGCCCCCTTAGTATCCCGATTCGACTCCAAGCCCGCGCTTCAAGGTCTTTGTTGACTCAACGGCTAAATTTGGATATGATCCAACCACGAATGATGCAATGACCCGCTGACATTGATGCATCGGCGGTTGAGCCATTGGCCCATTGACTTTATAGCCAATGACTCATGAAAGGGAGATTTCATGGAAAAAAAAATCCTCATCGTAGATGATGAGGACCGGGTGGTTAAATCCATTACCGGTGTTCTGGAAGATGAGGGATTCGGCGTCAACGCGGCGAAAAGCGGGGAGGAAGCCCTGGCTATCTTCCGCCAGGAAGACCCGTTGGTGACCCTCTTAGACATCTGGATGCCGGGTATGGATGGTATCGAGGTATTGAAACGGATCAAAGAGATTGCCCCGGACAGCCCGGTCATTATGCTTTCGGGTCATGCCACCATTTCGATGGCCATGACCGCCGTAAAGCTTGGCGCCTTCGATTTTATTGAAAAACCTTTATCCCTCGACGGTCTCCTCATGACGATCCGCAGGGCGATCACCCATCAGGAAAATCTTTCCCTGACCCAGCGGTCTGCCGAAATCAATACCGGGGAGCCCCACCTTACCGAAATAATTTCCTCTTTCGAATCCCTCTCCCCCGTTAAAAAGACGTCCAAGAAAAAAAGGGCCTCCCTTTTCCCTCAGCGCACCCTTAGGAAGAGTATGGTCCTTTACGGAACCGGACTGCATTCCGGCATGAAAACGGGCCTTCTGTTACAGCCCCTTCCCCCGAATATGGGAATCCTCTTTGGAAATGTCTCTTCCGATGACATCGTTCCTTTGCATGTGGACTATGTCGAAACGACGGAACTCTCCACTTCCCTGAAAAAGGGGGTGGCGGTTGCCAAGACGATCGAACATCTTATGGCCGTATTTCATGCCTATCGGATCACGAACCTGATGGTAAAAATGATCGCCGAGATTCCGATCATGGACGGCTCGGCCCTGGAGTTCTGCGAGTTGGTCGAAGAAGCCGGCGTTGAGGAACAGGAGGAAAGGGTGGAGGAACTGATTATCGACCGGCGATTTGAGGTTTCCAAGGGAAACAAATCATTGACCATCGAGCCGGCGGAGGTCTTTTCCGTTCACTATTTTCTGGACTATCCCTTTCCCATCGGGCAACAAACCTTCGATTTCGTCCTGGAAAGTGTGGAAGGATTTAAGAAAGAGATCGCGCCGGCGCGGACCTTCGGTTTTCTCAAAGACATGGAGATGCTTGAACGCCTGGGATTGGGAGAAGGGGGAAGACTTAACAATTTCATCCTGGTGGATGATGAGAAGGTCGTGAACACCGAACTTCGCTTCCCGGATGAATTCGTCCGGCACAAGATTCTGGACCTTATCGGAGATTTCTATCTGCTCAATCGCCCGATTCGGGGCAAAGTCACGGCCCGCCTGACCGGCCACACCGAAAATTTTTACATGATGAAAAAACTCCTGGAAGAGACAAAGAATAAACATTAGCCTGGGGCAACATCGAACCCCTGAAAAAAGAATTTCTCCGAACTCCGAACGCTAAACCCCGAACTTTTTTCTGTTATAATCTCGTCAATATCCGCAAGGCCTCTTCATACTTGGCCTTGGTCTTTTCGATAATCTCGGCCGGCAGTTCCGGGGCCGGGGGTGTTTTATTCCAATGAATGGATTCCAGGTAATCCCGTAAAAACTGTTTGTCAAAGCTGGCTTGAGGCCCGCCGGGCTTAAACTGGTCTTTGGGCCAAAACCGGGAAGAATCCGGGGTCAAGACCTCATCGATCAAAAGAATCTTATCATCTAACCTGCCAAATTCGAATTTGGTGTCGGCTATGATAATCCCTTTTTTTTCTCCCAAAAGCCGGGCCTTTTCATAGATGGCCAGGCTGGTCCGGGACAGATAATCAGCCAAATCATGGCCTAACAGTTTTGCTGCTTCTTTTATGGAGACATTTTCATCATGGGTCCCCAACTCCGCCTTGGTGGAAGGGGTAAAAATAGGCTTGTCCAGGCGATCGGATTCCTTCAGCCCTGCCGGCAAGGGTATACCGCAGACCTGTCCTGAGGCCTGGTAATCCTTCCACCCTGATCCGGAAAGATACCCCCGAACGATGCATTCTACGGGCAGGGGGGTGGTTTTTTTGACCAGCATGGTCCGGTCTTTTAAATCGGCTTCATAGGGCCGGCACTCTTCAGGAAAATCCCTAACTTCGGTAGAAATCAAATGATGGGGGGTGATGGCTTCCAGGACCCCGAACCAGAATTTGGATATTTGAGTCAGAATGACCCCCTTCCCGGGTACGGGATTGGGCATGACCACGTCAAAGGCCGAGATCCGGTCCGTGGCCACGATCAGGAGGTGCTCTCCCAGGTCATAAATATCCCGGACCTTTCCCCTGTTTATTAATTTCAATCCCTCAAAATGTGTTTCTAATAGCCCATTCTTTGACATGAATCCTCCCGCTTTCCTCCGTCTCCTTTCAAATTTTATTTCATTCTAAAGTTTCAGGGCTTCATCTACCTTAGAACTTCAACAATATTTTTGGCCCCTTCAAACTCCGGGTCTCCTGTAAGTATAGGACTGTTCATCTCTCTGGCCAATTCGATACAAAAAGCATCGGCGTAGGATACCGGATAATTGGCTTTGATCTCGGAAGCCCCTTCCGCCCTCTTATCATTGACAGAGACTATGTTGATGGGAAAGATCCCTCTTCTCAGATCTTCTCGAACTCCCTGGCAATGGGTTCGCCGACGTATTTAAACAGCTTATAGAAAATCTCTCCTTCATTGATCTTACTCAGATATAATTGGATTTATCCATTTTCAGCCTTTTCGAGATAGCTTATGATGGTCTTCTTCTCTTTGGGTCTCTTTCTATCGAAAAGGCATAACAGGGCATAGCTATCAAGGACGAACATCCTCTTTCCTTCTCTCTTTTTTCTTGTCTCTGAGAAAATTATCGATTAGCCCTTCCCTCACCCCTATATAATCCTGCCATTTTTCAGCTTGAAAACGTTTAATGGGTCTTAAGATAATCACTTTACCCTTCATTTCTATTTCAAGTTCATCGCCCTTTTCGATATGGATGGCTTGGCGGATCGGCTTGGGGATGACAATTTGTCCTTTTTCACTTACCAAAGTTTTCATAGTCTTACCAATAAATATTATGTTTGATTTTAATTTTATTGTCTTACTTTTACTCTTGTCAATCAGAAGATTTCGCCCACAGAATAGAGTCCACAAACCCCTATACCACATCTTCCTGATAAAAATCTTTTTGCTTTTTCCCCTGGGCCTCTTCCAGGCCTTTAATCCAGCCCTGAACCCGTTCCCGACCGTACTCTTCTTCCCAGGCGGCTACTATGATTTCCACCGGGATATCGGCATAGGTCCCCAAAAAATCCGTGTATTCCATGAAAAGTCGGTTTTCCAGGTTATAGGGCTGAAAAATCGAATCCTCCAGACCGTTGAATTCCAGAGGGGCCACCCGATGACGTTCACACAACTCCTTATTAAAGGCCGGTGTGGCCTTGACCCATTGCTCATTCAAAAAAAAATCGACATACCCATGATAAACGAAGAGATCAGAACCCAAAAATTCCAACAACTGTTTGGTGGCCAAATGATTCCGGACCGTAGCGAACCCCACCCTGGAAGGGATGCCCAGGCTCCTGCCCATGGCACATAATAATGATGCCTTGCAGACACAATACCCCCGTCCGCTTTTAAGGACATTGCTGGCCCGGTAGTGCTCGGGGAGATAAAAGGGATAATAAGGGTCATAGCGGATCCCGTCCCGGACGGCATAATAGATATTTGTGGCTTGTTCAACGAGCGCTTGGCTTTCCCCGATTGCTTCGCGGGCAAAAGCGATTATTGCCGGATGATCACTATCGATAATTGAAGTGGGTTTTAGGTACTCCTGCCCAATCGTTTCCAATGATTCCTATCCTTTGCTTTGATTATATAGTAACCCTCATGCTTGCCTGATGCGGGCGTCACACCCATTTTCCTCCTAATCGCGTCCGAAATCATCCTCGACACGCTCAATATCCTCTTCTCCAAAATATTCCCCCGATTGAACCTCGATGAAAACCAGGTCCCCTGACCCGACGTTCTCGATCCGGTGAAGTTCTCCTTGAGCAATATCGATGGAATCCCCTTGCTTTAAAGGGATCTGTTCTTCCCCCCTGGTCACCAGGGCATGACCGGAGAGCAGGTACCAGTGTTCTTTTCGGTACTGGTGTTTTTGGAGACTCAAGCGTTTTCCGGGATAAACGACGATCCGTTTGACTTTATGCTCCGGTTCATCGGCCAGGACCTGATAAAATCCCCAGGGGCGGTGATCTTCTTCCATTATTTTTCCTCCGAGACTTTTGCAAAACTTAGAGTTGACAAAAATAGACCACAGATTTTTCGCCGATATTCGCAAACAACTATTCTATCAGCCCATTATTTTTGAATCCCTTGGTATCTGCGTTTTTCTGCTTCCAAAATGAAAATTCTCGGGCCTCCTTATTTATATCAAAATCAGAGGCCCGGAAAAAGTCTTTTCTTCTCGGGGAGTTTCCCGAAAGACAGACAAGGCTTCCTCCCTGACCCGTTCGGGGTCGGCACTGTATTTAGGGGAAAGGTGAAAAGGGATAAGCCGCTTCACCCCGGCCCGGGCGGCCATGGTCCCTGCCTGCCGGGCGGTAAGATGATATTTTTCCATGGCCCGGTTCCCGTCCTCATCCAAAAAGGCCGTTTCGATAAAAAGATAATCGGCCTCTCGCACCAAATTTTCTATGGCCTCCTGGGTCGTTTTGTTTAAAACGGTATCGACGACATAGGCGATCTTTTGGCCTGGGGATGTTTTTATCAACCGCTCCTTTAAGGAGCCTAATAGAAACTCTCGTTCCTTTCGGCTCCCTTTTTCAGGTCCACAGGGGTGAATCATAAAATCATCCCCTTCTCCCCGCCAGACCGCCTCTTTCAATTCCCGCAGCCAGGGACCCTTCGAAAGTCCCATCTTATCCAGCTCGGTCTTGATGATATTGAGGTGCGATTTTTCTTCCAGGGAGAAACCCAGGCAGGGGATTTTGTGATCCAAAAAACAGGCCCGAACCCCCAGAGACATTTCTTCATGGAGTAATTCGTTAAAGGGTTTGATCTCCTTATGGGTTTCATTCTTAAATCCCGTAGACGAGTTCAACCTGGCGGTAATCACCCGATCCGGATGGACCTCTACGATGATCAACTCCAGGGAATAGGGGTAGTTTTCCACTAAATTCCAGGTATAGGCAGCAATCTTACTTTTTAGCTGGCCGAGAAAATTCGGAGGGCCGAACAGGTGGATCCTTTTATCTCTGCCCAGACAGATCCTCAGGAGATGATCAAAGCCGATAAAATGGTCCATGTGGGTATGGGAGATAAAAATATGTGAAACCTTTAAGATCTGGCGCGGAGACAACGAGCGGATCTCCCCCAAATCGAAGAGGATAGCCCTCTTGGCAAACTTAAAATCGATATAAAGGGCCGGATCGCCCAGGGGGCCGTTCACCAACCGTGGATGAAATAATGGATTCACATTAAATCCTCAGGCCCTTGAAAAAGATTCAAGTTTTACCCCTGACCTTGCACCTTGAACCTTTTTTTATAACTATAGACCATCCCCCTCTTTTTTTCCACCCCGAGTTGGTAGTGGCCTAATTTGGATAGGACGCTACCCCTGAGTTTGGCTGATGGAAAGGATTATGACCCGTGATGAATATCATCAAAGGGTCCGCCTCTTGTTCATCTTCTTGGTTGCATTTGAATCCCCAAGTAAGCTATAATTGTAGTAAATTTAATATTAATTTAGCGGCGGAGAGAGCCCTCAAAGTACCTCCCCTTCCTTTTTCAAGGAGGGTTAAACCTTTGCAGCCCGACGATAAGGGAAAATTGATCATATGAGTCGGCCCTATTTTAGAAGAAAAGGAGATACCTCAAACCCGATCTCCAATTATGTCTTCATGGCCTTCTTAATCGGAGTCCTTTATCTTTTTTATCTGGTGATCCGCCCCTTTCTTTCAGATCTGTTTATTGCCATGGTCATGGCCATCGTTTTTTACCCGCTTTATAAGCTGCTTCGAAGGATTTTGTGGGGGTGGAAAATCGTATCGGCTTTAATAACGATGTCTCATCATCATTTTGGTCTTTCTGATTCCCGTGGCTTTATTGTCCGGCGTCATCACCAGTCAGTCCCTGGATTTGTATGAAAAAATATCCAAAGGCCTCCAGGACGGCTCTTTGAAAAACGCCTTTAATTTAAAGATCAGTTCCGTTTCGCATTTATTTGAAAGATTCGGGATTGACCTCCATGCGATGCCCCTGGAGGAAAAGCTGGGGAACCTTTTGAAAAACCTTTCCGAATTTATTTATACCGAGATGGCCGCTATGGCCAAAGGATTGGTCGGAATCGTTTTTGATTTGGTTATCGTCCTTTTTATCTGCTTCTTCCTGCTCATAGACGGAGAAAAATTTTTAAAGGAGATCAAATTGCTCAGTCCGCTCGAGGTCTCCCATCATGAAAGGATCGTCCAGCAATTAGAGCGAACCCTTAAGGCCACTTTAAAAGGGTCGATCATCGTCGCCTTGGCCCAGGGGTTGTTAGGAGGTTTGGGGTTCTGGATTTTTAATATCCCCATGGCTGCTTTTTGGGGGGTCTGTATGGTTTTCAGCTCGGTTATCCCTTTGGTAGGTACCAGCTCTCATTTGGATTCCAGCAGCCCTTTACTTAGCCTTACCTCTTCCTTCTGGATGGCATATCGGTCTGGGCCTTTGGGGGACCCTGATTATTTCCGGCGCCGATAACGTCCTTCGCCCCATGCTCCTCAAGGGAGAGGCCCATTTGCATCCCCTACTCACTTTTCTAAGCATTTTGGGCGGGCTTATTTATTTCGGTTTTCTGGGTTTTATCCTGGGGCCCATCGTTCTTTCATTCTTGATGACCCTGTTTGAAATCTATAAAAATGAATTTTTACCGGATACCATTAATAGAAGGGATGAGGAATGAAAGCCCCGCTGGGCACCAACGAACCATGAAAATGAGTTTTCTTAAAACTTGGACCCAAAACCGAAATCAGCATATGAAAGGGAGATTAAACGAATGAAATCGAAAATTTCTTTGGGTTTTATCGGCGGCGGTAACATGGCCGAGGCCTTGATCAAGGGCCTCCTGAGCAGCAAGACCATTACTACGGAAGATTGTTACGTCTGCGATCTCATCGAAGAACGTCTGGATTATCTGCAAAAGACTTATAAAATTAAAGACACTCCAAAATACCCCGCAGGTTATTGCCTCTTCCAGGGTTATTATTTTAGCGGTTAAACCGCAAAACGCGGCCAAGGCCTTATCCACCCTTTCCTCCACCTGGTCGCCTGAAAAAATCCTTATTTCCATTATGGCCGGGGTCCCCACGGCCTTTCTGGAACGGTTCTTTTCAAAGCCCCCGAAAATCATCCGGGTCATGCCCAATACGCCGGCCCTGGTCTTGTCGGGGGTCAGCGCGTTATGTAAAAATTCGGTGGCTGATGAAAAAGACCTGGCCTTAGCCGAATCCTTTTTCAAGGCCATAGGAGAAACGGTGCGGGTGGACGAGACCCAACTCGACGCCGTTACCGGTCTTTCAGGCAGTGGGCCGGCCTATGTCTTTACCTTCCTGGAAGGCCTGACCGAGGCCGGAGTAAAGATGGGTCTGGCCCGTCCGGTGGCCCTAAAATTAGCGATCCAGACGGTCTGGGGTTCCAGTCAAATGGCCCGTGGGATGGATTTATCTCTCAGCCAGCTTAAGGAGATGGTCACCTCTCCTGGGGGAACCACCATTTACGGCCTTCACGTCCTGGAAAAGGCCGGTTTTCAGGGAATCCTGATGGATGCAGTGGAAGCAGCCACCCGGAGGTCAAAGGAATTAGGAGAGGCGCTACTCAAACAGAATAATAAGCCCCACGATTCATGAAAATGGGTTTTCTCCGAACTCCGAACTCCGAACTCCAAGCTTGTTTTCGCCTCCCTGTAAAGCTTGTATCCGAATGCTTTAATCGGAAATGGAAATCCAATTCACAATTTTAGTCCCTCCTTTAGCAATTTTTGGTATTAAATCGATTCAAACAGACCCCTTCTTTTTTTCCTCCCTCTTAACCATTTAATATTTCTACTCATTTTCATTAACCTTCCCAATTTTCTTCGTTGGCACCAGGTTTGCAATTCAAAAAGACAACTGAATTTTTAAAAATCGAATTGATAATGCCAATAAATAAGGGAGGTGGACAACCGAAAATAAATAGGTGAGGGGAAATAGAAACTATTAAAAATTTTAATTCAAAATTACTTTAAAGGAGAAAGATCATGATTAAAAAATTGAACAAGAAGAGGAATCAAAAAGGTTTTACCCTGGTGGAACTCTTGATCGTCATCGCCATCATCGGTATCCTGGCGGCCATCGCCATCCCACAATTTTCGGCCTATCGTGTAAGAGCTTATAATGCCACCGCCCTGGCGGACATCAAAAATGCCTATACGGCGGGTCAAGCCTTTTTTGGAGACAACCCGGCCGGTACGGCAACACTCGCTGATATTAAACTCGCCGGGTATAACCCCTCAAAGGATGTAACGGTTACCGTCGTTGACGGTACACAAGCGGGTTTTTCCCTCACCTCTAAACATCTCGCGGGGACTACCACGTATCAAATAGATGCTAATGGGGCATTAACTCCGTAACAGAATAATTAGTTTCCAAACGCATTAAAGAAAAACCGCCTACGGGTCTCCTTCCATTTTGCGAGGGACAAGAGACCCGTAGACGGTTTTCTTATTGGAAACATCCGAGAACCAAAGGCGTTGCTGCTGCCAACGACTCGCACACCCAATCAGGCCTGATCCTGGTTTTTCCGGCCAGGATTTTTTTTATCGATTCCTCCCCTTGTCCGGTTTGAACCAGGACGGTGCGGCACCCGGCCCGTTTCCCGGCCTGGATGTCTTTAAGGGCGTCGCCGACAAAAAGGCATTCTTTTAAATCGAGATTCAATTCCCTGGCGGCCTTTTTCAACATCCCGATTCGTGGCTTCCGACACGAGCAATGGGCATCGGGATGATGAGGGCAATAATAAATTTTTAATATATCCCCTCCAGATTTTCTTATCGCTTTGACCATGCGGTCATGAATGACCGACAACTCGGCCTCAGTAACCATTCCCCGGCCGATGATCGATTGGTTGGTAATCACCACCACCGGAACCCCGGCTTGATGAATTTGCTTTAAGGCCTTGCGGACTCCTTTGATAAATCGAAATTCCTCCCAGGATTTGACATAATCCTCCTGGTCTTCGTTAATGACCCCGTCCCGGTCCAAAAAAAGTGCTCGATTCAAAATTTTCCCCAAAAGTATTTTGAAAATATAAGGTTGAATTCTACTATACCCTTGAAAGAGAATCCAGACTATAGTAAAAATTATCACGAATACTGGATTCTCGTTAATTCTGAGACCAAGGATTCAAGTGACAGGAATGGAATTAAATCCATTGAACCTATCGAATTCAATCCTGTCGGCAAAATCAATTTTATTTATTCAGTTCTGATTAGGAGGATTGTGATGGACCTTTTCGATTTGATAAAGGAAAGAAAAAGCTGCCGGGTCTTTTTGCCCGATCCGGTTCCTGAAGAATTAATCCGGGAAACTCTATCTTGGGCCGGAAAGGCCCCGTCGGCCATCAATATCCAGCCCTGGGAATTTATCATCGTCAGCGGAAAGGAAAAGAAGCGGCTGGTGGAAAAACTCTTAAAGACCCACCGGGAAAAAAATGTGTCCTGCGGCCCGGGCACTTCCCGTCCCCTTCCCGAGCCCTGGATCGGGAGGCAAAGGGGGCTTTTCGCAGGAATGACACTCCTGGCCAAGGAGGATCACCTGGACCTGGGTACCTTTATTCCGGAAGGCAGTTGCCGTTTTTACGATGCCCCGGTGGCCATACTAGTTTGCCTGGATCAAATCTTCCCTCCCGCCCGTCTGCTCGACCTGGGGATGGCCTTGGGTTATTTCTTTTTGATCGCCGAGTCCAAGGGACTGGCCACCTGTCCCATCGGGCTGATCACGGCCTATGAGGATGAGATAAAGGAACACTTGAACATTCCGGAGGAAAAACAGGTAGTGTTAGGGATAGCCCTGGGATATGCCGAGCCTTCGGCGGCCATAAACCGGTTCAAATCCAATCGGGATGACCTCAAGTCCCTGACCCGCTGGATCACTTAGTTCTCATCCGGAAATCCAAGATTTCCGGATTGAGCTTTCAGCAGTCAGCGATCAGGATTTAGCCAACTTAGGGTTGGTAAAAGGGTTTTGCTGAAAGCTAAAAGCTGATGGCTGACCGCTCCATCTGGAAAGTTACCATTTCCAGATGGGTACTACTTAAGCCCTTTCCATTCGGCATCCAACCTTTTGAAAAAACGGACCATGAAGCGATGCCGGCCTTCAGCCAGGGCCTTTCCCGCCGGGGTCAACATCCGGTCTTTGATCTTGATCAATTTGAATTGGAATTCCCGATAGGCCGTATCTTCCCGGCTGTAGGAAACGGTTTTGGAAAGGTCTTTATGGGAGTTGTGCAGCCTGGCCCCGACTTCTCCGGCAAAGAGGAAGGCCCGGCCGACGCCCACGGCCCCGATGGAATCCAATTTGTCGGCGTCAAACAGAATCCTGGCCTCCAGGGACTGGGGGACTTGTTTTCCCCGGAAGCGATGACTGCGAATGCAGGCCAGGACCTCTTTTTTAACCGGTTCGGAGATCCCCAGTCGGGATAAAATTTTTTCGGCCTTTTGGGCGCCCACTCGGGCATGACAAATCTTCCCTTTGGATTCCTGTTCCTCTTTCCGGCCGATATCGTGCAGCAAGGCCGCCAGACTCAAAACCCTTAAATCCGCCTTTTCTTTTTTTCCGATGTGGAGACACATCTCATAGACCCGATTGACATGGTCCCAGCCATGGCTGTTGGAGGAGGAATCCATTTCTTTTTGAACCAGCTTCCGAAGGGATTCCCAGCTTTCGGAAGGAAACAGGAAGGGTGGGCGGTCAGACATAAAGGACTTCCTCGCTGATAAAGTCTAAACCCTGTGGGTAGAAACTGGCTGAAGGAATGATGGGAACAAAATACTTAAGATTCTTATGGTCGCTTGATAGGAAGCCATGAGGCCCGAGAAAGGATTACAGGATTCAAGGGTCATGGATCAAGGAAATGCCATTGCAATTGAAACCCTCGAATCCTGGAATCCTTGGACCCTTTTACTTAATTAATTTCAGCGTATCCAAGAAACGCTTTTCATACCGGGTGACTTCTTTTAGCTCAATCCAATTATTATCTTCGGTCAATCCTCTTACCTTGATTTGGCAGGTTATTTGGGAGACCAGGGGTTCGACACATTTAATTTTTATTCGATATTGTTCTTCCATTTTCTGAAAAGAATCCCCTTTTACCGGAAGGGTAATGACCGGGCCCGTTTCAATAGTTTCTTCCTTTTTGTCGATCACCAGGAGAGGGATCTTATTGTTTTTCAAAACCCTGAGCACGCCTTCCCAGACGTCGTCACACGGGAGGTCGGCTATCCCCATGACCATTTGGGAAGAAGGTTTCATTATCGACTGACAATCGGTTCCCATCCCCATGGCCATGAGTAAGCATATCAATAGGCGAGAGATTTTCATTGAATCACTCGGGTTACAATGCCGCCTCCGTCGGGGACCTGTTTATTCGTCAGGGTCGGGAGGAGATTTTGACGTCTGAGGGCAAGAAGCTGGTTGACATTGGTCCCTATCGGCAGAGAATATAATAAGTTGATCATATTCCGAACCGGCGCGGTAATTTGACCATTCCCGCCGTTTGGATCCATCAGCCCCCCATCGGAGGTATGGTCTTCAAAACCAATGGCATGGCCCGCTTCGTGGGTTATGGTCTGAACACAACCCTTCAGATCCGAATTAATGACGATGTTGGCCGAAATCATTCGGCCGTTTGAACGGACCCACTGGGAAGAGGTAACACCGCAATTCCCCGGCCCGGGGTCGCCGACGGTCAAGACAATCCCCTCGCCGGGATTGAAATTAACGAAGGTAAACGGCAAGCCCCATTTCCGGAAGGAATCCTCCGCCCCCTGGATTCCATTGGTATTGACCTGAATTGGCGTTTGCCAGCGAATCGTAACCCCATTATTGAATTGGGCATTATGCTGATAAAGATAACCGAAGTCACCGGAAGGGGTTCCGCCGCCGCCGGAAGAAGATCCACCGCCGCCGCCACAGGAATAAATGGTAAATAAGAGGACGGCAAGAAGAAACGGAGTGATTTTTTTCATTTTGTGTTTGGGGTGAGTGAAGGGACTTGAACCCTCGGCCCCCAGGGCCACAACCTGGTGCTCTAACCAACTGAGCTACACTCACCATATGGAGCGGTCAGCCATCCGCTTTTAGCTTTCAGTAAAACCCTTTATCGTTTAATGGATTGGCCGAACACTGATCGCTGCTACTGAAAGCCCTATCCGGAAATCTCGAATTTCCGGATAAAAATTAATTATAATCAGAAGAGAAAAATCATGCAAGAAAATTTTATGCTGAACGACGGGGTTTGCTTTATCCTTGACTTATTCGGGTTATTTTTTATATAAATCTATATAAAAATCCATCTCCGGGACGGCTCAATGAAAGAAGAAGATCTGGTTGAAATATTTAAACGTCGGACGCGGAATCCTTTTCGCCCCCGATCATCCCACCTCATTCAGGCCGTCTTTACCCATTTTAAACCCTTTTCGCCGTCCGGAGAATCCTTGATCTGCGGCGAGGCCAAATATCTCGACAAGCGGGTCTTGGTCATCGGCCAGGAAAAACCGACCCTGGAAAAATTGAGAAATCCCGAATATGCCAAGCGGCTCAACCTGGGCATGCTGGCCGCCGACGAACATTCTCAAATACTCGGAATATTGAAACAGGCCCGGTCCATGGACCCCAATGAACTGGTTATCCTATGTCTGATCGATACCTATGGGGCCGATATTTCCATGACCTCGGCCCGACGTTTTCAAGCCTATTTTATCAGTCATCTCATCTATGAATTTTTAACCATCCCCATCCGAACCATCTCGGTGGTTATCGGCGAAGGAGGAAGCGGAGGGGCACTGGCCCTTCAGGTAACCGACCGCCGGGGCCAGTTCGAAGACGCCCTCTATGCCACGGCACCTCCCGAATCGATGGCCTCGATCATCTTTCGAGACCCCTCGCGAATCCGGGAGGCCCTTCTGATCTCCAAGCCGACCGCCCCTGATCTGAAAAAATTGGGGGTCATCGATCAGGTCCTTCCTGCTCCGGAAGACATCAAAGATGTCCGGGGATTTTCCGCCTCCATCGACCATTATCTTCAAAAATCCATCCGGGATCTTTTCCATACCAAGATCAGAAAACTCCTGGAACACCGGGAAAAAAGGGCCTTGGCCTATGGGTTGCCCCGCCACCATGGAAAACTCCATGAATTAAAACAGCTCTTGGAAAAACCCATCAAGAAATTCTTTTACAAGGTCCCGCCGGATATTCAGGTGGTCACCTATGACAGTTTGACCCAAATCTCCGACGACTACGCCAGCAGCGAGCCCCTGGAACTCGACCAGGAGTATATTCGTTGCGGCCAGGAAAGGAGCCCCAAGCCTTCCGGTGGCTGCGGCCGGTTGATCAAACTCGAAGACTATTTGAAGAATTTTCAGGTCTGCCCTTTTTGCGGCCGTCAGAATATTTTGGATGCCGGCGGCTGGATCGATTGTCTGACAGACAAGGACAGCTTTTTTGAAATAAACCGGAATTTGGCCGTTAGGCAGTCTCCTCGACGACCGATTGATGTCCAACTATTACCGGGAATTCTTGGAAAAACAACGCTCCCACTTCAAAGAATCCTTAGTCACCGGAGAAGCCCAGATATTCGGCCAGCCGGTCATTCTGGCCGTTTCCGAATTCTACTTCAGCGGCGGCTCCATGGGTGTGGCCTTCGGGGAAAAATTTAAACGGGCGGTGGATTTGGCCATTGAAAAAAAAGTCCCCTTTATCAGCTTGTGCTGTTCCGGAGGGGCGCGGTTGTATGAAGGCATACTGGCCCTGATGCAAATGGTCAAGACCATCGCCTCTGTGCACCGTCTGAAACGCGTCGGCCTGCCCTTTTATCTCCATCCTGGGCGACCCTTCAACCGGAGGGGCCATTGCCAGCTACGCCTCCCTGGGAGACATCATCCTGGCCGAACCCAACGCCTTGGTCATCTTTACCGGGCCCCGGGTGATGAAATCCAGGGGCTTTGAAGTCGATGAGGGCTTGGTGCGTTCCAATTCCCTCCAACAATTATCCGGACTGATTTATCAACACCTGGATTATTTTTTTGATATCCGCGGCATCCATGAAGTCATGGAACGAAAAGAAATGAAACGGGAACTGATCAAGTATCTGGAATTTTGCCGGAAGAATCGCCCCCAATAGACGCCCATGCCCCCTGTCGATCCCAACACCGTTTCAAGGTTCAGGGACAGCGAACACATCCCCGATCACTATTGGCAGGAATTATCGGCTTTAGACCCAAAGGACGTCTGTCAAAGGGCTTTAGTCTCTTTTCGGGCCGGCCGTGGTTACCAAATCCTTTTTTTGAATCGGGTTTATGTCTGCCAACCCGAAGCAACCCTGATCCAAAGGATGGACAACCCTGAAAAAACCTTAAGTTTTCAGGAATACCTGGTTCTCTTGGTCTATTTACTCAAGGCCCAGGATAGACCCTTGGATGGAAAAAAGGTCAGCGAAAGGGAACTCCCCGGCGGAGAACTTTTTTTTCGCGGACCCCATGCCCTGCTTAAGGAACCCCTGGAAAAAAAATTCGGCCAGGACCCCCAAGGGTTTCTTCAGTCCGGTTTCGGCCTGGGGGGCAGGGAAACCGGAAAGGGAGACGCCTCTTTTGAACTCCTGGTCCTTCCCCGAATCCCTGTGGAATATATCCTGTATGTCGAAGATGAGGAGTTTCCTTCCCAGATCAGCATCAATTTCGACAGCAGTATCAGCCGACACCTGCCTTTGGATGCCATTTGGGCCTTAATCAATATAACCAGCCGGCGTTTGAGCCAATTCCCATGGAGTGAACCATGACCAAACCCTCTCCCTTTTTTATCGAACTTCCCCAAAAAATTCCCGGATGGGAAAAGTTTGTCCTCTCCTGGGTTATTCAGGGCCACCCGACTATTGTCGTCGATGTGGGACCGAGGGCTTCAATCGATTCGTTGATAACCCAATTGGTGAACAGAGGGATCAACCAGGTCGACTATGTTTGGCTGACCCATCTCCATATCGATCATGCCGGAGGCCTGGCCCCCTTTTTGGAACGATTCCCCACCGCCAGGGCCGTTGCCCATGCCAAAGGGCTGGCCCATTTGATCGATCCCTCTAAACTCTGGGAAGGAAGTCTATCTACCTTGAAAGAAAAAGCCCTTGCCTACGGCCCTATTGAACCGGTGGCACCGGAACGTCTTATCCCCCACGATGCCTTATCCATGGAGGGGCTGACGATCCTGGAAACCCCCGGTCATGCCCCCTTTCATTTGAGTTTTTGTTATGAGGACCTTTTGTTTGCCGGAGAATCGGCCGGGGTCTATCTGCCTCTTGGGAGATAAAATTTATCTTCGGCCCCCTACCCCGCCCCGCTTTTTCTTTGAACAGACCGTGGGCAGCGTGGACCGGATGCTCCTCTTAAAAGACCAACCGATCTATTTCGGCCATGCCGGGAGCCATCCCAGCAGCCGGGAAATGCTCAAGTTATATCGGGAACAGCTCTATTTCTGGAAAGAACTCATTTCCGAGATCTTTAAATCCAACCCCGAGGATGTGTTGAAACGGTCGATGGAAGCTCTTCTGGAAAAAGATCCCTTGCTGAAATATTTTCACAAATTAGACCCCCCGGCCCAGGAAAAGGAAAGGTTTTTTATGGCCAACAGCATTGCCGGGTATGTGGGCTATCTAAAAAGTCAGGCAATGGGCGAAGGGCAATAGGTTAGAAGTCTCCTGATTTTTTAACCTATCGCCTCTTGCCTATCGCCTATCGCCTGTATTTTTAATTCTGACTTCCGGACTCTCGAGGTTCACCGATATTCTTATTGAGTTCCCTGCTCGAATCTATTATATTTTATCCTAAGCCCCCGTAGCTCAGTAGGATAGAGCGGCAGATTCCTAATCTGTAGGCCGTGAGTTCAAGTCTCGCCGGGGGCACCATAAAAATCAAGAAGTTATGCCAACACTGAATATAAACACATTTATCTCTTCTACTTCATAGCTACCTTTTCCCGTTTTCCTAAGCCTCCGGGCTTCCGGGCAAAGAATTTTTCCTGAGGTTTCCTCGGGTAATTAGGATTGTCCTGAGTTTAGCACTTTCGCTTTCTTTTGAGTATTGGGTTCATGATTCTTATGATGTTCTCAGCAGGGTCAAAAAGACAGGCTTCCTTATAGGGATCTGAGGATTAAAACTCAAAGCCATTGAGTCCTGTCGAGGCGGTAAATAGAAAAAGCCCTTTTTTCATTTGATCCGGAAACGCTGTCCTCCAGGGGGATTTTAAAAAAAGGCCTGGGGCTCTCCAGCATGAAAGAACGAGTTGAATTCTCAGGCGGCTCTTTTTCCATTGAGTCCACCAGGGGAAAAGGGACGGTCATCCGGGCCGTTTGGCCCGTCTGATTCTCAAGGCCGGGCCATGAGGGGATTACCGGCTAAAGAGAGTAATTATCCCCGCTATCCACCTTAAAAATACAGTTCTTTCTTCCCGAAAATACGGGTTTTACTCTATTAACTCCCCCAACTCATTTCGCTTATAGTAGGGATAATATTATTAGGAGGTTCCGTTATGGAAATTTCATCTTCTGCCTTTAAAGACGGGGAGAAAATTTCGGTCCGATTCGTCATGCCGGGAGCCGGCGGGAAAAATATCTCCATCCCTTTAACCTGGAAGGACGTCCCCACCGGGACCAAGTCCTTGGCCCTATCGATGGTCGACCCCCACCCCGTGGCCCAAAACTGGGTCCACTGGCTTATGATCAATATACCCGCAACCGCGACCTCCCTGGAGGAAGGGGATTCCAGAAATAAAATCCCCCGCGGTTCCCTGGAACTCAGGAATTCCTTCGGGGACATCGGATACGGTGGGCCGCAACCGCCTAAAGGAACGGGGGATCATCCTTATGTCGTTACCCTGTATGCCTTAAAGGTTGAGAAACTCGACTTAGAACTCGACACCTCACTTTCCGACTTCAAAAATACCATTGCCGGAAAAGTGATAGGGTCGGCCGCCATCACCGGAAAATTCGGGCGGTAGATTGATGGAAATCAAAAGGATCCTAATCGTCGATGACCATCCCACTCTTCGTGAGGGACTGAGATCCCTTCTTTCCTCCCAGGATATTTTCGATATTGTGGGTGAAGCCGGTGACGGCCTGGAGGCTGTGGCCTTAGTGAACAAACTCCATCCCGACTTGGTTTTAATGGATATATCCATGCCCAGGATGGACGGTATTTCCGCGACTCGAGAAATCAAAGAGAAATGGCCCGAGACGAAAATTCTAATTTTTAGCGTATATAAGACCCCTGAGTACCTTAAGGCCGCCCGCGAAGCCGGAGCCGATGGGTATATCTTAAAAGACTCTCCCCGTACTAAACTGATTCTATCGATCAAGAATATCCTGGACGGAAACCAGGTGATTAGTCTGGACAGCACCGAATAATCCTTCAGGACCGTCCTTCTTCAAAATTTTCGAATCCATTAGAATTAAAATACAGTTCTTTTTTTAAAAAATACCGTTTCCCCGTTATTTCTTCTCTTAAAGATTTCCGGTATAATATTCTCGAATTCTTTTAAAAAAAGGAAGGTATAAGAAGTCCATTGGGTCATCTCCGGGGATGAGAGACTTTTTACGGATAAATTCTCGTTGAAATAATTAAGAAAAGAGACCCTTAAATGGATAAACGGCAGCGCATCCTTATCGTGGACGACAACCCGAAGATCAGGGAAGGACTGCATTCCCTTCTCTCTTCACACCAGGATTTTGAAATCGTGGGTGTAGCCGGCGACGGCCGGGAAGCCGTTCAGTCCGTCGATCAATTCCTCCCCGACCTGGTTTTGATGGATCTTTCCATGCCCCGGATGAGCGGCCTGGCCGCCACCCGGGAAATCAAGGAGAAACGGCCCGAGACAAAAATTTTGGCCCTGACCGTCCATAAAACCGATGAATACATCACGGCCACCCTCAAGGCCGGGGCCGATGGGTATATCTTAAAAGAGTCCTCCCGTGACGAACTGATTCAATCCATCGAGAAAACCTTGGGCGGGATGCAGGTCCTGGGTATGGGCGTCGAGGAGGCTTTGCGCGAAAGCAAAGAGCAGCTCAAGGCGGTATTCGAGTCGGCGGCCGTCGGCATCGAACAACGCGACCTGGAAGGGCATTTCCTCAAGGGAAACGATAAACTCTCGGAGATCATCGGTTTGACCCAGTCGGAGATTCGCCGGCGCACCATCGAGGAAATCACCCATCCGGAAGACCGGCAGATCGAAAAACCCCTGATCGAGCAGTTGCTTAAGGGAGAGATTCCTTTCTACACGATAGAAAAGAGGTTCCTCCACAAAGACGGTCACCCGGTATGGTCCCGAGTGACCACCTCGCTGGCCAAAAACGTTTGGAAGCCATACCGGATTTCCATCATCGAGGACATCACCGAACGCAAACAAGCCGAAGAGGCCCTGAAGAAATCGGAGGAGAAGTATCGTGATTTAGTGGAGAATATCAACGATGTTATTTTTGAAGTGGATGAAGATGGAGGGATAACCTATATCAGTCCCGCCTGCGAGGCGCTTATCGGATTTTCCCCGGCGGCACTTATCGGCCGGCCAATCATGGATTTCTTGTTTCCCGAAGACAGGCCCATTGCCCTGGAGGGCGTCCGGAAAACATTGTCCGGCCATGTTCAACCGATCGAGGTTCGAGTTGTTAACCAGTTTGGGGCACTTCGCTGGGTGAGGGTTTCAAGCCGGCCGATCACCAAAAAGGACCGGGGGATCGGGCTTCGAGGAATATTGACCGACCTCACCGAAAGCAAACGAAGGGATGAGGAGCGAATGATTATGGACAAGCTGGAGTCTACGGGGATCCTGGCCGGGGGAATCGCCCATGACTTCAATAACCTGTTGACGGTCATCCTCGGCAATCTTGAGTTAGCCAAAATGTCCCCCCGGTTCAGCGAGACCATAGCCCCCTATTTAAACGATGCGGAGAGAGCGGCCACGGCGGCCCGGAGCCTGACCCGGCAATTTATCACCTTTGCCAAGGGAGACGCACCGGTTAAAAAGCGGATCTCCTTGACCGGCCTGCTCAAAGAGCAGGCCAAATTTACCTTAAGGGGTTCCCCTCTGGGATATGAGTGCGCCTTTCCTCCTGATCTCTGGTGTACGGAAGTGGACGAAAATCAGATCGGACAGGTCTTCCGGAACATCATTTTAAATGCCCGGGAGGCGATGCCGGACGGCGGGATGATCTCTATCGGTGCCGAAAATTGGGAGGTAGGCCCGTCGTCTGGTCTTCCCCTACCCGAGGGTGATTATGCGAGAGTGACCATCTCCGACCGGGGCGGCGGCATTCCCGAGGAGGTCCTGCCGAAGATCTTCGACCCCTATTTTTCAACCAGACAACGGGGAGACCAGAAGGGTATGGGTCTGGGACTGACGATTTGTCATTCGGTCGTCCGGAAACATGGGGGCGCGATTACCGTGGATTCAAAGACCGGAGAAGGAACGACCTTTCATATTTATCTTCCGGCTTTCCAGCAGGGAACGCCGGCGGGACAGACCATGGAAGGGCCCCTTGCGCTGACGCGCCGGATTCTGGTGATGGACGACGAGGAGATGGTCCGTCATCTGCTCGGAGAAATCCTTGATCAGTTAGGCTTTGAAGCGGAACTGGCGGAGGATGGGGAGAAGGCCCTGGCCAGCTTTCAGCAGGCCAAGGACTCGGGACGCCCATTTGACGCCGCCATATTGGATTTAATCGTCGCCGGAGGGATGGGGGGCAAGGAGACCGTCCAGGAATTACTCAAGATCGATCCCTCGGCCAGGGCCGTCGTTTCCAGCGGCTACTCAAACGACCCGGTGATGATGGAATATGAACGGTACGGGTTCAAAGGCGCTATGGCCAAACCCTACCGGATCAGCGAGCTGCGCGACACCCTCTCCAAAGTTATCGGAATCGATCAAAATCCTGGAATCCAGGAGCCAGGAGTAAGAATTCAGAATTCCGGATGAGGATGAATCGCCAAAAAGACTTGAGTTTTATTCTGGATTCTGAATTCTGACTCCTGAATTCTTTGCAATTGGATCCTGGAATCCAGGACCATTTTTTATTCCCAGATTTCCTTTTTGAGGGACTTGCGACGGGAATTTTTCAAGGATGAACTGGTCCTCAGATGGTTGTTTGCCGGAGACAGGGGTGGAAATCCAAATTTTTCCCTAAGCCGCTGGTTGACTATCTCGGGGACCAGTCCGTCGATATTCCCCCCCAGACAGGCCGCTTCTTTAATGATGGTTGAACTGATGTAAAACCATTTATAATCGGTCATCATAAAAACCGTCTGGACTTTCCTGCTCAGCTTACGATTCATCAAGGCCATCTGGAACTCGTATTCAAAGTCCGACAAGGCCCGGAGACCTCTTAAGACGATATTGGTTTGCTGCCGCTGGACATACTCTACCAAAAGACCCTGGAAATGATCAATCTGAATCCGGGGGTAATCTTTCAGGACCAGTTTCAGGATGTCTAATCGCTCTTCCAGGGTGAATAATGGCCTCTTTTCCGGATTGATGGCGATAGCCACAATAATTTTATCAAATATCTGGAGACTTCGGCGAAGCAAACTGAGATGCCCGTTGGTAATGGGATCAAAAGATCCCGGGTAGATAGCCACACGATCCATTTCGTTTTTCTACCTTTTCGTGGATTTATAAAAAGATACTCTGGTCTTTCCGTATTGGCGCTGATCCTCTATTCCCCAGTCCCCCACCTGTTCGGGTATGGGCTCCTTTAAATCATGTTCCAGGACCAGAATCCCCTTTTCCTCCAGGATGGGAAGGGATAAAAGAGAGGGGATCATTAAATGACACCACCCTTGCCCATAGGGCGGATCCATAAAAATAAGATCGAAAGGACCGCCGACCTTGTTTAAAAATTTTGCCCCCTGTGAAAGGTCCCGTTGGATCACCCGGGCCTTTTTTTCCATTTTTAAAAGACCGATATTTTTCCGGAGACAATCAACGGCCGCCCGGGAAGAATCCACAAAAAGGGCTGTTCCTCCCCAGCGGCTTAAGGCCTCCAACCCCAAGGCCCCGCTCCCGGCAAAGAGGTCGGCCACCCTTAAAAAAGGACCGTCAGGCCCCAGGATATTGAATATCGCTTCCCGTACCTGATCTTGAGTGGGGCGGGTCTGCCTGCCTTTAAAGGGAGATAATCGGCGTCCTTTGCACTGTCCGGCAATAATCCTCATGGAAGATGTGACGGCCGACTTTCTTTATTATCCCCTCTGAATCCATATTTCAGCAATCTGGACGGCATTGGTGGCCGCCCCTTTACGGATATTGTCGGCCACGACCCACATGGCGATCCCTTTTTCATGGGAAATATCTTCCCGGATCCGGCCGACAAAGACTTCATCTTTTCCCTCGGCCGTCACCGGCATGGGGTAAATCTTGTTGGCCACATCATCCGTCACCACGACTCCGGATGCATTCCGCAGAAGATCCTTGACTTCTCGAGGGGTGATCTTTTTATCGGTTTCAATATAAACGGCCTCCGAGTGACCGTAAAAAACCGGCACCCGCACCGTCGTGGCTGAAACCCTGATGGATTCGTCTTCCAGAATCTTTCGGGTTTCATTGACCATCTTCATCTCTTCCTTGGTATAATCGTTTTCCAGAAAAACATCGATATGGGGCAGGCAGTTATAGGCAATCTGATACGGATAGACCTTACTTTCCGGTTGCTTGCCCTCTAACAGGTCTCTAATCTGATTTTGTAATTCAAAGATCGCCTTTTGCCCGGTCCCGGATACGGCCTGGTAGGTAGAAACAATAATCCGTTTGATCCGGACGTGTTCGTGGATCGGCTTTAAGGCCACCACCATCTGGATAGTCGAACAATTCGGATTGGCGATAATCCCGGGACCGCTGATTATCCGATGGGGATTGCATTCAGGCACCACCAAAGGGATGGCGGGGTCCATGCGAAAGGCGCTGGAATTGTCAATCACTACGCATCCTGCCTGGACCGCCTGGGGAGCGAACTTCAGGCTGGTCGAGGCCCCGGCCGAAAACAGGGCGATTTCCACATCTTTGAAAGAACCTTCCTTCAATTCTTCAACCGGGACCTGCTTCCCTTTATAGGGCAGGGTCTTGCCAACGGAACGGGCCGAGGCCAGGAACTTGATATTTTTCACGGGGAAATCCCTTTCTTCCAGACATCGAATCATTTGATTCCCCACCGCGCCCGTAGCGCCCACGACTGCTACATTCCATGTTCTGCTCATTTGTTACCTCTCTTTAAAAGCTATTAGCGATCAGCGGTCAGCAATCAGCAATCAGTAGTCGAGAAAAAGGCTTTTCCTGAAAGCTGAAGGCTAAGTGCTGAGCGCTTATAAATACGATACCACCAGATCTCCGACTTGTTGGGTGGTGAACCCCATTTTCCCGGCATTCAGATTTTTGATATTATTCTTGACCACTGCTCGTATGGCCTTTTCCACTCTTTGGGCGGCCTCTTCCAGACCTAAATGGGCCAGCATCATTTGGACGGCCCCGATGGCCGCCAGAGGATTGATGATATTTTTCCCCGTATATTTGGGGGCCGAGCCGCCGATGGGCTCAAACATGGAGACCCCGTGAGGATTGATGTTTCCACCGGCGGCAATACCCATCCCTCCCTGGATCATGGCCCCTAAGTCGGTGATGATATCGCCGAACATATTGTCGGTGACGATCACGTCAAACCATTCCGGATTTTTGACCATCCACATACAGACGGCATCCACATGGGCGTAATTAGTGGTCACCTCGGGAAATTCCTTGGCCACTTCATGGAAAGTCCGCTCCCAGAGATCAAAGGCATAGGTCAGAACATTGGTCTTCCCGCACAAGGTCAGTTTACCCTTTTGGTTTCTTTGACGGCAGAATTCAAAGGCGTACCGGATGCAGCGCTCCACCCCTTTACGGGTATTGATGGACTCCTGGATGGCCACTTCATCGAGAGTCCCTTTTTTCAGGAACCCCCCTGCCCCGGCATAAAGACCTTCGGTATTCTCTCGAATCACCACAAAATCGATTTCCTCCGGTCCCTTATTTTTCAAAGGGGTGTCCGCCCCGGGGTAGAGAATAACCGGCCGCAGGTTGATATACTGATCCAGTTCAAAGCGCAGCTTTAAGAGCAAGCCCTTTTCCAAAATACCCGGTTTTACCCCTGGATGACCGATGGCCCCGAGAAGAATGGCATTTACTTTTTTGAGTTCTTCCAAAACCGAATCCGGCAGGATTTCTCCGGTCTTTAAATAACGCTCCCCACCCAAGTCAAAAGGGATGGTATTAAAGGTCAGTCTCTCCTTGCGGCCCACGGCCTTGAGCACCTTCAACCCTTCGGCCACCACCTCCGGCCCGGTCCCGTCTCCCGGAATCACCGCTATCCGATAAGTTCTTTTCATGATTTTTTCCTTACGCCTTTGATTTTTTACCTCGAACCTTGAGCCTTGTACCGTGAACCCCTTTTTTTGATATGGGCGATCAACCCTCCGTCATCAATCAATTCCTGCATGAAAGGGGGGATGGGTTCGGCCTGAAATTTTTTCTTGAGGGTCCGGTCTTCAATCAAGCCGGTTTCAGCATCGACCCGCACAACATCTCCTTCTTTAATGTTCCTGGCGGCTTCCGGTGATTCAAATATGGGGAGGCCCATATTAAAGGAGTTTCGATAGAAGATTCGGGCGAAGCTTTCGGCTATGACGCAGGAAATACCGGCGGCCTTGATGGCTATCGGGGCGTGCTCCCTGGAAGAACCGCTGCCGAAATTTCTTCCGGCAACGATAATGTCACCTTTCCGGACCTTCTTAACAAAATCAGGATCGGCATCTTCCAGGCAATGGCGGCCCAATTCTTTGGGGTCCGACGAGGTTAAGTAGCGAGCCGGTATGATGACATCGGTATCGATATGGTCTCCGAACTTCCAGACCCGGCCGGTATATTTCATCTTCACTCCCTTTTCTTTCTAAGGCCTGAACCCGTATTCTGAATGGTACTCCTGATGTGGAAAATTATTCCTCTACTCTCAACCCGAACTCTATTTTCTTTTCGCCCTCGGCAAGGCCTCCACCGGCCCGATTACGCCTAAAACAGCCGAAGCTGCGGCGATGGCCGGACCGGCCAAGTAGACCTCACTTTCCGGATGGCCCATGCGGCCCACAAAATTGCGATTGGTGGTGGCGATGGCCCGTTCCCCTTTGGCCAGGATCCCCATGTGGCCGCCCAGACAGGGCCCGCAGGTCGGGGTGCTGATCACCCCCCCGGCCTTTAAAAAGATATCCAGCAGTCCTTCGGACATGGCCTGCTGATAGATCAAAGGGGTAGCCGGGATGACAATCAACCGGACTCCTTTGGCCACCTTGCGGCCTTTTAGGACCCCGGCGGCGATCCGTAAATCCTCCAGTCGGCCGTTGGTACAGGAGCCTATGACCGCTTGGTCGATGGGCACTTTTCCCACCTTGGATATGGGCCGGGTATTTTCCGGCAGATGGGGAAAAGCGACCTGGGGTTCGATATCCTTCAGATCGTAGGTGCGGGTTTCCTTATAACGGGCATCCCGATCCGATCGGTAGATCTTCCCCTTTTTCTTGGACCGTTCCCGGACATAGGCCATGGTTATTTCATCGGGCTCAAAGATACCGTTCTTGGCCCCGGCCTCGACGGCCATATTGGCCATGGTGAAACGGTCGGCCATGGAAAGAAGGGTCAGGGCCGGACCGCTGAATTCCATGGCCTGATAACGGGCCCCATCCACCCCGAGGTCCCCGATGGTATAAAGGATCAGATCCTTGCCGGAGACCCAGGGTCTCGGTTTTCCCTGGTAAACCAGCCTTATGGTCTCAGGGACCTTTAACCAGGTCCGGCCGGTGATCATGGCCGCCCCCAGGTCCGTGCTCCCCACACCGGTGGCAAAGGCCCCCAGGGCCCCATAGGTGCAGGTATGACTGTCGGCCCCGATAACCAGGTCCCCGGGCAGGACCAGCCCTTTTTCCGGAAGCAAGGCATGCTCAATCCCCATCTCTCCCAACTCAAAAAAATGGGGGAGTTTTTGCTCCTGAGCAAAGAGACGCATCTTCCGGCATTGTTCGGCAGCCGCGATATCCTTGTTGGGTACGAAATGATCCGGAACCAGGACCACCTTTTTCGGGTCAAAGACCTTTTTCCCGCCGGCCTCATAAAAAACCTTTATGGCGATGGGCGCGGTGATGTCATTGGCCAGGGCCAAATCCACCTGGGCTTCTATCAATTGGCCGGGATGAACCGTTTTCAATCCGGCATGGGCCGCCAATATTTTTTCCGTGATGGTTTGGGACATGATTACAACCCTTTGGAATTCAGGAGCCAGAATACAGAATAAGGAATTCTTCTTCCCATTGCATTTGGCCATTCTGAATTCTGACTTCTGGATTCTGAATTCTTTTTTAGGACAGCCTCTTAATCGGATTCTTTTTTAAGTATTCCAATCGATTCAGGGCGTTTAAATAGGCCTTGGCGCTGGCCGTCAGGATGTCGGAATCCGAACCCTTGCCCAGGACGACTTTGCCGTCTTGCTCAATTCGGACATTGACCTGGCCTTGGGCATCCATACCGCCGGTGATGGCGTTGACCGAAAAACTTAAAAGTTTGCAAACCTTGGTGCAGGTCCGGATAATCTTATTGATGGTATTAAAGGTGGCGTCAATCGGACCGACCCCGAAACCGGCCTTCTGGATGATTTCCCCGTTGACCTCTATCTTAACGGTGGCCGTGGGCACAGCCATATTTCCGCTGATCACACTCAAGTAAACCAGTTTATAGGTGTCGGGAATCATCAGGATCTCATCGGCGATCAGGGCCTCGATGTCCTCATTGACCACTTCCTTTTTCTTGTCCGCCAGGTCCTTGAATCTTTCAAAAACCTTTTTCAAATCTTCCGGACTCAAGACATAGCCCAACTCCTTGAGACGTTCCTGAAAGGCATGACGGCCGGAATGTTTTCCCAATACCAAAACGCTTTGATCCAGGCCGACATCCTGGGGGGTCATGATCTCATAAGTGGTCCTCTTTTTGAGCACCCCGTCCTGATGGATCCCGGATTCATGGGCAAAGGCATTGGCCCCCACGACGGCCTTATTAGCCGGAATCACCAGACCGGTTATGCGGCTGACCAATCGACTGGTGGAATAGATCTGCCGTTTATCAATGTTGGTAAAGTAAGGCATTCGATCCCTTCGGGTATGAAGGGCCATCACCAGTTCTTCCAGAGAGGTGTTCCCGGCCCGCTCTCCGATCCCGTTGATGGTCACCTCCGCCTGCCGGACCCCGTTCTGAATGGCCGACAGCGTATTGGCCACGGCCAGCCCCAGGTCGTTGTGGCAATGGACGCTCCAGACCACCCGGTCGTCGGCCGATACCCCTTCCCGGACAAGACGAATCATTTCCCCGAATTCTTCGGGTAAGGCATAGCCTACGGTATCGGGGATATTGATGATCGTTGCCCCGGCCTTGACGGCCGACCGGACCGCCTGGATCAGAAAGGGCAGGTCCGTCCGGGAACCGTCTTCAGCCGAAAACTCAATATTGGTGGTATATCGCCTGGCGTGAGAGATTGCCTTTTGGATGATTTCCAGCACCTCTCTGCGGGTCTTGCGCAGTTTATATTTTAAGTGCAGATCCGAAGTGGCGATAAAGATATGCAGCCGGGGGTTGGCCCCGGCCTTTACGGCCTCCCAGGCCCGATCGATATCCGATTTTTCGGTCCTGGACAAGGCGGTAACGGTCAACCCTCGAACCTCTTTGGCGATCAGGGCCACGGCCTCGAAGTCGCCCTGCGAGGCCACGGGAAAACCGGCTTCAATGACATCCACCTTTAGTTTTTCCAATTGCCGGGCCAACCGGAGTTTTTCGGCCTTATTCATGCTGGCCCCGGGGGATTGTTCCCCATCTCTTAATGTCGTGTCAAATATAATAATACGCTCGGCCATGATTCTCGATTCTCGTTACTGGATGCTCGATATTTTGTTCTCGTTGGATGGTCTAATCAAAATTCGTTATCGGGCATCCAAGGTTCGTTTTTAAACGGTCCTTTCCACCGGTTCGGGGACCGGTTTCTTTTTCAATCTATATAAGGCCAGGATCGGACCGGAGAGCACATATCCCAGAATGCCCACGGCCAGCATGACAAAGGGCTCGATAGCCACCAGAACAAATACCAGGACCGCCGCCACCAGGAAGTTAAAAGAGCGCCGTTCGGCTAATTTCAGTCCTTTAAAACTGGGATAGGGAATATTGCTGACCATCAAAAAGGACAAAACGTAAATCATAATCAACACCACCAGGTAGCCGGTGGATCCCGTCCCGCCGACCTGGTAGATAAACAGGATGGTTGCCGCCACGATACTGGCCGCAGCCGGAATGGGCAGGCCGACAAAATATTGATTCCCCGCTTGCCCGGCGTGAACATTAAAACGGGCCAATCGCAAGGCCCCGCAAACCACGTAAAGAAAGGCGGCCATCCAGCCGAACCGATTGAAAGGTTTTAAGGCCCACAGAAAGACCAATACGCCCGGGGCCAGTCCGAAGGCGATCAGGTCGCACAAGGAATCGTACTGCACGCCGAAGGCGCTGGTCGTCCTGGTAATCCGGGCGATGCGGCCGTCCATGCCGTCCAGGACGGCGGCGATCAGAACCGAAAGGGCGGCCTGGTGGAAATTGCCGGCAATGGCACTAATCACCGCATAAAACCCGCAAAAAAGACTGGCCGTGGTGATCAGGTTGGGAAGCACATAGATGCCTCTTCTCCGTTCCTTCCGTTTTTTATTCCTTCGATTCTGAATCCTCATGGCAATTCTCCCATAACGGTTAACCCGGCCTTGACCTTATCTCCCCGTTTGATCCGAAGTCGGGCGGAAAGGGGCAGATAAAGGTCCACCCTTGACCCAAATTGGATCAGACCGAAACGCGCTCCTTGTTTTACCGTCTCACCTTCCTTGACCCAACAGACAATCCTTCGGGCAATCAAACCGGCAATCTGAACGAAAGTGATCTCATAGCCGTCGCCGGTCCTGAGGAGTAAGGCGTTTTGTTCGTTTTCGGACGAGGCCTGTTTTTTATTGGCCGAATAGAATTTACCGGCCCGATAAAAAACCTTTTCAATCCTGCCGCTCATCGGGATTCGATTCACATGGCAGTTAAAAATCGACATAAAAATACTGATCTTGATCGATCCTCCAGTTGAAAAAGGGGTTTTCTCCTCTTCCTCAATCAAAAGGACCTTGCCGTCGGCCGGGGCCAATACGGCCCTTTCCCCCTGAAGGGACTCCCGTTCGGGGTCCCGAAAAAAAGAGGCCACAAACAAGGTAAAAAGAAGGGCCGCTCCCCAACCTATTGGAAGGCCCAGCCAGATAAAAAGGGCGGCCACGGCCAGGCCCACGGCAATAAATGGAACCCCTTGACGGGCTATCGGAATAGACATAAAAAACCCGTTCGGCGCTCGGCGTTCGGCGAATTCAATCTTTGTACTAACTGGGATTCCAGAAAATCCATGGGCCAGCCGAGATCGGGGTAACGGGTTCGGAGTTTGGAGCAAAAAACCACCACTCCGAACTCTAAACCCCGAAGACAAAACTTGAGTTATAACAACCTCGGACCTTGGACCTTGGACCTTGGACCTCGAGCCTGACCCTATTCATCATTTCTTCAGCCAGCTCATCATCTGCCGGAGTCTTTGGCCCACTTCTTCAACGGGATGCTCGGCTTCGATACGCCGCAAGGCATTAAAAACCGGGCGATTGGCCTGGTTCTCCAGGATCCACTCCCGGGCGAATTCACCGGTCTGGATCTCTTGCAAAATCATCTCCATCTCCTCCCGGGTCTCTTCGGTGATGATGCGGTTCCCCCGGGTCAGATCTCCGTATTCGGCCGTATCGCTGATGGAATAACGCATCCGGCTGATGCCCCCTTCGTACATCAAATCCACGATCAGTTTTAATTCGTGCAGACATTCGAAATAGGCGATCTCCGGTTGATATCCGGCATCCACAAGGGTATCAAATCCGGCCTTGACCAAAGCGGTCACCCCGCCGCATAAAACGGCCTGCTCGCCGAAAAGATCGGTTTCGGTCTCTTCTTTAAAGGTGGTCAAAATAACCCCGGCCCGGGTGGCCCCAATCCCCTTGGCGTAAGCCAAGGCGGTCTTCATGGCCTTTCCGGAAGGATCCTGATGGATGGCGACCAACGAGGGAACCCCGGCCCCTTTTTCAAATTCCCGGCGGACCAGATGGCCTGGCCCCTTCGGGGCGACCATAACCACATCCACGTTGGCCGGGGGCACGACTTGCCCATAATGAATATTAAAGCCGTGCGAAAAAACAATGGTTTTTTCCGGTGTCAGGTGAGGCCTGACCTCATTTTCAAACAAAGCGGCCTGGACATGGTCCTGGGCCAGGATTTGAATAACCTGGGCCTGAGCCGCGGCCTGGGCAGCGGTAACCGGGACAAATCCTTGCTCTTGGGCCAGTTGGTAATTAGGAGTCCCGGCCAATTCGGCCACGACTACATCTACCCCGGAATCCCGCAAATTCAAGGCCTGGGCGTGACCCTGGCTCCCGTAGCCGATAATGGCCACTTTTTCCCCTTTTAAGTGATTGAGGTCTGCTTCCTGATCATAAAAGATTTTCATTTTTTTCCTCCTCCGAATGTCTCTGTTGCGACGGTTTTTTCCCGTTTTAACGGGCCTTCCTTTTTGCTCCTGGCCATGGCAATGGTACCGGTCCGGGCGATTTCTTTGATCCCGAGATGGGTGAGCAAATCTAAAATAGCCTTGATCTTCCCTTCATTGCCGGTCACTTCGATGGTATAAAATTGAGGGCTTACATCGACCACTTTACAGCGGAAGATATCCACGATCCTTAAGATTTCGGCCCGGGTTTGGGCCTCGGCCCGGACCTTGATCAAGGCCATTTCCCTTTCAACGAATTCGGTATCGGTAAAATCCATGACCTTGATCACATTGACCAGCTTATTGAGCTGTTTGGTTATCTGCTCGACAATCTGATCGCTTCCGCGGGTCACCAAGGTAATGCGGGAAACCAAAGGGTCCATGGTTTCAGCCACGCACAGGCTTTCGATATTAAAGCCCCGGCCGCTAAATAGGCCCGTAACGCGTGATAAGACCCCGGGTTCGTTATCCACCAATACGGAAAGGGTGTGTTTTTGATCCTGTTGATTTTCCATTTAGCTGCCTATTGGCTTTCGGCGTTCAGCAAAGCTTTTGTCAGCTTTCGATTGATTGCTGAACGCTATCTGCTTCTTTTACACCAACAACATTTCGGTCATGGCCTTCCCGGCCGGGACCATGGGGGAGACGCATTCTTCAGGGCTTACCCTGAAATCGATAATCACCGGGCCTTTAATGGACAGGGCCTTTTCAATTACCGGCCCCACCTCTTCGGGTCGAACAGCCCTGAGTCCGGCAGCCCCGTACGCTTCGGCCAATTTTACAAAATCGGGGTTTCCCCTAAGGAAGGTCTGGGCATACCGTTTTCCATAAAAAAGCTCCTGAAATTGACGAACCATACCCAAATAACCGTTATTTAAGATGGCGATTTTCACCGGCAGTTGATTGGCCACGACCGTGGCCATTTCCTGGATATTCATCTGGATGCTGCCGTCCCCGGCGATATCAAAGACGGTACGGTCCGGACAGGCCACCTGGGCCCCGATGGCGGCCGGAAAACCATAACCCATGACCCCCAGCCCACCGGAAGTAATAAAGGAGTTGGGCCGGTCGAAATGATAATATTGGGCGGCCCACATCTGGTTCTGACCCACTTCCGTGGAAATGATGGCCTTCCCCTGGGTCAGCTCATAGATTTTCTCGACCACATACTGGGGTTTGATTTCATCTTTCCCCTGTTCATAGCTTAAAGGATGGGTCTCCTTCCATTCCTTGATCTGCTCCAACCAGGTTTGGCGTATCTTAGGCCAGTCCTGTTTCCCGGTTTTTTGGAGCAGTTGATTCAATTTGTTTAAGGCGTCCCGGCAATCTCCGACGATGGGGATCTCAACCGAAACATTCTTTCGAATCGATGTGGGGTCGATGTCGATATGGATGATCCTGGCCTCCGGGGCGAACTGGTCGACTCTTCCGGTTACCCGGTCATCAAAACGGGCCCCCACGGCAATCAGGAGATCGCAATGGGCCACGGACATATTGGCCCAATAAGTCCCGTGCATACCCAGCATCCCCAACCAGAGGGGATGCCTGCCCGGAAAGGCCCCCAACCCCATCAGGGTAGTCGTAACCGGGATCGTCAAGCCCTCGGCCAAGGTCTTCAATTCCGGAGAAGAACCGGAGGTAATGACCCCTCCACCGGCATAAATAACCGGCCTCTTGGCCTTTAGGATCATGGCCGCTGCTTTTTCGATTTGTCTCGGATGGGCGCTATAAGTCGGCCGATAACTGCGCAATTCTATTTTCTTGGGATACTTAAATTCGGTTTTGTCATGAAGGACGTCTTTAGGCAAATCCACCAGAACCGGCCCCGGCCGGCCGGAACGGGCCAAGTAAAAAGCCTCCTTGACGACCTGGGCCAGATCGTCGACCTTTTTAACCAGATAATTGTGCTTGGTGCAAGGGCGGGTAATGCCCACGATATCCACTTCCTGAAAGGCATCGTTGCCGATTAAGGGAGTCGGGACCTGACCGGTAAAAACCACTATCGGGATGGAATCCATAAAAGCCGAGGCGATTCCAGTTACCGTATTGGTAGCCCCCGGCCCGGAAGTCACCAGACAGACGCCAACTTTGCCCGAAGTTCGGGCATAACCATCGGCCATGTGGACAGCCCCCTGCTCATGACGCACCAGATAATGGCGGATGGGGCTTTTTTCCAAATAGTCATAAACATCCATAATGGCTGCGCCTGGGTACCCAAAAATGGAGGTAACCCCTTCCTGGATCAAGCTTTCAACCACGATTTCGGCTCCACTTAATTTCAAGCCCTTGACCCCCTGGCCCGATGTTCTCTTAAGATCTGGTCTATCCGATCCCGGCCGGCCAATTTCAATTTTTGAAGCCTTTTCTTTTCCCGGTTTTCCTCATCGGAAAGGTACAGCCTTTTGTTGAATTCTTCCAACTGGGCCTCAAATTCTTTGTGTTCTTTCACCAACTTTCCAAGTTCTTCATTTTCAGGAATCAGTCGGTTGATTAATTCTTCGTCTCTTTTCTCCATAAGCTACTCCAGATAGGATTTAGAGGATATTAAAATATCCTCATGGGTTTGTCAAATACAAAGAATAGGTGTAACTGGTTAATTAAAATCTAAAATAGTTTGAAAGTTTATCAAAATGAGGTAAAATTGAGGTTCTAAATAAAATCTATCGGCAGGAGGTCTATTTATGAGGTGGGTCGGGGGGTCTACAGAAAAAGGGGTCCGAATCTTAAAATTGAACCGGGGAGTGACCAATCCCTTGAATGGAGAAGTGGTAGAGGAACTCGGCAGCCATATCCGGGAAGTCAAGGACAGCAAAATAATAACGGCCCTGGTGATCACCAGCGCCAATGAAAAATTCTTCTCTTTGGGCTTTGACATCCCTGATCTGTATCCGAAGGAACCCCAGGGCTTTAGAGACTTTTTCACCTCCTTCAATCAACTCTGCCTCGACCTCTATACTCTTCCCAAGCCGACGGTGGCCGCCCTGAATGGTCATGCCATCGCCGGGGGTTTTATCCTGGCCTCCTGCTGTGACTATCGTTTTATGAGCCAAGGAAAAAAATTTTGCGCCCTCAACGAAATCAACCTGGGGGTGCCGGTGCCCTATCTGTCGGACCTTATTTTGCGGCAATTAGTCGGGGATCGGAAGGCAACGGAGATGCTGTATTCCGGGAAAATGATCCCAGCCGAAGAAGCCCTGCGGATGGGCATTGTGGACGCCCTTTTTCCTCCGGAGCGTCTCCTGGCCGAATCCCTGGCCAAGGCAGGGGAATTAGGGAATCTTCCAGCCGAGGCCTTTGGGGCGATCAAGGCTAACCGGACCGGAGAGGCGGCGGAAAAGATCCGTTGCCGCTTGGATGAAGATATAGGGCTATTTTTGAAATTCTGGTACAACGAAGAGGCTCGGGGAAGACTTAAAGAGGCCATGAAAAAATTTTAACAACAGGCTTAGGGCCTAAGGCTCAAGGCACAAGGCTTAACTCAAAATCGAACAAGTCATCTGCCTTACGCCTTGGGCCTTGCGCCCTAAGCCCGACAAAGAAGGAGGTAAATCCATGGAATTCAAAATCGGCCCGACCGTCTTTTTCTTGGAAGAAGGAGACATCACCCAACAGGAAACCGAAGCCATTGTCAATGCCGCCAATTCCCGTTTGGCCGGTGGTGGCGGGGTCGACGGGGCTATCCACCGGGCCGGAGGACCGGCCATCATGGAAGAATGCCGCCGGATCGGTAGCTGTCCTACCGGACAGGCGGTAATCACCACCGGGGGCAATCTCAAGGCCAAATACGTCATTCATACCGTAGGCCCTATTTATCAGGGCGGAAACAAGGGGGAGCCCCGGCTTTTGGCCAGCGCTTATCGGGAAAGCTTGAAACTGGCTCATACAAAAGGGATCCGGTCCCTGGCCTTCCCTTCCTTGAGTACCGGCGCCTACGGATACCCTCTGGAAGAGGCCGCCCGTATCGCCGTCAAGACCGTCGCGGATTATATTCGAGAAAATCCGGTTTTCGACCGAGTCGGGTTTGTCCTCTTTGGAAGAAAGGCTTATGATGCTTATGATAAGGCGGCGGGGAAGGAACTGGGATTCGGGCGTTAGGGAATCAACCCTGTTTTAATCCTGAACTCTTTATGCTTCTGTCCGATTTCGCTATTAAATCCCGATAAAGGGCCGCTACTTTTTGAGCTTCCGGAAGATCCCTTAATTCCTCTAAGGAATAGCGCATCTTTCTCGACCAGTTGGGATGTTCGGTGAGGGTTCCCGGCAGATTCATCTGCTCCTTCTCTTTGAAAAGGTCTTCCTGACTTAAGACCGCTAATTTTGACCTCGTGGCCATCAGAAAAGACAACACGGACCGGTGAAGCCCTTCGGTCAAAACCGGCTCCTCCTGGGCATGAAGGGCGAGGGCTTCCCCCTCGGAAAGAAAGCCCAAGGCTTGAAGTCGGTCGACGATCCTTCTCTTTTCATTAACCCGATCAATCATGGCCTGGCGAAAGTGTTCTTCGTCGGGGAAAAGGCCCAATTCTTTTCTAAGGATAAGATCCCCCATACTCCAAAATCCGGCCAATGTTGGCAGGTCATGGGTGCTGATCGAGGCCAGGGCCAATTCGGGATAGTTCTCCGGTGACCGTAAGTTTCCCCCTTCCTCCTTTTCAAAATAAAACAACCGATAAGAGAAAACACCAAACTTATAAAGACGCTCTCTTAGCTGGTCAGGGAGGGTCCCCAGGTCTTCACCAATAATAAGGGTTTTATTCCGGATGCTTTCCAAAGCCAAAACCTGAATGATCTCATCAAAAGGATATCGGACATAAGCCCCATCTTTGGGAGATTGGCCTTCTAATATCCAATAGAGACGGGCAAGCTTCAAGATATGATCGATCCGCAAGGCCCCACCGGGATGGCTGTTTTTCCTTATCTCCTGGGCAAAGAATCGATAACCCTCCTGGCGATGGTTTTCTTCATGAGGAGGATAAAACCCCCAATCCTGCCCTCTCGGTGAAAAATCATCGGGTGGCGAACCGACCTTGAGACCGGGAACGGTAAAACCCCGCCAGGCCCAGGCATCAGCCCCCCAGGGATCAATGCCCAAGGCCAAATCGTGATAGAGACCGATCTCCGCCCCTGACTTTATGCCCTGCCTCTGCACTTCCGACAGTTGTACTTCCACTTGCCATTGGAGATATTTATGGAACAAAACCTCTTGCCAGTGCTCTTGCTGAAAAGTTTGGACTTCAGGAGAAGCAGGATCCTGAAAAGGTAAAGGCCATTGTCCCCAGGTTGGAGCCTTTGGTTCTAATCGCCGGAAATGGTCTTCCAAAGCGCTATAAACCGCAAAGCGGTCCAATAAATCCCCTTCACGGTCCATATAGGCCATGAATTCTTTTTGGCGCAGGGTCTCCTTCCCGGCCCTCTTCCAATGGCCTTCTAAAAAAACGGAGAAAAGGACCTCCAGTATTTTTCGTTTCAGGCCATTTACTTTTTCAAACTGGACTTTCTCCGACCCCCTGAGTTCGTTCAGTAATTGTTGAGTCTCCGGGGCCATGACCATTTTCCCGGCCTCGGTGGAGTCATTGAATTCTTCCATTTCGGGAATATTTAAGTAAATGGGATTTCGATAAAAACGGCTGGAGGGATAATACGGACTGATATTGTAAGGTTCTTTATTTGAAAGGAAGTGCAAGGGCAAGAGGCCGATAGCATCTACCTGCACAGGATTCGACCGCCCAGCGCACCAATTCTTTCAGGTCCCCTAAGTCCCCTACTCCCCAATTATGCTCTGAACGAAGGCCGGCCAGAGAAATCGTCAGTCCGGCTCTCTTGCCCTTTTCTTTAAGCACCGGGGGAAGATAACACTGGTCAGGACAGACAATCAGTTTAACGGACTGATCAAAGCGACGGTCGGCTTGCCGTACGGTAAGATAAAGATAATGATAGCCTAAGGGCAGTCCCTCGGGAAAAGGCAGGCTGCCCCTCAGATAAAGGATCTCCTCGACCTCCGCGGCCTCTTTAAAAATAAGGTGACGAAGGGAAAAAGCGTCACTCTTTTTCTCGGCCCCCTTCTTCCTGGATGGTCAAGTAAACGTGAGTATCCTCAGGAAGCCGGCTCCGATCCAGTCTCCGGATTGACCGGGAACTGAAAGATCAGCTCTTTAGGAAGGGCATTGATAGAGACGATCGACACGGGCGCGGTCAGGGATCTCCACTCCAGACTTTCCTCGGCCTGGATTGTCTTTTTCACCTCCTCTAAATTCTCCACCTCACATCCCATGGCCGACAAAATCTTCCTTTTGGTTTCCGGTGAAATGGAATGGATGTTTCCCCAATTATCCCGGAATTCCGGCTCAATGCCTTTTCGTTGGGCCAGACGGTTTAATAATTCCAGGGTGTCTTCAGGATGACTCATCGAATTAGATTAACCCCTCCTTCCTCATCTATCCGGAGGTTGAAGTCATACCCGCCTTTTTGTGTAAGTTGTTTTAACAACGAAATTCCCTGTCGGGTCTCGTCTGGCTCCGGGATACCTCCATTGATCAATTTTACCGGAATCAATCGACCCTCTGAAAACCGACCTGTTTCCCGGTTGAGCTTGACTTTCAGAATCACGCTGACTCCGTTGGGCCCTTTCAGGTTAAACATCCCGAAGGTTAAAAAATTGCCCAAGCTGTAGGCGATCAATTTCCCCTTGTAAACCTCAAAGGCCCTGAGCACATGGGGACCATGACCGAGAACCAGGTCCGCACCGGCATCAACCACCCCCCGGGAAAAAAGGATGACATTACCCCGGTTTTCGTCAAGGAATATTTCATTTTCATTGATGACCAATTGGGCAGACCTTCCTTCGGCCCCGCCATGAAAGGAAACAATCACCAGATCATGGTTCTCTTTCAATTGTGCGACTATTTCTTTAGCTTTTTCAATTTCCAACATTGAAAAAGAGTAGGGGGAAGAAAGATAGGAAAACCCGACCAAGGCTATTTTTTTCCTTTTCATGTTCAATTCTACGATGGCCTTGCCCCCCAAGGGGGCCATTCCCAAGGTCCCCAGGGTCTTCAGGGTGCTTTTTATACCCTCGGCCCCAAAATCCCCAATGTGGTTGTTAGCTATGTTTAAAACCGTAAATCCGGCTTGTTTGAGATAAAGGCCATAACGGGTCGGGGTCTTAAATTCAAAGCAATAACGCATTTTTTCTCCCCGGCACTTGATGGATTCTCCTTCATCCAATAGAGCTCCTTCCAAATTTCCAAAAACAATATCTCCATCATTCAGGTATTGGCCCACGTTTTTAAATAAATCTCGGCCGTCCTCGGGAGGAAGTAAGCCCCTTTGCCCGGTAGATCCCATCATAATGTCCCCCACGGCAATGACGGACAGATTGTCCACGGCAAAGGCGTTTTGGCCAACAGATCCCCAGATCAGTATCATTAAAAAAGGATATATCAGGGTATTAAATTTCATCCGCTCATTCTCTTAGTATATTCGTTTTGATATAAACCTTCGTGCCCCATTGGGTATCACGAATCATGAAACCGGGTTTCTTTATTCCGAAATCCGAAATCTAAGATCCAAGTTTATACCTATACACCAGAACCCTTGAAACGTCAAAAACCGAAAGGTCTTCAATCAATCCGACCTGACCCTTGCCGAAAGAGTAAAGAGTGAAGCGGGACAGGAATTACGGAATCCTTGACAATTGTTTCACAAAATTATAAAAACCAATGTATTGGTTTTTCTATCTCTCTTCAGGGTGCCGTGCTATCTTGAATTCACTTGACAGACCCGCCTTTAAAGGGCCGATCTTATTTTTAGGTTCCGGAACCTATCTGGGGTATATCCCCTTGGCCTCGGGCACCTTCGGAACCCTTTGGGGTCTGCCCATTTATTATTGGCTTTCGGCTTTATCAATCCGGGACCAGATTTTCATCGTTCTCGGTTCCATCTGCCTGGCTATATTTATAGCCGGATGGGCTGAAAAAATCCTGGGCGTCAAGGACCCCTCGCAGGTAGTCATCGACGAAATAGTCGGCTACCTGACGGCCATGATCGGAATATCCTTCTCATGGACTCATGTAATCGTAGGTTTTTTTATCTTTCGGATCATGGATATTATAAAACCTTATCCGATTCGAAAAATCGATCAAAATCTCCCTGGGGGTTGGGGAGTCGTTCTGGATGATGTCCTGGCCGGGGTTTATACCTTGATTATTCTGCGGATCGTGGTTCATTTATGGGAATGAAAGTCGAAATCATAGGAATCGGCAATGAATTGATAACCGGCCGGGTGATGGACAAAAATGCCGGATATGCCGCCGCCCGATTGCACTCCTTCGGATTTGAAGTAAGCCGGATCGTTTTAATCGGCGATCAACCCAATACCATTTGTTCGGCCTTGAGACAGGCCGAAAAAAGGGCCGATGCCGTCATCGTAACCGGCGGCCTCGGAGGAACCACGGATGATATTACCATAGGCGCGGCCTGCCGAACCTTCCACCGCGCCCTGGTCTTAAATCAGGGGCTCCAGTTTCAGATTAAAAAATTTTTGACCAGGAACGCCATCCCCTGGGACCCTCTCTTTGAAAAAATGGCCTGGCTGCCGGAAGGGGCGGAACTTTTCCAGCCCCGGCCTAAGGCCTGTGGGTTTAGAATGATTGAAAAAGGGAAACCTTTTTTTTTCCTTCCCGGCGTACCGGTAGAGATGCGGAGGTTCCTGGATCGTCAGATTATCCCCTATCTGATCCAACAATTTCCGGGTCAAGAGATCATCCGGCAAAGGGTCTATAAGATTTTTGGTTTATTAGAGCCGGAGATCAATGAAAAGTTAAAGGATTTGGAAAAACGGTTTAATTCTCTCCAGTTGGGGTTTTATCCCAATTTTCCCGAACATCACCTGACCGTCTCCGTCCGGGCCGAGAAAGCCCGATGGGCCGACCGACTCTTGGATACCATTGAAAAGGTGGTGGAAAAACGGCTGTCCGGATATCTGGTTTCCAGGGAGGGCCAAACCCTGGAAGAGGTAATCGGAGACTTATTAGTCCAACAAAATAAGTCTCTTTCCGTGGCTGAATCCTGCACCGGGGGGCTGATCGGCCATCGCCTTACCGGTGTTCCGGGAAGCTCAAAATATTTCGATCGGGGGGTCATTGTTTACAGCAATCGGGCCAAGACGGACCTGCTTGACATTCCTAAAAGGACCCTGACCCGCTACGGGGCGGTCAGCGAAAAAACCGCCCTCCTGATGGCTGAGAATATTCGAAAAAAAAGCAGATCGGATTTGGGATTGGCCGTTACCGGAATAGCCGGTCCTGGAGGGGGGACTCCCGAAAAACCGGTTGGCACAGTCTGGATCGCCCTTTCCACGGCCGAAGGTGAAAAAGCTGGGCATTTTCTCTTTGTCGGGCGACGGGAACAAATCAAAATATTGTCCGCCTATACTGCTTTAAATTGGGTCAGGAGAGTTCTCTTAGATGATACGTTCCTTTTTAGCGATAGAATTTCCTGAAAGCCTGAAAGAAATCATTGCCGATTATCTTCAAGACCTGAAACAGGTCCCTTCAAAGATCAAATGGGTCTCACCCGGCCAGTCCCATCTGACCTTGAAGTTTTTTGGCTCCATTTCAGAGGAATTGGTTGAAAGGATTTCACGGGCTCTTGTACAGGTCCTTATCGATTGTACCCGGTTTCAGCTAAGCCTAAAGGGAATAGGTGCTTTTCCCAACCTGTTTAGGCCCAGGGTGATCTGGGCCGGGTTGGGGGGGAGACTGAAACCCTTCAGGATGTTTACCGGGCCATTGAACAGGCCCTGGTTCCCCTGGGAATCCCCAAAGAAGACCGGCCCTTCCATCCCCATTTGACCCTGGGGAGAAACAAGCTGAAGGAGGGGAACGAGCCCCTTTACCGCCTGATGACCCACTGGTCAAAAGGAGAGTCCGAGCCTTTTTTCGTTCAGGAGGTCATCCTTTTTAAAAGTGACTTGAAACTTCAAGGACCGGTGTATACCAAGATAGGAGTATTTCCGCTGAAACAAAAATGATAGTCTCGCAAAAACTCGTCATTCTCGCCTGCGCGGGAATCCAGTCATGCAGAACTAATTAAAAACACTGGATTCCCGTTTTCACGGGAATGACGAAAAATGACCAAATCTTGACTTTTTACAGAATCATCAAAAACAACAAACCATAATTTCTAAATTTACAGGGAGGCATTATGAAACCAAACGGTGACAAGGGCGGTGACAAGGGCCGGGCCGTGGAAATGGCCATGAGTCAAATTGAGAAGCAGTTCGGAAAAGGCTCCATTATGCGTCTGGGCGCCGAGGCTTTAACCGCCGATATCCCCTTTATTCCCACAGGATCTTTATCCCTGGACATTGCCACCGGCATCGGCGGTATCCCCCGCGGCAGAATCACCGAAATCTACGGCCCCGAATCTTCCGGCAAGACCACCCTGGCCTTGCATACCATCGCCGAGGCCCAAAAAAGGGGCGGAATGGCCGCCTTTATCGATGCCGAACATGCCCTGGATATCATCTACGCCAATAAATTAGGGGTGAATTGCGATGACTTGCTGGTTTCCCAGCCTGACAACGGGGAACAAGCCCTGGAGATCGCAGAAATACTGGTCCGCAGCGGGGCTATGGATATCGTGGTGGTCGATTCAGTGGCAGCCCTGGTCCCCAGGGCAGAAATCGAAGGAGAAATGGGTGATGCCCATATGGGGCTTCAGGCCAGGCTCATGTCCCAGGCCCTCAGAAAGCTGACGGGGACCATCAGCAAGACCCACACTTCCTTAGTTTTTATCAACCAGATCCGGATGAAGATCGGGGTCATGTTCGGCAATCCCGAAACGACCACCGGCGGGAATGCCTTGAAGTTCTATGCCTCCCTGCGCTTGGATATACGAAAAGTTGGTACGCTGAAAGACGGGCAGGAAATAGTCGGCACCCGGACCAAAGTCAAGGTAGTTAAAAACAAAATCTCCCCTCCATTTAAAGAAGCCGAATTCGATATCCTTTACGGAGAAGGGATCTCCAAAGAGGGAGACATATTGGACCTGGGGGTCGCCCACGATATCGTAGAAAAGAGCGGCACCTGGTATTCTTTCGCCGGCAATCGCATCGGTCAGGGTCGAGATAATGCCAGGATTTATCTTAAGGAACACCCGGAGGCCTTGACCGAGATTGAAACCAAAGTAAAACAGACCTATGGGTTGATTAAAGAACAAGCTTAAAAATACAGATGCAAGGCCTAAGGCACGAGGTCGTTTCGATATTCTCCTGCACCTTGTGCCTTGCGCCGTTTTAACGCAGTAAGAAAGGATAGATATTGAAAACCGGGAAAGAGATACGGCAAACCTTTTTGGACTACTTCAGAGAACGAGGGCATGAAGTGGTTAAGAGCGGTCCTTTAATCCCTCGGGACGACCCCACCCTGCTCTTTACCAATGCTGGAATGGTTCCTTTCAAAAGGGTTTTTCTTGGGGAAGAACAAAGGGAGTATTCCCGGGCCGTATCCAGCCAGAAATGTGTTCGAGCCGGCGGAAAGCATAACGACCTGGAAAATGTAGGCCGAACCGCCCGTCATCATACCTTCTTTGAAATGTTAGGCAATTTTTCTTTCGGCGATTATTTTAAAACCGAGGCCATCGATCTGGCCTGGAATCTCTTGATCAGGGTCTTTGATCTTCCGGCGGAAAGACTTTATGTCTCCGTATTCGAGAAAGACGATGAAGCCTATCAAATATGGCATCAAAAAATCGGGCTTCCGGAAGAAAAGATCGTTCATTTGGGGGAAAAAGATAATTTCTGGTCCATGGGGGATACCGGCCCCTGTGGTCCCTGTTCGGAAATCCTCTTCGACCAGGGACCCGAGCTTGGCTGTGATCGGCCGGATTGCGCCCCGGGGTGCGATTGTGACCGTTACCTGGAAATCTGGAATCTGGTTTTTATGCAGTTCAATCGCGACGTCAATGGTCTTTTATTGCCTTTACCCAAGCCGAGCATCGATACCGGCATGGGTCTGGAGCGTATCACCGCCGTCATCCAGGGAGTCCCCAACAACTTCCAGAGCGATCTATTTCGGGACCTTATTCTGGCCATCGAAACCCTTTCCGGGACCCGGATGGGACACAAAGAAGAAACCGATGTGGCCATCAAAGTTATTGCCGATCACAGCCGGGCCCTGGCTTTTTTACTGGCCGATGGGGCCATCCCTTCCAATGAAGGACGGGGTTATGTGGTCCGACGAATATTGCGGCGGGCAGCCCGTTTCGGCAAGGTCTTGGGCATTGACAAACCTTTTCTGTATGGCCTGGCCCGGGTCGTGGCCGAGGTGATGTCCGACACCTTCCCCGAAGTTAAAGAACAGATCTCTTTCACCTCCCAGGTCATTCAGAAGGAAGAAGAGCGGTTTCTGGAGACCTTGGATTATGGATTAACCCTCCTTAACGATGAAATAGACCGGCTCCAACAAAAAAGGGGAAAGATTTTGCCGGGGTCTTTGGTCTTTAAATTATATGATACTTATGGATTCCCTTTGGATATCATACAGGATGTGATCCGCAATCATAACTTAACTATTGACGAAGAAGGTTTTCAACTCCAAATGCAGAGACAACGGGAGATGTCCCGGCAAGCCTGGAAAGGAAGCGGAGAGCGGGAATTCCAGGAAGGCTACAAAAATCTGATGGCCAGGGGTCTGAAAAATGAATTCATCGGCTATACTACCCTGGAGAAACAGTCCCAAGTTTTAGCCCTGATTCAGGATGGAAAAGAAATCAACCGGGCCGAAGGGCCCCAGGAAATAGAATTGGTCGTGGCCGAAACCCCTTTTTATGCCGATTCCGGGGGACAGGTCGGTGATCAGGGGACCATTACTTCCGACCAGGGCTGGCTATCCGTGGAAACCACCTTTGCCTTGCCGAACGGTTTGATCCTCCATCGCGGCCGTCTGCAGGGCACCCTATCTATTGGAGACCGGGTAATCCTTTCGGTCTCCAAGGACTGGCGAACCCCTACGGCCAACAACCATACTGCCACCCACCTGCTCCATGGGTCCTTACGCCGCATCTTGGGAGAACAGGTCAAACAGGCAGGATCCTTGGTAACTCCCCAGAGACTACGTTTTGATTTTACCCATTATTCGGCCCTGTCTCTTCAAGAACTCCAGGCCGTAGAAGACCTGGTTAATGAGCAGATTCGACGAAATCTTTCGGTGGACACCCAGGTCATGGATTATGAAGAGGCCAAAGCCACCGGGGCCATGGCCCTTTTTGAAGAACGATACGGTAACCGGGTCCGCCTGGTACGAATCGGAGATTTCAGTCAGGAATTATGCGGAGGGACTCATACCTCCCGGACCGGCGATTTGGGATTTTTTAAGATCCTGACCGAAGGCAGTGTGGCTTCCGGGGTCAGACGGATTGAAGCGGTTACCGGAAAGGAGGCCCTGAAAGGCGTTCATGAGATCGAAGAACGGCTGAAGGCCTTAGGAGAATTGCTGAAGGTGGGGCCGGAAGACCTGGTCCCTCGAATTGAGAAACTCCTGGGCCAGCAAAAAGAATTGGAGCGGACCATCGCCCGGATGAATAAATCCCTTCTTGCCGGAGGTGGGCTGGAAACCATACTGGCAGGCGCTAAAGTTGTCCAAGGGTTTAAAGTCCTTTCTACCCCTGTTTCGTTGACCGAGGCCAAAGAGCTCAGAGACATGGCTGATTCTCTCCGTGATCGCCTTGGGTCGGGAATCGTCGTCTTGGGGGGGGTTAAAGAGGACAAGGTCCTTTTGGTGACCGTGGTCTCCAAAGACCTGACCCAAAAATTTCAGGCCGGAAAGCTCATCAAACGGATTGCCAAGGCCCTTGGCGGGGATGGGGGCGGAAGGCCGGACATGGCCCAGGCCGGCGGCAATCGACCCGATTTGCTGGAATCAACCCTGGCCCAGGTTTATGATTGGATCGGGCAAGATTAGAGGATCGTCTCCTGCATTTTTTTGACGATTTTTCCTCATTCCGAATTCTGGCCACCGGCTTCTGGATTCCGGAATTCCAAATATCTTGGGTTAGCTTTTATCTTGGCCGTTTTTCAGGGTTTGGTATATGCGATCGGAGAGGTAGCGGATGACCGCACTCTTTTTCTTGCCCCAGGCCCCATCGGAAGGACGACTTCTATTTTCGATAATGATGGAAAGCGCATAATCACATCCGGAATTCAATCCCTTTTGATAGACAATACCGCAGTCGCCGTTTAACCCGCGAACATAGCCGGTCTTGTCGGCTACGGCCACCCCATCCCGTTTTATCTGGAAGGTTTTGATCCGATCATGGATGTTTTTCTGTAAGATATCGTTCATTTTCTGGGAATATTGGGGACTGATCAATTTCTGTTCGTACAATAATCGATAGAACAGGGTAGTGTCGGCCACGGAAGTCTGATTGGCATACGTTTTTCCCCCCTCAGGAATAAGCTCCCGGAGACGAGTGCCGGAGAAACCCCATTTATGCGCCAGGGCATTAATCGCCATTATCCCTTTTAGGGCATCTCCCTGCCCCAGACAACGGATTAAGTGATTGGTAGCCCCGTTATCACTTATGGCGATCATTCGATATAAGTGATGTTCGATTTCCGGGGATTCATGGAGTTCTTGGCGGGAAATGGCCTCATAGACGGCCAACAAGACATAAACTTTGATCAGGCTGGCCGCATTTCGGATTACCGTCCCATTAACGTCGGCCAACATTTTTTTGGCATTCAGATCGTAAACCTGGAGGGAAATCTCGTCGCCCGGTAAGAGCCGTCGGACCGCCTTGAGCCGGATAATCTCATTCTCGACCAAATTTTGGAGGGAACCGCCCTCGGTGATTGGCTGTTGTTGAACAACCCCTTCGACGGGACGGTCTTTTTCTTCAACGACAGGAGTCGGCTCCCGAAGCGATTTAGTCTTTTTCTTCTTTTTGGTCGAGGGAGATTTTTTATGTTTTTTCTTATGAAGGGGACGTTTGGTTTTCTTTTTTTGGGTCTTCTTGTGAACGTGAACGACCTTTTTGGTCCTTATAGCCGGCCCATCAACATCCTGGGCCGCTTGAAGGGGAAAGCTACAAAAAATGAAAAGGGTCAGGGTCAAAGAAATAATGAAATTTTTCGTAAAAGGTGCCATAAATATAATTTAAGAAATTTTTTGTTTTTTTGTCAAGAAATATTGGACTTCCCTTTTTTAACTTATTAAGAATTAAAAGAAATTTTTTTTTCGGTGCCTTATGAAAATAATTGAAAAGTCTATCCCGGATTCCTGGGTGGAGATCAATCTGGCTAATCTTGGACAAAATGTTCAGTCCATTATGAAGAAAATGACTCCTGCTACCAAAATCCTGGCCGTGGTTAAAGCCGATGCCTATGGTCATGGCCTGATTCCCATAGCCAGGGAATTGGTTCGTCTCGGGGTGCCGGCCCTGGGAGTCGGTTCGCTCGAGGAAGGAATCGTGGTCCGCGAAAAGGTCAGTGCCCATATTCCGGTGGTCCTTTTGCTCGGTTGTTTTCCCGAAGAAAGTGCGGCCTGTCTTCGCTACCGCTTGACGCCGGTCCTCTACTCTCTGGAAGTGGCGCAAAGGCTTCACCGGGCCGCCCAACGGAGGAAGACCCCTATTCCGGTCCACCTCAAGATTGATACCGGCATGGGCCGTTTAGGGGTCCCCTGGTCGGAATTCGAAGAGTTCTTTCAAAAAATTTTGCTATTAAATGGCCTAAAAGTAACCGGTCTGACCTCTCACTTCGGCCAAGCCGACGAGAAGGAACGATCTTATAATCAATTGCAATGGAAACGATTTTCCGCAGTTTTGGAAAGGGTCCATCGGGCCGGAATCGAGTTGACCGAGAATCATATGGCCAATAGCGCCGCCCTGCTCAATTATAAACAGAGCCACCTCCAGTATACACGCCCGGGGATTTTGCTTTACGGGTGCAACCCGACCGTCCCCGCCTCGGGCACCCGATCCATCAATGTAAAACCAGTCATGGCCCTGAAAAGCCGCGTCCTGCAAGTCAAACAGATCCCGGCGGGAGTTGAAGTCAGTTATGGGGGGACTTATATTACGGCCAGGGCGGAAAATGTCGCTGTCATCCCGATCGGTTACGCCAACGGCTATCCCAGGATTTTGTCCAACCGGGGGGAGGTCTTAATAAGGGGACATCGTTTTCCGGTCATCGGCCGGGTCTGCATGAACATGGTTATCGTCAGAGTGGATCCGGCCGTTGGATGTCAAGTAGGCGAGGAGGTTGTTCTTATAGGAAGCCAAGGACGGGAGTCCATCACCGCCGATGAACTGGCCCGAAAAGCGGAAACCATCCCCTATGAACTCTTTTGCCTTTTAGGACGGTTGAATCCTAGAAAATATTTAGGGAATTGACTTAAGATGGAAAAAAAGTTATAAAAATAAATTTGTTTCTGTCTGATTCTTGAATTAATGCTTCCCTTGGAGAGACAAAATTAAGGTGCGCGATCAACTAATAAAAATAATACAGGAAGCGGTCAAAGGAATCCTGGGGTCTTCTCCGGAAGCCCGCCTTTTGAATATACCCGTCATCCTATCCGTCCCTAAAAATGAAGGCTATGGGGACTATGCCTCCAATCTGGCCATGCTTCTGGCCAAAGAGTTAAAACAGTCTCCAATGAAGATAGCCGAATCTTTAGTCGGGCGCATTCCGGCCGAGCCCGAATGGCTGGAAAAAATCGAGGTAGTCAAACCGGGGTTTATCAATTTTTTCTTAAAAGATCAAGCCATCCAGACTGTTCTCCCGATCATTATCGAACAGAAGGAGACCTTCGGTCAAAGCCGATGGGGAGAGGGGCAAAAGGTCCAAATAGAATTTGTCAGCGCCAATCCCACCGGTCCCTTGCATATAGGGCATGGTCGGGGCGCCGCCCTCGGCGGGGTCTTGACCAATCTGTTAAAGGCCACCGGCCATGATGTGACCACCGAATATTATTTGAATGATCTCGGCACCCAGATGGAAACCTTGGGGCGTTCCATTGAAGCCCGGTTTAAGGAACTCCAAAGGGGATCCTGTCCCTTTCCCGGAAAACGGTTATAAAGGCGAATATATAAAAGACATCGCCTCCGAAATAAAGAGGGAAATCGCTTCCGGGGACTTGAAGGAGTCGGCCCTGGACGTGCCTTTTTTTTCCCGATATGGCCGGACGGCCATCTTAAAAGAGATTCAGGAAGACCTGAAGATCTTCGGAATCCATTTCGATTCCTGGTTCAGCGAAGCCAGTCTGGTGGACCAGGGACTGGTCGAGGACCTGATTGCGAGAAATGAAAGACGAAGGTCTTTTGTACCGAGGAAGAGGGGGCCCTCTGGTTTAAAAGTAAAGCCTTCGGAGACGAAAAGGACCGGGTGGTTATACGAGCCAACGGTGCCCTGACCTATTTTGCCTCAGACATGGCCTATCACCTCCAGAAATTCAGCCGAGGCTATCAACGCTTGATCGATATCTGGGGGGCCGACCATCATGGCTATGTACCCCGGTTGAAGGCCGCCCTCCAGAGCCTAGGAAATGACCCGAATTCCTTGACGGTTATCCTGGTTCAATTAGTCACCCTGATCCGGGAGGGAAAACCGGTGGCCATGTCCACCCGTGCCGGTGAATTCGTCACCTTGCGAGAAGTCCTGGATGAAGTGGGCAAGGATGCCGCCCGCTATATCTTCCTGACCAGGCGATCGGACAGTCCTTTGGATTTTGATTTGGACCTGGCCAAAAAACAGAGCAACGAAAATCCCGGTCTATTATGTCCAGTATGCCCATGCCCGGGTCTGCAGCGTCCTGGACGTAGCCAAGTCCCAGGGGATTAATATTGAAGACCTGGATTTAAAAACCATCCACCGATTGACCTTGCCTGAAGAAAGGAGACTCTGTAAAACACCTGATGGAATATCCGGAAGAGGTCGGTCAGGCGGCTATGAAGCTGGAACCCCACCGCCTCCCTTTTTACTTGGCGAACTGGCAGCCCAGTTCCATTACTATTATAATCATCACCGAATAATACAAGAGGACCGCGAGCTGACTCAGGCCCGCTTGATCCTGTCAAAGGTGGTCGGCATGGTCATAAAAAACGCCTTGAGTTTGTTGGGAGTTTCCGCTCCCCAAAAAATGTGAGGACCATGAAACCACAGCCCTATAATCGAAAGAAACGGTTTTTTTTCGAACTGAGCAGGACCCAGATGCTCTTCAGTATAGCCGGAGCCCTTTTTATATTGTCCTGGGTCTTTATCCTGGGAATCTTCGTCGGCCGTGGGTATGTTTCCGACACCATAAGCCAGACCTTTAGTGATCAAATCCAGAAGCTCCAACAAGAGAAAAAGGCCCTTATGGATAAATATCTGGCTCAGGAAAAAAAGGGGGATATTCCCTCGGAGGAAATTCTGAAACCTCAACTGGATTTTTATGACAAGCTATCCCAAAAAGAGAACCGCAAATACCCAACTGACCGTTCCTAAACCAACTCCGAAACCCGGCCCGGGAGAAGGAAAACACCGAAACAGCCCCAAAACCCGTTCCGGTGGAAGCCAAAAAGGAGTCCAAAGCACCTCAACCGGAAAGCAAGGTTCCCAAGGGGCTCCAAGAATCTTCTGGCGAGCCCGGTGGATTTACGGTGCAAATAGGCTCTTATCGGGAAGAGGAAACGGCTCAACATAGTGTTAAACGACTACGGGGAAAAGGATACCCGGCTGTTTTAAGGGCTAAAGAGATCCCCCAGAAGGGCGGGAAATGGTTCCGGGTTCAGATCGGCCCTTTAAAAACCAAGGAGGAGGCCGAAAAAATGGTCAAGAAGCTTGGGCATGATGGTTTTCAGTCCGTATTGTTGGAAAAAAAGAAGTAACCAAAATTTCTTGAAAAGACGCGGGATGCTTGCTCTCCGATCAATGAAATGAATTTATCCACTATTCAGCACGCAGTCTCCCGTTTTATAAAAAAAAACTAAATCCTCTACACAACAGGTGTAAGCTTGACATGATCCGTAAAGCCACCATGAAGGATGTCAAACCGATCCAAAAATTATTGGAGCACTATGCTCAGGATGGATTACTCCTGCCTCGTTCTCTCAGCGAATTGTACGGGTATCTGAGGGATTATTACGTCTTTGTCCCGACGGAGAAGAAGAACCTTGCGGCACCTGCGCCCTGCATCTTTGCTGGGAAGATTTGGCCGAAATCAAATCCCTGGCCGTGGACGAAAATCATACCCGCCAGGGGATCGGAACCCGATTGGTGGAAGCCTGCGTTTCCGAGGCCATTACCCTGGGTCTTTATAAAATATTTGCCCTGACCTACCGGGTTGATTTTTTTAAACAGATCGGATTTAAGGAGGTAGATAAGAGTCTGCTACCTCATAAAATCTGGTCCGACTGTTTGAAGTGCGTAAAATTTCCGGAATGTGATGAAGTGGCCGTACTGCTGGAGGTATGATAAAAAAAGGTATAAGACACAAGGCATAAGGCTCAAGGTTTAAGCTTTAAATTTTTAGCGTTAAGATTTTCCTTACGCCTTGAGCCTTGCACCTTGCGCCTTCTTTAGAGAAAGGCATTATGCTTGGTAATTTAATCAAAAAAGTAGTGGGGACCAAGAATGACCGGGAATTGACTCGCCTGGCCCCGATCGTCGATCATATCAACGAACTGGAGACGGGACATGCGCACCTTGGCGATGCCCAACTCCAGAGCCAAAACCATCCAATTTAAGGAACAATTGGCCCAGGGGGCTCCCTTGGACGACCTCCTTCCCGAGGCCTTTGCCGTGGTCCGGGAGGCCTCGGTCCGGGTCTTGGGGATGCGCCCTTTTGATGTCCAGGTCATCGGAGGAATGGTCCTCCATGAAGGCAAAATCGCCGAGATGAAAACCGGTGAAGGAAAGACCCTGGCCGCCACTCTGCCCGTCTATCTGAACGCCTTGACCGGCGAAGGGGTTCACGTGGTGACGGTCAATGATTACCTGGCCCGGCGGGACAGCGAGTGGATGGGAGGGATCTATCGTTTCCTGGGCCTCTCCGTGGGGGTCATTGTCCACGATCTGGATAAGGAAGGCCGAAGGACCGCCTATGGGCTCGGATGTGACCTATGGGACCAACAACGAATTCGGATTTGACTATCTCCGGGACAACATGGAGTTTTCCCTTTCCGATTACGTCCAACGGCCCTTTAATTACGGCATCGTCGACGAAGTGGACAGTATCCTGATTGATGAGGCCCGCACCCCCTTGATTATTTCCGGTTCGGCGGAAAAATCGACCCGCATGTATTATGACATCAACCAGATTATCCCCCGGCTTCACAAAGAAAAAGACTATACCATCGAAGAAAAGACCCGAACCGTGGCCTTAACCGAGGTCGGGATTGCCCATGCCGAAAAATTATTAAAGATCGATAACCTGTATGATCCCCGCCATATGCTTTTGGTTCACCATATCAATCAGGCCCTCAAGGCCCATACCCTGTTCAAAAGGGATGTGGACTATATCGTCAAAGAAGGCGAGGTCATCATCGTCGATGAATTCACCGGACGGTTGATGCCGGGCCGGCGGTACAGTGAAGGACTGCACCAGGCCCTGGAGGCCAAAGAAGGGGTGCGCATCGAAAGTGAAAATCAGACCCTGGCCACCATCACCTTCCAGAATTATTTTCGCATGTATAAAAAATTGGGAGGGATGACCGGGACGGCCGACACCGAGGCCCCGGAATTTAAAAAGATTTACAATCTGGACGTGATGGTCATCCCTACCCACAAGAAAATGATCCGGGAAGATTTTCCGGATGTGATCTATCGGAATGAACAGGAAAAATTCCAGGCCATCGTCGAAGAGATCAAACGACTGCACACCAAAGGGCAACCGGTCCTGGTGGGCACCATCTCCATTGAAAAATCGGAACGACTTGCCAAGGTCCTTGCCCGGGACGGGATCAAACATTCGGTCTTGAATGCCAAAAATCATCAATTGGAGGCCGAGATCGTCTCCCAGGCCGGACAAAAAGGGGTAGTCACCATTTCCACCAATATGGCCGGGAGGGGGACCGATATCGTCCTGGGTGAAGGGGTAACCCTGCTTGGAGGGCTCCATATCCTGGGTACGGAGCGCCATGAATCCCGGCGTATTGACAATCAGCTCCGGGGCCGCTCCGGCCGGCAGGGAGACCCGGGAAGCTCCCGGTTTTATCTCTCCCTGGAGGACGACCTGCTGAGGATCTTTGGCTCCGACCGCATCGCCGGGCTTATGGGAAAGATGGGCATGGAAGAAGGGGAGCCCATAGAACATTCCCTGATTTCCAAGGCCATCGAAAATGCCCAGCGCCGGGTGGAAGGACACAACTTCGAGATCAGAAAACATCTCATCGAGTACGATGATGTGATGAATCAACATCGAGAGGTGGTTTATGGTCAGAGGCGTAAGGTCCTGGAAGGCAAAGATTTAAGGGAAATGATCCGGGAAATGACCGAAGACCTCGTCGAAGGGATTATGGATATCTTTGTGAGCGAAAAAATTTCACCGGAAGAATGGGACCTTAAGTCCTTGGCCGACAAACTCTTCCAACAGTTTTCCCTGAAAATTTCCTTCGAGGGAGGAGAAAATTTGCCTGAGCCGGGGACTTTAAAAGAACAGGTCCAGGAGCAGGTATGGACCCACTATTTAAAAAAAGTGGAAACCATAGGACCGGAGGTCATGGCCTCTCTGGAACAGATGGTCATGCTGGAGACGATCGATACGACCTGGAAGGATCATCTGCTGAGCATGGATCATTTGAAAGAAGGGATCGGTCTGAGGGGCTATGGGCAACGGGACCCCTTACGGGAATATCAACGGGAAGGCTATGAAATGTTCGTAGACATGATCGAACGAGTCAAAGAACAGACCATCGCCAACCTTTTTAGGCTCCAGTTGGCCCGTGAAGAGGAGTTCCAACCCCTGATCGAACGACCGGAAAAGCCGATGTTCTTCAGCCATGGGGGAGAGGAAAGTCAGGCACCCAAGAAAAGAGAAGGAAAGAAGGTAGGCAGAAATGATCCCTGTCCCTGCGGAAGTGGGAAAAAATACAAAAGGTGTTGCGGGCAAAAATAAATCATTTTGTGTCCCGGGTTTTGTAGCGGCGGCCACCTCGGCTGAAATCAAAAAGGGATTATTGCGTCCTGATTTGGGTCTAATTGTTTCCCAGGTGCCGGCCGTAGCCTCGGCGGTCTTTACCCGTAATCTGGTGAAGGCCGCACCGATTCTTATTGACCTCGAAAGGATCGCCAAAAAGGAAGGCCGGGCCATCCTGGTCAACAGCGGCAATGCCAATGCTTGCACTGGAAAGGCCGGGCTTAGAGAAACCCAAAAGTTATCCCTTCAGGTCTCTCAGGCCTTATCCATCCCCGATTCACAGCTCTTTCTGGCCTCCACCGGGGTGATCGGCAAAAGACTGCCCGTAGACCGCATGAGTAAGTCCATCCCCGTTCTAATTAAAAAATTGTCTCCCCAGGGATTGCCGGATGTGGCCGAAGCCATCATGACCACCGACACTTTTCCCAAACTCGTCTCCAAGGAATTGTCGATAGACAATAAAAAGATTCACTTAATGGGCCTGGCCAAGGGGGCCGGTATGATCCACCCCGATATGGCCACCATGCTTTGTTTTGTGCTGACCGACCTGTCTGTCTCCCCTGCCCTACTCGATCGGCTTTTAAAGAGAGCCGTTGACCAATCCTTTAACCGGATCACGGTTGATGGGGACACCAGCACCAACGATATAGTCCTGGTCCTGGCTAACGGTCTGGCCGGGAATCCGTTGTTGGAAGATCACCAGAGTGCGGGTGCCCGGATCTTTGGGCGGGCTCTGGATGGGCTTTTGCTGAACCTGGCCAAGATGATCGTTAAAGACGGGGAAGGGGCCACCAAAACCGTGACCCTTCAAATAAAAGGAGCCCGCAACGAGCAAGAAGCCCGCACCCTGGCCATGACCGTGGCCACCTCCCCCTTGGTTAAAACCGCCCTTTTCGGCCAGGATGCCAACTGGGGGAGGATCCTGGCCGCCCTGGGCAGATCCGGTGTTTCCTTCGATCCGGAAAAAGTGGACCTCTATTTTGACGGCCTCCTGGTGGTTAAAAATGGAATCGGCCAAGGGGACAAGGTAGAAAGCCTGGCTGGAGAGGTTTTGAAAAAAAAGACCCTGACCATCCGGGTCGACATGCATCAGGGGAAGGCCGACACGGTAGTCTATACGTGCGATCTTTCCTTGGATTATGTCCGCATCAATGCCGACTACAGGACTTGATAACGTCATTAGGTCATTAAGTTATTAAGTCATTAGCTCATTAGCTCATTAGGTGATTAGGTGATTATTGTTAATGACTTCGTGACTCAATGACTCAATAACCCAATGACTTAGTGATTCCATGACCGCCAAGAAACTTCACCAACTCATCCGTGCGGCCCGGGGGGAAATCCCTGCCGACCTGGTCCTTAAGGGGGGAAAGGTCGTCAACGTCTTTTCCTGTGAAATCCAGGAGGCCGATGTCGCCATTTGCCAAGATCGTATCGTTGGTCTTGGGTCTTATGAAGGCCGAAAAATCATCGATTGCCGTGACCACTTTATCTGCCCTGGTTTCATCGACGGACACCTTCATATTGAAAGTACCATGATGACCCCGGCCAATCTGGCCCCGGTGCTTCTGCCCCTTGGTACGACGACCCTGGTTGCCGACCCCCATGAAATCGCCAATTGCCTGGGTTTAGCCGGCTTGGAATTTATGCTGCATAACAGCCGTGGGCTTCCGTTGGAGACGTATTTTACGGCCCCCTCTTGTGTCCCCAACACCCGTCTGGAAACCTCCGGGGCTGTCTTGACCGATAAAGATTTGGCACCCTGGCATCGCCATCCCAGGGTATTGGGTTTGGCCGAAATGATGAATTTCCCGGGGGTCCTCTCCGGTGACCCGGAGGTCTTGAAAAAATTAAGCTCCTTCCAAAAAAAAGTAATGGACGGCCACGCCCCGCTTTTGTCCGGGAAAGACCTCTGCGCTTACGTGAGCGCCGGGATCAGGTCCGATCATGAATGCAGCCGTTTGTCCGAGGCCCGGGAAAAACTGGCCTTGGGCATGGTGGTGATGCTTCGGGAAGGCACCCAAGCCAAAAACTTATTGGCCCTGCTCCCCCTGATTACTTCCTGCAACAGCCGACGGTGCCTGTTGGTCACGGATGATCGACATCCCATAGACCTCAAACAGGAAGGACACCTCAATTTTGTCCTCAGAAAAGCCGTGGGATTGGGATTAAACCCCTTGTGGGCCATTCAAATGGCCACCCTCAATGCCGCTGAATATTTTGGCCTTGGTCATTTAGGGGCCATCGCACCCGGTTATCAGGCCGATTTGGTTGTTTTGAAATCCTTATCTTCTATGGAAATTGAAACTGTCATAAAAAAGGGGGAAAAGGTTGCCCAAAACGGCCGGTATCTGGGAGGTCCTCCTCAATCACCTCAGCCCACAAAACTGGGAGGAATGAAGATAAAGAATCTTGCCTTAGAAAAATTTCAAATTCCAGCCGGGGGAGCTTGGGCCAAGGTCATTGAATTGATCCCCAATCAAATCCTGACCCGAAACGTAAGACATAAAGTCCTCCAAAGAAGGGGATTGGTGGCCTTAAGGCCTTCGGAAGACATTGCCCTTCTGGCCTGCGTGGAACGACATAAAGGAACCGGAAACGTAGGCTTGGGATTGGTCAAAGGCTTTGGCCTCGCCAGAGGGGCACTGGCTTCTTCCGTGGCCCACGACTCCCATAACATCCTGGTAGTAGGACGGGAACCCAAGGATATGTTCCTGGCCGTCAAGACCATCGAAGAGATGAAGGGTGGGCAGGCAGTGGTTGTTCAAGAAAAGGTGGAGGCCAAATTTCCATTACCTATCGCCGGGTTGATGTCCGACCAACCCATCGAACCAGTCATTTTTCAGCAGAAGACCTTGCTCCAGGCCGTGCCGCTCACCGGCTGCACCTTAAAAAATCCCTTTATGGCCCTTTCCTTTTTGGCCTTGCCGGTGATCCCGGAACTAAGAATCACCGATAAAGGATTGGTCGATGTAAACCGCTTTGAAATCGTACCGTTGTTTGATTAAGGCGGCAAGAATAAGATACAAAAAATTTAACAGGATATTTTCTCCCTTTTTAATTTCAATCATGTTAATCCTGTCAAAGAAATATTGGTATCCATTTTGACCGATCAACAAACAATAATCCAGGCCATGTTGGATCCGGCGACTTACCCGGAGCCCCCGAAAAAAATCATCCATCTCCAAACCCATATCTCCCATATCTTTTTAACCGGGGGATTGGTCTATAAGATTAAAAAACCGGTTGATTTTGGCTTTCTGGATTTTACCACCCTGTCCAAGAGACGCTATTTCTGCCGACAGGAGGTAGCGCTCAACCGACGCCTGACTCAAGATATCTATCTCGGGGTGGTCAAAATAACTTCCGAAAAGGGAAAACCGGTTATCAACGGCAAAGGCCCCCCCCTGGAATATGCCGTTCTGATGCGGGAAATGCCCCAGGAACGGATGATGGACCGCTTACTTCAGGCGGGGAAAGTCAAAAAAAAAGACATCCTGGGATTGGTCCGAAAATTGGTCCCCTTTTATCGGATATCCCGAACCGGTAAGGGGGTCAATCCCTTCGGACGGATCGAAATAATCGCCAAAAATACCGAAGAAAACTTCATACAAACCCAACCCTATGTGGGTCGTTTGGTGGGTAAACGGACCTATGACCGGATCGTTTCCGGAACTCGGGGATTCTTAAAAAGAGAAAAAGAACTTTTCAAAAAACGCATTCAGGAAGGTCGTATTCGGGATTGCCATGGCGACCTCCATTCAGGAAATATCTGTCTGGATAAAGAAATCCAAATCTACGATTGCATCGAGTTCAACCACCGTTTCCGGTACTCCGATACGGCCTGCGATCTGGCCTTTTTGTGCATGGACCTGGATTTTCACGGCTACCCGGAACTTTCCGAGCTTCTGGTCAAGGAGTATGTGCAACGCTCCGGAGACCGGGAACTTCCCCGGCTGCTCAATTTCTACAAAAGTTACCGGGCCTATGTGCGGGCCAAGGTCCATTCTTTTTCCTTGGATGAACCGGAGTTATCCGCCAAGGAAAAAAGAAGTCATTTCCAGTCAGCTAAAAAATATTACCATCTGGCTTATCGGTATACCCAAAAGCTTCAAACTACCCATTTAATCGTTGTCTTCGGCCTCATGGGTACCGGCAAGACATCTCTGGCCAAAGAACTGGCCAAGCAAACCGGCTGGCCGTTATTCAGCTCCGATGAAATAAGAAAGACCCTGGTCGGGATTTCCCCCACAAAAAGAAAATGGGAGTCATTCGGAAAAGGGATTTACTCGGAAGAGATACTCCCGAAGGACCTACCAAAAGATGCGGGAGGAGGCCGGAAAGTCCTTAAAACAGGGACACTCGGTTATTTTGGACGGCTCCTACAAACGGCAATCGGAGCGTCTGGCCCTGTTGGAACTGGCCCAAAAAACCAAGGCCCGGATCCGATTTCTCGAATGCCGGGTCCCTTTAAAGATAATCCGTCAGCGTTTGGAACAGCGCGGCCGGGATGCAAAAGCCATCTCCGACGGTCGCTGGGAAATCTTTAATCAACAACGAATGGATTTCGATCCTGTTGACGAACCGGTTAAATCAAAGAGCTTTTGGCTCACGACCGTCTATCCAGTTGAAAAATTAGTTCAAAAAATCGGCTTGGACCTTGGAAAAAATTCCAATTCTTTATAACAAATACATACCCCCCATTTCTTTCCTTGACTCTCGTAACTTCTCATTTTATATTCAAATCAATTATTTTCATTCCGTCCTAAGTCAATAAAATTTAAATGAAATATTGAGAATCATGACTGGTTTGAAACGAATTCTTTTCCCTTTTCTGGTGGCCATTTTATTCTTTGGGTGGCTTTTCTTCATTCTCCATCTCATCCGTGGCATCAGAAAAAAACGTCGTGCTGAAAGGCTTGACCTTTTCGGTTAGACCAACCATTTTCTTTATCCGAAAAAATCACACTCTTGAGCAATTAGTAAAGATTATTATCAATAACTCTTCTCAATCGATGGATGGAGAATTACAGATTACCATTCAATCCAGGAAGTTCACTTATTATTTTAAACCGATAAGAGCAGGAAACTACGCGTATCCTATCTTCTTGCCGGAAGTGAAGGCGGAAACCCCCGTTTCTTTCATGCTAACAACAACCGCTGGATTTTTGAAATATCAGACCAAGCTTCGGCCACAGAGGCATTGGACCGTTCATCTTCTGCAACACAGTCACACCGATTTAGGTTATACCAAACTACAACCGCTGGTTTACCGTGACCATGCGGATATCCTGGATAAGGTTCTCGAATATTGCAAGGCTACGGACCATTATCCGGAAGGGTCGAAATTCAAATGGAATGTCGAGGTATCCTGGCAGGTTGAAAACTATATAAAGCGCCGCCCGCCACAAAAAGTTCGAGAGTTAATGGCCTTCGTAAAGAAAAAAAGGATCGAAATAGGGGCTTGGTATGTTCAACAGTCCGATCTGTTCGCCCATGAGGAGATCATTCGATCCCTTTATCCGGCCAAAGAGCTCCAAAAGAAATTTAAGGTTCCCCTAATAAGCGCCATGAGCAATGATGTAACCGGCTTTAGCTGGTCAGCTCCTCAACTTTTGAGTCAAGCCGGTATCAAGTATTTCACCGTAGGTATCAACGAGGATCGTGCCCGAGTCCCTTTAACAAAACCGCTTCCCTTCTATTGGAAATCGCCTGACGGGAAAAAAATTTTGGTCTGGAATGGGGAGCATTATCTCTTTGCCAACCGAAAACTACATCTGCACGAGAGTTATGAAGAAAGCCTCCCGAGGGTGGAACGTTATTTGGATTATCTGGAACAACAAAGACACTATCCTTATGATATAATAGGCTTGCATATTAGCGGCTATCCCCAGGACAATTCTCCTCCCAACCAAAAAATATCGGATGTCGTTCGTACCTGGAATAAGCATTGGGCATATCCCAAGCTTAAGCTGTCCCTAATGCATGAATTCTTTAATGACCTGAAAAAATCGGCCGGGAGAAAAATCCCCACCTATCAACTGGCTTGGCCGGATTATTGGACGGATGGTGCGGCTTCGGCGGCATTTGAGACTGGCATCAACCGGATTACCCATACAAAACTACTTGCTGCAGAAACATGGGCAACCGTTGCCTCCGTTCTTAATAATAATTTCAACTATCCACGTCAGGAACTCCAGGAGACTTATCGGCAAACAATGTTATTCGACGAACATACGTGGGGGGCAAAAAATAGCATCCGAGAACCGGAATCCCCTTCCACTAAAGGTCAGTGGGCCATAAAGTCTTCTTTTGCCTATACGGCTAAAGCGTTTACCGATCAAATATTAGATCAAAGTATTCAAAGCCTTTCTACCCGTATTCCAGGAAATGGAAAATTTTCCTTTGCGGTCCTAAATCCGCTCTCATGGGAAAGGACCGATAGAGTCGATATTAATCTGCCTGAGGAGTTTAATTCAAAGGAACGTAAATTTAAGGTGATCGATTGTCGAACTCACAAAGTAGTACCGTTTCAATGGACTAACGACAGGACCATTTTTTTTATTGCCCATTCCGTTCCCTCGATGGGTTATACCTTATACCAATTGATCCCGGAAAAACATCCCCCTAAAGCTATTCCGGCTTTCTTCAATCCATCTGATAAGATTGAGAATTCTTTTTACCAAATTACTATTGATAAGAAAACCGGAGGCCTGGTAAGTATTCGGGATAAAGAACTTAATCTGGAACTGGTTGATAATCAAAGTCCCTATAAACTGAATCAATATATTTACGAAAACCCTGAAGGGAATCGTAAAGACCTGGCCAACATGAAAAAACGTATAAAATTCGATCGATTCAGTCCTACTTCCATTAATCTCCTGCCGGGCTTGAATGGTCCGGTTGCTTCCAGTATCATCATAAAGACTTCGGCCAGGCCCTGTCCGGAAATCCGCCAAGAAATCATCCTTTATAGGGATCTCAAACGCATTGATATTATTAACGAGCTTCTTAAAGAAAAAACCTATCAGCCCGAGGCCCTCTATTTTGCCTTTCCCTTTAATATAAAGAACGGTAAATTCAAGTTTGAAATTTCAAATGGCCAGATGTCACCTGAATCAGATCAGCTTCCAAATACAGTCAGAGATTGGTACGGCCTACAAAATTGGTGTGAGATTGCCAATCGGAATTACAGGGTCATCTGGTCTCCCATCGAAGCGCCTCTGGTTCAATTTGGAGACATCAATACCGGAAAATGGTTAACAAAGCTTGAAATTCGTAATACTACCTTGTTTTCCTATGCCATGAACAATTATTGGCATACCAATTTCAAGGCCGGACAGGGTGGGAAAATAACCTTTCGCTACTCCATTACCAGCCTGGTCAACGGATCAAACCTTCAATCGGCTCCTCGATTTGGTTGGGAACAACATCAGCCACTCCAGGTCGTCTGGCTTTCAGGCGAAGACAATAATTCCCCATCAAAGAAAACCTCCCAGAGTTTTTTGACAGTGGATCGTCCCAATGTGATTATCCAGTCCTTCAAACGAGCTGAAGACAAAAACGGATTTATCCTGAGGCTGAGGGAAATCGAAGGAACAGAATCCAGACCAAGGGTTACCTTGCCATTATTAAAAAAATCCGGGATAAAACACATAGCTTTAACCGATATAGCCGAAAACAATATCAAAGCTATTCCGGGCTTCCCCTATTCATTCTTATTAACCATGAAACCTTTTTCAATCCAAACCATCAGATTATTTTGATCGTCTCTAAATCAGACCTGACAGTGACAATAAAATTTAAAACCATCCATTTACGAAGTTGGTCAGTCTTAAAGGAATATTTCTCAGGCAAGAGGTCGGGTATTTGGGACACCGCCTGGATGCAGGTCGGTCTCATCACAGCCTTAGGCGGCCTGTTGCGTTTAGTCGGGCTCTTGCACGGTTTACAGGAAAATTTTCTTTACCATCCAGATACCTATATTACCCTTAATGAAGTCTGGACGAAATTCTTGGGGCGGGATTGGCTGGCCGGATCATACAACGGGGCATTTTATAATCTGCTTCTCTCTCATATGATCGGTATTACCGAAACCCTGATCAGGTCATTGGGGATCACACCCGGGTCCTGGTCCCTCGTGCAAATTTCAACTGTTGCCAGTTTGTTGGCGGCCATTTTGGGGACAGCCACTATCCCTATCGTCTATCTTCTCGGTTTAAACGCTTATAATAAAACAACCGGTGTGCTCGCGGCCTTATTTCTGAGCATCTGCCCCCTTCATACGTTCCAGTCCCATTATCCTTATCGTGACGTTCCCATGGTTTTCTTCTTGACCCTCACTCTGCTTTTCTGTATTAGGATTATAAAAAAACCAACCCTCGTCAGTTCAACCTTGGGGGGAGTAGCGGCCGTTTTAACTGTCGGTCTGAAACCTGCCGGTTTAGTCATCACAGTCCCTTTGATTATTGCTTTGATCATTAGCCTTATACCAGGAGAGAAAGAGCTGGTGGCGCTTTATCCCCATAGGATTTATGATCGCCCTGGGCCTGATCTTTTTTGCTCGAGGAGGCGTCAGCTCCCGATTCTCTACTCTGGTTGAATTAATCGACTTTCTTCGGGCAACCCAGGGGAATATCATCCATGGCGTCATAAAAGCCAATAAAATTCTCATTGAATGGCTTGGACTTCCTTATCTTCTGGCTTCCTTGGTAGGCCTTGTGTATGGCGCATGGCGACGTAGTACCCGAGATATCGTCTTATTGAGCTTTTTGATAACCGCCTTCATGGCCGCTTCTTTTTATTCCTATTCCGACGAACGATTTTTAGTCTTTTTACTCCCGGCCATGGCCGTTTTGTTGGGACGCCTTATTGCTGAAAGCTGGCATGCCTGTCTTAACAAAAGAATCCTTAAAATGGTTATTTTTTTCGTCGTGGCCGGTCTTACCTTCAATTCCCTTTTGGAGTCTACCTGGCAAGGAATTCTGTTCTCTCTTCCTGATACGAGAGCGGTTTCAGGCCGATGGTTGGAGGCCCACTTCTCCAAGAATATCAGAGTGGCCACAGAGGGCTATCACCCCATTGGATTGGACCTGTGGCCCAGGGCCTCTTTTTTTGACCCATTACACTCTTTGGACGAGGAAACGGACAAAGCGGACATTTTGGTGACCAGTTCCCTCGAACACCAAAGATATCTCGTTGACCCTAAACGATATCCCAAACAAACGAACTTTTTTAAATCCCTTCAAAGGGAACGACCCATGATTAAACAATTTTCTCTGGGCCCTCACGGTTTTATTCAGCCGGATATTGATATCTACTCGCCTTATCCAAAGCCCCTCCATGCATTTCACCCCTTTCTTCCCAGGCCCTATGATTCAACTTGGAATTTTGGTCTTTCCTTTCTGGACTCGGGACCTTTTGATCGGGACGATAGGACCGTCTTGCTTGGCTGGGGTCAGAGATATACCGCCACCTTGGTATCTCCAAAGGCCGGGCAGGAAATGGTGGCCTTTATGCTGAATGAGGACGTAGAAAGCGTGGTAAAAGTCCGGGTAGGGTATATGACTAAAATCAGGACCCTAAAACCAGGAGAATTCCATATACTCACCTTTCGCCCTAATTGGATTTTTCCTAAAAAACCGGCTCTATATTGTTTTGAGGCCGGGTTACCTCAAGGCCAAAAGGTGCTTATTCAACTTCGCTGTGGAGATCGGGAGATTGGCGAAGCCTTCGCCAAATGGGGTCTGTATGAACGGGCAGTGCCCTATCTCAAGCGGGCCATGACTGTTGATGATCCCTCCAATCCGGAAACAAACCTCCTTTTGGGAGTCGTTTATAAAAAATTGGGGAAATTTGACGAAGCCCGGCGAACGATAAATCATTTGATCGATACCCATCCCCGATTTATACAGATGATCCGTTCTATAGGTCAACCCAAGTTGCCCCTCAATAATTGGGAGTATGAATTTCGAAAATTTTCCGGTCTCAGCCCTTCCCTCCTGACCTATGCCCTTTCCCAAGAGTTCAACTCTGACAGATTTATCCGCAGCCCGGCTGGAAATGTCGTGGAAGACTGCCGGGCTTCCGGAGGACAAATTATGGTCTTTGAAAAGAAAACCCACAAGCCCGAAGAAGTGATGAATGGGCCATATGCCTATTTAGATCAGGGGGCCTACCAGGCGATTTTTTTCCTTCGGACCTGGGATATGAAGGGGACAGAACCCTTCGCCGTGATTAAGGTCTGGGCCGGGAGTAAAATGTTATCGATTTTATCCGTCAGGGCCGGCGATCTTGATAACAGGGAAAACCATTTTCAAGAAATAAAAATTCCCTTTCAACATCTGGATCCACGAGCGGAAATTCACTTTCATGTCTTTGCCACCGGTCAGGCCAGCTTTGCGATTGAAAAAGTCCGGATTGAACCTGATCTTCAACAACTATTTAAAAATAAACTCGTTCAACTTAATTCCATTGCAGGACCAGCCGACATAAAGATGGAAAACGGCCCGGTTCTGGGCGTACATGGCCCTTGATTACCTGCCAGGGTCACCAGGGATCCCCCCGTGAAACAGGGGAACCATCCCGGTCCCCGTGGCGGCTGTGTCCAATGGGAAAAAGAGGTTGCCGGCCGCTCCTAAGCCAAGCTGATTCAAAAATTTAAATCGTACCGGCCTGTTCCTTTGAGCGACGAGTTTATTTCACGCTTGGGGTCGTTAAACAGAGGGAAGGACCTGTTTTTACTCAAGGCCCTGGCAGAATTCATTGGCCATCACATTGAGTATCTTGCTCATACCCGCGGGAAATACACCCTGAGAGGTACTCCAAATAATCTCTAAATTGCCCACAGGCCCTTTTTCTCCTGACAAGGGGAGGTTGAAGGTAACACTCCTGTTATTTGGATCCAGAGCGGGATCATGGGCTACCCAAGTGAGAGGTCGGTGTGGATCCTGGTCCGGGGTGATGACCGCCCGCCTTATCCCCACCTCTTCAAAGAGTTCCCAGGCCAATTTCCACCTTCCTTCAAGGGTCTTTTCTTCTTCAAAAGCCCGGCAAAGCAATCGGGTTCGGAAAGCCAGATATTTGGACTTTTGGGAATCCTTCCATCTGGTGACGAGGTCCTGGAAGAGCCTGGAGAATTTAAAATACCCCAGGAGTCTGGATCCCATAATCAGCCCGGCCCCCAAGACAACCACGACATAAGCGGCCGATGAATTTCGGGTAAAGAGTAAAAAGCCGGCCAGAGCGGCTAAAAGAAAATTCACTCCGTAAAGCATCAGGACCGCCCGGCGGTGGGAGAATCCTTTTTCCAACAATCGATGATGGATATGATCACGATCGGCCTGCCCAATGGGAACCCCCCGATGCCAACGGCGCAAAACGGCATAAATCATATCCACAATCGGGATCCCAAGGGCAATAATTGGGATAAATAAGGCAAAGGCAATGGCACTTTTTTCTGAAGCCCATAAAGAAAGACCGCCTAAATAAAACCCCAGAAAAAGGCTACCCGAATCTCCTAAAAATATGGTCGCCGGGGAAAAATTAAAACGTAGAAACCCGAGGCTGGCACCGGCCAAAGCCGCAGCTAAATAAGGAACCAGGGTATAAATGGAGGAGGAAGTCATGATAAAAAGAATGGCGGCGGCAAAGGTGGCGATTCCCGTGGCCAATCCATCGATGCCATCGGCCAGGTTGACGGCATTGGTTATTCCAACCAGCCAGAGCACGGTAAGGGGCCCGCTCAGCCAGGATAGGCCTAATTGCATCCCGAAGGGATTAGAAATGATCTGAATCTTTAGTCCGAAGGAATAGGCGACTCCCGCCGCAGCGATCTCCGCCAATAGTTTTGGCCAGGGAGATAATCGGCGAATATCATCCCAGATCCCGATTCCGAAAACGATCAAACAGCCCAGGGTGAGACCAAATAAAGGTTTCCACAAATGGTGAATCTCACTTGTTGGAAAGATTCCCAAATGAGAGAAAGACTAAAAACGGCAGAAACGTAGCAGTGAAAATAGCAATTCCACCAAGTCGCGGAATCTCTTCTTGGTGAACTTTTCTTTTCCCCGGAAGATCAATAATCCCAAAGCGTACCCCTTGGGCCCGAACGTAAGGGGTAATAATCAATGCGGCAAGAAAAGAAATGCCGAAAAAGACCAAGTGCCTTAAGACCATGATGCTCTGGGGGGGGACATTTTATTCGATCGATTTAATAGACTGGCCATAAAAACCCGTGAGGAAAAAAAACGCAAGCCGCTTGAAACATGCCATATAAAAAAGCGGATATTTTTGTGACTGTCTCGGCGGGCTTCGTGGAAGACGGACACCGAAGGATCCAGAACAACCTTATAGCCGGCCAGTCTCAATCGGCTGCAAAGATCTACATCCTCAAAGTAAAGATAATAGCGTTCGTCAAATCCATTCATTTCCGAAAAGACACGGCTGGGAAACAACATAAAAATTCCGGCCACCCAATCCGGATAGACCAGCTTATTCATCTCATAGTCCAATTTACCATCTTTTTCCCGCCTCAAAACCCTTTTTATCAACCGGGCCGGTGTGGGAAGCGGACGGGCGCTATCCTCTATCGAACCTTCCCTGCTCATAATGAGTGGGGCAATTACCCCTATCCGATTATCGGATAAGACGGAAGAAAGAGGAACAATGGGATCTCGGGTCAGCCTTAAATCCGGATTTAAAACACAAAAAAAATCGGACGGTCTTGACTTAAAAGCGGCATTGTGATTGGCCCCGAATCCCTTAGGATATTGATTTTGGACTATCTTAAGGCTGAAATCAAATTCATTTTCCGTAAAAGGCAAGGTCTCTTCGACATTTACCGTGAGGATCACCTCCAAATCTTTATGGAAGCAATAACGATGGATGTCCTGTAAAAGCTGAGATGCGAGACTTGCCTGCTTATGGCTGACAATCGAAATTAAAACGGACATAACGGTCCTATTTCCTTTTTCATGGATTATAACTTATCCCTCAATAGACTTCTTTGTCAATTAATTTACGTAGGTTATATATAACCAGAAAAATCGCTTGACGGTCCTTGAAAAACTGGTTATAAATGTGTTCACGATTTGAACAGACAAGAAATCAAGGTATCTTTCTTTAATTCCTATATTCAGTTCCTTTAATTCAAGCAAAGGAAGGGGCGGTAGCCTGTCCTAATTCCCCTAAATCAACCAACCTATGGATGAAAACCACCTGAAGACCCTCAAAATTCTTGAAGAAAATCCGGCCTTGTCCCAGCGCCATCTGGCCCGGGAATTACACCTTAGTCTGGGCAAGGCCAATTACATCATCAATGCCTTGATTGAAAAAGGATATTTAAAAGCCAAACGATTCAAGAATTCCAATAACAAACGGGCTTATACCTATTATCTGACCCCGGAAGGAATAAAGAAAAAATTTGAACTTACCTATCAGTTCTTTAGAATGAAATCGCAGGAATTCGAACAGTTGCAGCGGGAAATTCGGGTCTTGGAACAAGAAATCAAGGCTTCAAATTTTCCTCCGGAGCAGCCATAGAAAACTTTATAATTTTGTAATTAAGTAATCTAATGATCTTAGGTCACTTAGTAATTGAGTAACTGAGTAATTTAGTTAACTAAGTATTGACCCAATAACTTAATGACTTGTTTACTTAATATTCCATGAGGTACTCTATGAAACGCGCTTTAATTACCGGTATAACCGGCCAGGACGGGAGTTACCTGGCGGAACTATTGCTTTCCAAGGGCTATGAGGTCCATGGAATTGTGCGTCGCCTGGCCCTGGAGGATCCCCTTCACCGCTTGTGGCGGATACGGCACCTGTTGGACCGAATTACCCTCCATGCCGGATCCATGGAAAGCTACGCCAGCATCTTCAATGTGGTCGAACAGGTCCAGCCGGATGAGTGTTACCATTTGGCGGCCCAGAGCTTTGTCAGCTACTCCTTTGAGGACGAATTTTCGACCATCAACACCAACATTAACGGCACCCACTTTCTTTTATCGGCCATTAAACGAAAGGCCCCGGACTGCCGGTTTTATTTTGCCGCTTCCAGCGAGGCCTTCGGCAAGGTTCGGGAAACGCCTCAAGATGAAAATACCCCCTTTCACCCCCGTTCTCCTTATGGGATCTCCAAGATGGCCGGTTTTGAATTGACCCGGAATTACCGGGAAGCCTACCAGTTGCATGCCTCCTCGGGAATTTTGTTTAACCACGAATCCCCCCGCCGGGGGCATGAATTCGTGACCCGGAAGATCACCTCTCATGCCGCCTTGATTAAACTGGGCCAGGAAAAAAAAATCAAATTAGGCAACCTGGACGCCATGCGGGATTGGGGACATTCCCGTGAGTATGTCCAGGCCATGTGGTTGATGCTCCAGCAGGAAAATCCGGATGATTATGTGATTGCCACCGGAGAAAGTCACTCGGTCAGGGAGTTTTTGGATAAGGCCTTTTCTCTTCTGAACTTGGATTATAAAAACTATTTAGAAGTTGACCCAGCTTTTTACCGGCCGGCGGAAACCACCATCCTTCAGGGAAACTATTCCAAGGCCAAAAGAGTCCTGGGCTGGGAGCCGACCATTTTATTCCCAGAACTGGTCCGGGAGATGGTGGAAAGCGATCTGGCCTTTTATTCTGGAGGAAAGTAATTGAGTAATTGGGTAATTGAGTAATTCACATCGTAATTGTAAGTAACTTAGTAAATCAATGAGTTATTTACTCCTTAATTAAGAGACCCAATAACCCAGTAACCTACTGACCTAATGACTTAACCTATGATTCATTCTTTTGAAGAGCTGGAAGTTTATAAATTGGCCAGAGAATTCAGTTGCACAGGTAGGCCAACTTATCAAAATTCTACCTGAAGATGAACGATATAATTTAATAAGCCAAATGAGAAGAGCTAAACTTTCCGTTACAAATAACATTGCCGAAGGATTTGGCCGCTATCATTATCAAGAGAATATCCAATTTTGCAGACAATCCCGAGGGTCCATTTGTGAATTAATCGATGACTTTAACGAGTGTTATGCCAATGGTTACATTGACCAAAATTATAAGGACCAACTTAAGAATAGCGCTTATCATTTAATAAAAGTTTTAAATGGCTATATTGCTTCGATCAAACGGCAAAAAGATAAATCACTGAAGGATGAGTAATTGAGATAATTCAATGACCTAAAACGGTCCGTTGGTTTACTTAATGACTTAGGTACTACCTGACCCAATGACCAAGTGACTTAATTCCTTAATGACCAATAACCAATAATCCTTATAACCCAATTACTTATTAACTCAATTACTCAATAACTTCTTCTATGAGGTACTTATGAAACGTGCTTTAATCACCGGTGTTACCGGCCAGGATGGTTCTTATTTAACCGAATTGCTCCTTGGAAAAAGGCTATGAAGTCCATGGGATCATCCGCCGCAGCAGTTCTTTCAACACGGCCCGGGTAGATCATCTCTATAGTAATACCGAAATCTTTGATCGACAGTTTTTCACCCATTACGGGGATCTGACCGACTCCAGCAATCTCAACCGCATTCTGGAGAGGGTTCAGCCCGATGAGATTTATAATCTGGCGGCCCAGAGCCATGTGCGGGTTTCCTTTGAGGTGCCCGAATATACGGCCGAAGTGGATGCCATTGGGACGCTGAGATTTTTAGACGCCATTAAAGACCTGGGGATTAAGACCCGCTTCTACCAGGCTTCGACCAGTGAATTATACGGGAAGGCCCAAGAGATTCCCCAAACGGAATCCACCCCTTTTTATCCCCGCTCCCCCTATGGTGTGGCCAAAATCTACGGGTACTGGATCGTTATTAATTATCGGGAGGCCTATAATATTTTTGCCTGCAATGGGATCCTTTTTAACCATGAATCGCCCAGACGGGGGGAAACCTTTGTAACCCGTAAAATCACCCGGGCCGCGGCCCGGATCAAGCTGGGCCTTCAGGATCATTTGACCCTCGGAAACCTGGATGCCAAAAGGGACTGGGGCTACGCCCCGGAATATGTGGAGGCCATGTGGCTCATGTTGCAGCAGCCCGAACCGGATGATTTTGTGATTGCCACCGGGGAAACCCACAGTGTCCGGGAATTTGTCGAGGTGGCCTTCGGGGAATTGGGCCTTGAAATCGCCTGGGAAGGGGAAAAGGAAACAGAAGTGGGCCGGGATCGGGCCACCGGAAAACCTCTGATCAAAATTGACCCCATTTATTACCGGCCCACGGAAGTGGATATCCTCATGGGCAACCCGGCCAAGGCCAAGGCCAAATTGGGCTGGGAGCCTAAAATAAAATTTGATGAACTGGCCCGCCTCATGGTCCGGGCTGATCTGGAAAAGATAAAAAAAAGAGGCTATTAGACTATCACGGGCCAGTGAAAAACCAACCATTTTGTTTGCCCGATCGCCTTTAATATCTTTTCCGGTTTGTTGAAGGCATCTCATTCAACTTTTATCTCTTTTGTCTTTCCTTTTTCATTCTATCGAGGCCATGCCAAAAAATAAATCAAACTTGACTTTTGCCTGGGAATTGGACTAACATGCGCTATTAAAATTTAAGAGCGCATTCAAACACTATCCTGATAATATATTTATCTAATTCCCGACAACTCCAACAAACGATGTATAAAACTGATGTATAAAACTAATAATAAAAAACTATCGGGAGAAATTGTTCAGGCAATCCGGTTATGGCCTATTTGGTTAAGGATCGGACTACAGGATATCCGCTTGAGGTATCGTCGCTCCGTACTGGGGATAAGCTGGATTTTTTTTAATCTCGCCATTACGATCTTAGCGGTAGGAGCTATTTACAGCACCTTGCTGGGACAGGATTTAAAGAAATTTCTCCCTTTTTTGACGATCAGCCTGATAACTTGGGGATATCTGACCTCCTCCGTTGTGGAGGGTGGGAATGCCTTTATCGGTTCCGAAGGATATATCAAACAAATCGGCCTACCGATATTTATTTATGTGTTTCGTTTCTTCCTGAGCATCACGACAACCATGTTGATCAGCCTTCCTGCTTACCTGGTCGTAGCCATCTTCTACGCCGTACCCTTTCACTGGGGGGCCTTCTGGTTCCTTCCGGGAATCCTCCTCCTGGCCATAATTTCTTTTTTGATGATTGTCATTTTTTCTCATCTTAATGCCCGATTCAGAGATATTTCTCATCTTGCTTCGATAGGACTACAAGTTCTTTTTTATATTACCCCGATCATCTGGCCGCCGGAAATGATTCGTAACCGGGGCGGACTTCGATGGGTCATCGATTGTAACCCCTTTTATCACTTGTTGGAAATAGTCAGACAACCGCTGCTGATGTCCGAGGCGGCGAATTATATTCATTATCTGGTGGCCGTCATCCTTGTAATAGGGTTGACGTTAATAGCATGGATAATCACTAAATACAATAGCCAAAGGATTGTTTATTGGTTATAGCTGCAAAGGCTGCCGGATAATGGTTTTAATCTCCCTTAAAGATGTGGACGTAGAATTTAATGTGACTTCAGCCATGAACAAGAGTCTGAAATCATCAGCCATTCAATTTTTACGTGGAAGCCGTCAAAAATCAAAAATAATCCATGCCCTTCAAGGGGTGTCAATTACCATACAGGAAGGCGAACGGGTCGGGCTTATCGGTCCCAATGGGGCCGGCAAAAGCACTCTTCTAAAGGTAATGGCTCGAATCTATTCCCCGGGAGGGGGAGCGGCGCAAATAGAAGGCCATGTCTGTCCTTTATTCGAATTTGTCATTGGATTTGAAATGGAGGCCAATGGCTGGGATAATATTCGAACCCGTGCCCTCCTTTTGGGAATGTCCGCCAAGGAAATCGAACAAAAGATAGAAGATATTGCCCGTTTTACCGATTTAGGTGAGTTTCTCGACATTCCCGTACGTTGTTATTCTTCCGGTATGTTGCTCCGTCTGGCCTTCGCCACTTCAACGGCCGTGGACCCTGAGATCCTTTTACTCGACGAGGTCATGGCCGCCGGTGATGCCGCTTTTCAGGAAAAAGCTAAAAAGCGAATGGATAATTTATTGGAACGAGCCAGTATCGTTGTTTTTGCTTCCCACAGTTTAGGTTCTCTCCCCAGTTTTTGTGAGCGGACCATCTGGATCGATCACGGCCGGGTCATGTTGGACGGACCTTCTTCAGAAATCATACAGGCCTATGAAGCATCTATTGTCAACAGTCAGTGATCCACATTTATATCTTTTATTATAAGAAGCTAAAGGAGACTGTTTTTTTAAGGAGAATTTCAAATAATGGACCCTATCAATCTTTTCGTACCAACCTTTAGAGTTGAAGAAACCCTGGCCGAGATACGCGAATGTCTGGAAAAAGGATGGACCGGCCTGGGCTTTAAAACTGTCGAATTCGAAGAGGCCTGGAAAGGGTATACCGGTCTTCCTTACGCCCACTTTGTCAATTCGGCGACCGCCGGACTTCACTTGGCCCTTCGCCTTTTAAAGGAGAACGCGGGGTGGAATGAAGGGGATGAAATCATCAGCACTCCCTTGACTTTTGTCTCAACCAATCACGTCATCCTCTATGAAAAACTCCGCCCCGTATTTGCTGATGTAGATGAATACCTGTGTCTGGACCCTCATTCCGTGGAAGAAAAGATATCACCGCAAACGCGGGCGGTCATCTTCGTCGGATTGGGGGGGAATACCGGCCGTTTGAATGAGATCGCCTCTCTTTGCCGGGAGCGCGGGTTGAGGCTGATCCTGGATGCCGCTCACATGGCCGGCACTTATTGGCAAGGCCGGCACGTCGGTGCCGAGGCGGATGTTTCCGTTTTTAGTTTTCAAGCCGTCAAAAATTTACCTACTGCTGATTCAGGGATGGTCTGTTTTAAGGAAGCCGAATTGAACGAAGACGTGCGCACCTGGACCTGGCTGGGCATTGATAAAGATACTTTTTCTCGAACTTTGAGTAAAGGAACCTACAAATGGCATTACGATGTGCCCCATGAAGGTTTTAAATATCACGGGAATTCGATTATTGCCGCCATGGGTCTGGTGGCTCTAAAATACCTCGACCAGGATAACGCTTATCGGCGGCAAATTGCCGCCTGGTATGATGACCGTTTGCAATCCCAACCCAAGATTCAGCGAATACCCGTTTCCCCCGGATGTCAATCTTCACGTCACCTCTATCAAATCTTGGTGGACCACCGTGATGAGGTGATTTTGGCTCTGAACGATGAAAAAATTTATCCCGGTGTCCATTACCGGGATAACACCTTCTTTCAGATGTATGCATCGGCACAAGGAACCTGCCCTCGTTCTTTGGAGGCCAGTAAGCGAATTATTTCCTTACCCGTGCATATGCGACTGACCTATCAGGATGTGCAGCGAGTCTGCGACTCCCTGATTGAAATTGTGGATCGCAAACAGATGACACGAGATTTATGATAAACCTTGCCATTCCTCCAATCGAAAAAGGATCGCCATTGGCTCCGTTTGATTCGAGATTTGGTGATTTTTTAGTGGTCCAACAGAATTGATGGACCAGTAAAAAGTCGTCACCCCGGTGAAAACCGGGGTCCAGGAGGTTTTTAACTGATTGATAATACTGGATTCCGACTTTCGTCGGAATGACGAAAATAGGCTTAATGCGACTTTTTACGAATCTATCAGAATTGATTATTTTTGAAATGTAATTAACACGTCCAGAATTTCATTCAAAATAGTTATTGACTCTAACCGCAGGATTGAGTTAACGATATAATGGTTTTATTAAGAAATAAACATGAAAGGAGAAAAAATGAACATTCAGGTTAAGTATGTATGGAGAGATCTGCTGGTGGTAATTTTTATACTCATTTTGGGCGGAATTCTTGGAGGTGAAAAAGTCTTCGGTCAATCAATTTCCTCTTTTTCCTGGGTCGGAAGGAATGAAGATAAGGTTGGAAGAGACGGACAGGGAACTCCGAATGGCATAAAAGACTATTGTTTCCACCTGGTCCTAAATCTTCCTTCCCCAACGGAAATAATTTCTATAGAACTTCACAGTACTAAACCCGACAAAACAATATCGGAAGATTTGGTTTCTTCCACTATAGGCCCTCGCTGGATTATAGGTGTATTTAAAGATGGAAAGCAAATCAATAAATCCTATGTAAAAACATTAGGTAAATTTTCCGGAAAGACTGATTTTTATCTTTACGCGGATTCGGAATTTTATTTGAAAAAGGGAACCTATTTCATGGTAGTCATCAAATTTGGTAATGGTAAAAAACTTGAGAAAGTAACTATGGTTGGCAATTAAAAGAAAACGTTAAGCCTGATTTTATTCTCCAGAGAATTCCTGTCTCTTTTAAAAAAATTGGCTTCGATTATTCGAAAATTCTCGAGAGCGGAATAGGCCGGACCGATTTCAAGTACAAGTTGATTGTCATTCCGCACTTGACCAACCCTGTCCGGACCCGATCTGATGTAATTCAGTGGTGTTTATTAGGGACTCCGACTTACGACGGAGTTACGACGCAGCAAGATTCGGGAAATTAACCCTAAAAGAGATTAGAGATAAAGCTGAATTTGTTAAAAAAAGAATCCTGCTAAATAAAACAATATGAGATCATACAGGAATTAACTGAATACTCAAATAAGAAGGGTGCCATCCTTTAGAGGGTTTTATCCTATCGTACAAATATGATCATGCCAACCAATCTTAATTCTAATCAAATTAACAATATACCCCCTTTACCCATCCTCCGAGTCCTCATGATTGCCGCTGGGCCGATTGCCAGTACGGCAATTCTGGGAATGATATTCGAAGGACTTAAAGATCAAGGGGCGATAAGCTTTCAATGTTTATATGAAAACCTTACCTCGGATAAAGAACGTTCTAAGGCTGTAGAAGGGGCCGATGTCTTATTCATTTTTCGTTCCTGCTTTCCCTGGACACTCTCGCTCTTACGATTGGCCAAAAAGTTGGGAAAGGCCACTATCTTCTCTACCGATGATGATTTTCTCCTATTGGATAAAAATTCAAAATTAGGAAAGATATTCCATGACCCTGAGAATGTCGAAGCTTATGAGTCTTTATTCAAGGAAGCCGATTTAGTCTGGCTTTTTAACGAAGAAATGATAAGACGGTACCAACACCTAAACCCTCGAATTATTTTAGGCAAATCCCCCAGCCCGCTGGAGGTATCGGCTGACACCACAGAGCCTTTTCCCAATGACAAAGAACCCATGACCATTGGATATGCCGGCCGTTTTCTTCATGGGAAAGACCTGCGGGTAGCTGTCAAACCGCTTCTCAATCTTCTTCGCCTAAAGGGAGATGATTTAAGACTCGAGTTTATTGACTGCATCCCGGAAGAATTCCGAGGGCATCCTCAGGTAACCTTGACTCCTTTTTTTAAAAATCTTAATGACTTCTACGCCTACATGAGGCAAGCGAAATGGAGCATCGGGTTGGCCTTATTGGAAGATACGCCCTTTAATCGCTGCAAAACCAACAACAAATACCGGGAGTATGCCTCTTTTGGAATCCCAGCTATTTATTCGGATATGCCTGTTTATTCTTCTTGTGTGAAGCATGGCCTCAATGGCTATCTTGCGTCTCATACCGAAGACGGGATTCAAGAGGCCCTTGAAGTTATGTTGTCTAATCCGATTTTGCGGCAGAAAATTCGCATGGAGGCCTTGCAGGACGTATCCTGCAATTATTCTTTGAAAGGGGCTCAACTCCAAGTCTTAAGTGAGGTCTCCCTTTTGGCCATTGAAAAGATTCGTAATTTAGTAAAAAAGCCTAAGCTTTTGATTATCGGCTATGAAACGGTTTCCTCAACTCATATTGATGCCTTGCAACCCTGCAGGGAATTACAGCGTTCCGGATTGCTTGAATTTACCTGGAAAAATGCAGAGCAAACAGAAAAACAAGATCTCGAAATGACGGATTCCATCTATCTGGTTCGGGAATTTGAAAAGGCAAACATTCCTTACTTGAAGTGGGCAAGACAAGGACAAATTCCTTTAATCTGTTCCTGGGATGACAATTTTTTTCTCCTTCCAGAAGATACTCCGCTGGGACAGGTATATGCCCAACCTGAAACCAGAAGGACAATGGAAAAATTTCTTCGAAAATGTAGCCTTATCATGGCTTCCACGCGACCTTTAGCCGACTATAGCCGGAACTTCAATAAACACGTCATGGAAGCGATCTACGGATTAAAACCTCCTGATTCTGATGATAATATCCGTACCCTTGACAATTCACCGTCCTATAAAATACGCATCGGATTTTTTGGATCTAATCGAGCCATTGAGGAGCCTTTTATTATTGAGGCCTTAAAAGATATACGAAATCGCTACCAGGATAAAATCCTCATTGAGATGATTGGATTAAAACCGACTCCAGAGGTGATGGCCTTTCTCGATTCCTTTATTGATATCGTCTGGAATTATGACGAGGCGTTAAATCTACTTAAAAGTCGATGTTGGGACATTGCTTTGGCTCCATTATCTGACACGGAATTTAATAGTGCCAAACAAGCTACCAAATTTAGGGATTATGCCTGGTGCGGTGCATCCATCATTGCTTCCGATGTACCTGCCTACCGGAGAACAATGGTCAACGGCCTCCACGGTCTCTTGGTTGAGAACACCTCCTCTGCTTGGATTAAGGCCATTGTTTCTTTAATTGAGGATCCGGATAAAAGAAATTTCATCGAACGAGGGGCCAAACTATTATTAGAAAATGTGCATTTGCAGAATAAGACGATTGCCTCCTGGCATCAGCTCATTTGGCGAATAATGAAATTTAAATTAGATAAAAATTCACTCGTCCAGACATCAGCATCAGATCGTTTTTTGAAGCCCCGCCGGAATGAACTATCAGATCCTTTTTCATCTTTGTCTTTAATCCGTTTATCATCAAGGGACCGCTTGAACTTTCAGATATGGGTTCAAGAACCCAACTGGAATAGACTCGATGTATTCATAGAATCCCAACAACGACTCAATAAGGGAAAGCTGACTCTCTTGATTAGTACAACGTCAGGTTCTCTGCTGCGTCAAGCTACGATAGACCTTTCTCAAGTTAGTGAAAACAATTGGTTAAAATTTTGCTTTGCTCCCATCACCAACTCAGCATCAGTTTCTTTCAAATTGGAATTTGCTGTTACCGAAACACCACCCGGGACTTTCATCAGTTTTTTCGAAAGGACCCCTGATCAATCGATAAGGAATCATTGGTTTCGAAATTTGAAATTAAAAAGGTCAAAAAAAGTACTCCACTGTCGCCCTTTTCATGTTGATGATTGATAGGCTTGTAAATTTTCTCCGTATAGCTCATCCTCTCGACTCTTATAGGGATCGACCATAAATTATGCTTTCAAAAGAAATTTTTATAAAAGAAAAATAATCGAAAATGAAAGAGTACCCCTTTAATCAAAAAATGAATAGCTTAAATGAAATTAATCCCTTAAATCATCCAATTTGTTTTGAAACACCTGATCGTTTACATACCTCCACTGCCTGGGCCGAACATGGACCCTTTGGAATGTTTTTAGTAGATATACTTAACCCTGATCTTTTGGTCGAATTAGGGACCCATACCGGGTTTTCCTATTGTTGTTTTTGTCAGGCAGTCCGTACACTTGGATTAAGTACCCGCTGTTTTGCCATAGATACTTGGACGGGAGATGATCATGCTGGTCGATATGGTCCGGAAGTATTGGCAGAGCTACGGGCATATCACGACCCCCGGTATGGAGGATTTTCCAGTTTGGTGCAAAGTACATTTGATGCGGCCGTCGAATATTTTTCGGACGGTTCTATCGATCTTCTACACATTGATGGTTACCACACTTATGAGGCGGCTAAACATGATTTTGAAACATGGCTCCCCAAATTAAGTAATCGTGGGATCGTTTTATTTCATGATACCAATGTCCGAGAACGTGAATTTGGAATCTGGAGGCTGTGGTTAGAATTAATTCAGAAATATCATTCCTTTGAATTTTTCCATGGATATGGTTTAGGTGTTTTATGTGTTGGTGATAATCCCGTTCTGGAAGGGTTCAAATCGATACTGGAGCATCAGATACCAGGATGGAGAAGATTTTTCTCTCATCTGGGTTCTCGTTTAACTTCTGAAATAAAAATAAAACAAGAAATTAATTTTTTTCAACAACAAATCATTGAGAAAGATCAAACAACAGAAAGACTGCAAAAAAAATTAGTCGAATTGGAGCAGGTCCAGGACAGATTGTCCCAACGGGATTCGGAATTGGAGCAGGTCCAGGACAGATTGTCCCAACGGGATTCGGAATTGGAGCAGGTCCAGGACAGATTGTCCCAACGGGAAATGGCTCTAAGGCAGGTGCAGAGCACATTACAGATAGTCAACAATAAGACCATTTTAATATCTCACGAATTGGACTTATTCAGGCACAGAAAAATAATTCGAATGATAAACCGTTTTTTTGATAAAAGTGACCTCAGGGAGGATATCTCTCCGGCCTTTCAACAACTAAAGGACGATAGCTTCATTTTCTCGAAAAATTTAAAAGGCTACCGGCTCCAGCCCAGTACCAATCTGCAACGAGTCCTCTTTTTTCAATACCCTTTTGATCTTAACCGCCCTAACCTTAAAGGAATTTTATTAGCTCCTATTTTGGACTTACCCTTAAGCACAGGATCTTTTGGCATTGAAATTGTGTCTCCTTCTAATACCATTGTCACTCAGGTTGCCATCCCGGCCGATCAAATCAAAGAATACGAGCCCACCAGCTTTGAATTTCCTACCATTCAAGATACGGATTGGGGACGTTTTTGGTTACGGGTATTTGTCCGTGAGGTCGACGGCCCCATACGGCTTTTTGAATGGAGGAAATACACCGCTTTTGGATTGGGTCCCTTACAAACTAAGCCTTTCTGTGGCTTTATATTCGAAACTTATGAGTGAGGCCCAATAAGATGCAAGATTTCCCGTTCTCGTATTTTAACCTCCCTTTTTATCGAAATTATCCTTTTATGTATTTTCCTGTATATTACTTTGCAATTTAAACTTTATGTTGATTTCTCTTCATGATAATCAGTTTCCGTATTTACATTCCATATATTTTGTTTAGTGTTAATTCCCTTGATTATATTTTCAACCGCATTCATGGCCGTTAGCATCGAATGGTCCTGATTGTTATATCGGTGCATCCCGTTTCTCCCAATCAGAAAAAAGGTTCTCCAGCTTATCTACGTAGTCCCTGATCACAGAAAATTTGTTATAAGTACCAAAATAAGCTGGATAGGTTTTGGGCATCCTGATCACCACATGATCAAGGACATCGTCTTCCTCAATGAAACCGATCTTCAAAAGCTCACCTATGGCAAACTCAGCGAACTCCTTGTCAGGCTTGTCCCAAAGCTGATCTCCTTCATTACAGAAATATTCCAATCCGATCCATACCGTACCTGGATCCTTCACCATGTATGGACTCCAGTTGTTAAATATCTGAAGCCTTCCGAGCAAGACATCCGGCTCCTGAATGTATATCCAGTTATCAGGCACAATATTATTTATAGTCTTCCTGTTTGTTTCATTTCTGATCTTCATTTTCTTAAGAAGTAAACCTACCGTGATGAAGTCTCTGTAGATGAGTCCCGCGGCGATCTCTCTTACTTCATCGGGTGGAGGCGGGTCCATGCTTTCGATAAGGTCTTTTACTGGCATAGTCGAGAAGAAGTAATCCGCCTGCATGGTAGAAACCTCGTTGGTATATCCGTCCAGTACCCGAATGCCTTGAACTTTTGTGTCAGTGAGATTTAGGCCAACCACCTTTCGGTTGAGATAGATCTCTCCCCCCTTGGCTCTAATCTGGGCAGCAACCTCCTCCCATAGTTGGCCAGGTCCCAGTTTGGGATACATAAATTGCTCTATCAGAGAGGTCTCGGTGTTTTTTTGATCGATGGAGGTTTCCTTCATAAAAATACTCTTTAGGGCGTGGAGTATAGCTTTGCTAATAGACAGGCCCTTTACCCTCTGAGCGCCCCAATCTGCCTTGATCTCCCTACAGGATACCCCCCAGACCTTTTCCGTATAGTCCTTGAAAAAGGTCATATAAAGTTCGCGGCCAAACCGATTGATGAAAAAATCCTCGAGAGATATCTCGTGTTTAATGGGGGAAAGCACTGTTCGTATGTAACTTAAGCCTGCCCTAATTGTGCGAATGAGGCCGAGATTCTTAAAAGTTTCAAAACTAAGGGAGATCGGGTAATCAAAAAAAGATCTGAGGAAGAAAATTCTCGAGACCCTTCCCCTGATTAACATGACCTTGTCGGTTTTCTCAGGGTCAGCGGCATTGGATTCACTGGAGAGATTTAGTCGCCTATTCAGGATAAGGTCATCTCTTGCCAGAGCACCCTGGGGTGGCAAAATATTCTGCCACCATTGCATAACCGATTCAGATTTTGAGAAAAATCTATGACCACCAATGTCAATTCGGTTACCCTTATAGTCGATGGTCTTTGAAATGCCACCAACCTCTTCGTTCATTTCAAAGATGATCGGCTTAATGCCCGTCTTTTTCAAAATCTCATAAGCGGCGGTTAGGCCTGCTGGCCCTGCACCTATAATGATTGCAGTCTTATTCTTCATGAACTGAACTTTCGGGAAGCATTTTAATTAACGGTTTAGGGATTGTATTTTTTATGGATCTGAAATTCTTAAATATTCCTTCAAGTTTAACGAACCATCGTCCCCCACGATAAGCTCAATGGGCATCCCGATCTGGCCCGTGCCGCAGGGGACGGCCCAGTGAAGCATTCCCTCCCATGGTAGGCAAACAGATGACGCTGACGGTTCGCGTTGTTATTTGATAAAGATTCCCCATTGCGACATGAACCCGACGATATGAATGTCTTTTTTTCCGAAACAGGTAACATTACGGAAATCGATCAAATGGTCATGGGGGCTTGTGCGTTTTTGGTTAAGACCAATAAATTCTAAGAGGTGCAGGGCCCAATCCAGTTTGGGGAAGGGGGGACGTCGCCATGAGAACGCCTCCGGGTTTCAGGATATCGCGACATTCCTTGAAGCAATCTACGTGTTCCATCACCTCGAAGGCGATGATGCAATCAAAGGAGTCCGGGGTCATCCCGAGTTTTCTCCAATCCCGGATATCGCCGACTATATCCGCCGGGGGGACGATATCAAGTCCGATGTAATGTTGCCACCCGTTTTCTTGACAGTATTTTCCGACCCAGCCATTACCGCATCCGACTTCAAGGATGCGATGACTTTTGGGGATACGTTCGATAAAGTATTACTCGCTTTTTTTTTGGCAGCGTAATCGCTCAAGATAGGCATGAAGGTTTCAATTATCTATTTGCTTTAATAATGAGGTATTTTAATACCTCTTCGGTTCGTAAAATAGGGTCATTTTCAACCCACTTTAGTCAGGGCGAAAAGATAAAGACCACAAAGAAAGATGACACTGAGCACCCAGGATAGATGAAAAAAGAGAAAAGAAATATTTGTTGACCGAAAAATACAAGAAAAGAAAAAAAACAATTGTTATTGCCGGAAGACTGGGATAAATGTACCTGCCTTTAATAATTGGCCAATCTTCGAGTATAGTTATGGCTAATAACTGTAAGATGTTGAAAATATAAATAGAAAGAGATAAAAGATAGAGATTTTTTATGTTTGAATTTTCTTTTATTGGGCTATTTTTTGCAACCAAAAAAAGAGAAATGACGGTTGCGAGCAAAAAGAATATGTCTAAAGCGTCAATATACATCTCATAGAAATACTTTTGTAGGAATATAACGGGTGTTTCTTCGGCAGTCCAAAATGTGGATAGTAATAATTAGTAATTGAAAAAAATATAATCAAGACCAAAATTTTGATGCGTGGGATTTATTATTCCACTCTGCATTTCTTTGGCGATGGTATTGGCGGTGAAGCTATGATAATTTTTATAATTAAAGGCAAACCAGGGGCGAGGATTAAAAGAACCGTTGCAGCGGTTATAACAACGTTTATTCGAAAATTCTTCTTCCAAAAAACATAAAATAGTCCTACGACCGGCAAAATAAAGAGAACCGTCAATTTGGAAAGCGAGAGACAAGCCAATCAGAATGCCCAAAAAAAAGGCATCTTTTTTCTCTATTTCTTTTTTTTAAGGAGTCTTATAAGTTTGTAAATGATCAAAAACATAAATAGGATTGCAAGAGGGTCATTGGTAATGGTCACCATTCTAACCAGAGTATTGGCCATG
>CAVYLJ010000055.1:0-33509 GCA_963769305.1 uncultured delta proteobacterium | reverse complement strand
AATTGTTTCTCCCTTTCATTTCCAAAAAATTAACCTTATGATACATAAGGGAAAAGGTGAAACCAGGAGGTCCTATGCTAGACAACAACGATGCCCTGCGCTATGACCGGCAAATCCTGATTAAGGATTTTGGAACGGCCGGCCAGGAAAAATTAAAAAAAAGCCGGATCCTAATTGCCGGGGCAGGCGGGTTGGGTTCGGCCGCCGCCTTTTATCTGGCCGCCGCCGGCATAGGGTCTTTGCGGATTGTGGACAAAGATCAGGTAGAACTGAGCAATTTGAACCGACAGATCCTCCATTGGAATGGGGACATAGGCCGGCTCAAGGTGGAATCCGCCCAGGAAAAATTAACCAAGCTTAATCCCGGTATCGAGGTGGAAATTCGGGCCGAGGAGATCAACGAGGAGACCCTTCCCGGATTGACGGCCGAATGCGACTTGGTGGTAGACGGACTGGATAATTTTCCAACCCGCTATTTGATCAATGAACAAATTTTCCGCGGGAGAATCCCCTTTATCTACGGAGGGATTTTAGGCCTCATGGGGATGGCCACCGTCATTCAACCGGGACAGACCCCGTGCTTAAAATGTCTTTTTCCCCAAGCCCCGCCCCCTCAGAAATTTCCGGTTTTGGGGACCACGCCGGGGATCATCGGTCTGATCGAAGCCAACGAGGCCATTAAATATCTGGTCGGTTTTGGAAAACTCTTGACCGGCCGGCTTCTGGTCTACAACGGGCTGGACATGCGTTTTTCAGAGGTTCAGATTGAACGCAACCCCGATTGCCCGGTCTGCGCCTGACGAAAATGACGATGCCCATGGAAAGAAACGGATGAAGAAGCCCATGGGAATTATTCGAAAACTTCAACATAAAATTCCTTAAAAATTCTTGCTATTTTATTCTCCTGGTGTATAATTCTTAGTAATTATTTTAAATCTTGGCTGGATATTTGCGGATTTTCATCAATTTCCCTGCACCTACCATCAAGCTTTGTCGCTTACTGACCCTTTGCCTTCAGTCCTTTTTTACCTGTAGCAGCACGTTGGCTTGGCGACCATGTTTCAGGCCAGTCGACTAAAGTTGTGCTGTATCTATTAGTACTTCCGCGGCGCTGGGTTATTCATGTTGTGATTTTACCTTAACCCCCAACCAAAGTTTCTGGTTCAGACTATCTGTTTTTGAAGCTCCCCCGGCAAGATTCAGAGATGTTGCTTTGTCCCGGGTAGAGGTGGTCTTCCGATTCCGGCGGAAAGGTCCTGGTTCAGGTCCAGAAATGATCGATAGAAGGAAATACTCTATGAATTTTGAAGAATTACAATTGATTCCCCCCATTCTTAAGGCCCTGGCTCAATGCGGCCATAGCTCTCCCACTACGGTCCAGGCCCAAGCCATTCCCAAGGCCCTATCCGGACGCAACCTGATCGTTTCGGCTCAGACCGGTACCGGCAAGACCGCGGCTTTCGTTTTGCCCGCCCTCCAAGGCTTGTCTACCAAACCCCCGGTTCGGAAAGCCGGCCCGCGTGTCCTGGTAGTTACTCCTACCAGAGAACTGGCCGATCAGGTGACCCAGGCCACCCGCAGCTATGGGAAATATTTGTCTGTGAGCAGCTTAGCCATTTTCGGCGGCATGCCCTTTAGCGAGCAAATGAGATCCTTGTCCAAATCTCCAGACATGATCATCGCCACACCCGGAAGGCTCCTCGATCTATATGAATCGAGGCCGAATCGACCTGTCCCATCTCGAGCTGTTTGTCCTGGATGAAGCCGACCGTATGCTCGATATGGGCTTTATCGAGGACGTGGAGCGGATCTCGGCCGCCGTCCCGGCAGATTGCCAGACCCTTTTGTTTGCCGCCACGGTCGGTGAGACCATGACTAAAATGGCCCAACGGTTTATAAAAAACCCTGAACGGATTCAGATTGCCCCCGGTCAGGTCACTCATGATACTATTGAACAACGCTTACTCATGGCCGATGATCTGCAACACAAGACCCGCTTATTGCACCATTTTTGTGATGACAAGGCCCTAACCAAAGCGATCATCTTTTCGGCAACCAAATGCGATGCCGATAGCCTGGCCCGCGATCTCAATGCCAAGGGATATTTGGCTGCCGCCCTTCACGGGGACATGACGCAGTATGCCCGGAACCGGACCATGATGAATATGCGGCGTGGTAAGATCAGACTCCTGGTGGCTACCGATGTGGCTGCCCGCGGTCTTGACGTCAGGGGAATCAGTCATATCATCAATTTTGATCTGCCTCGTTTTGCCGAAGATTATGTCCACAGGATCGGGAGAACCGGGAGGGCCGGAGAGTCAGGCATTGCCATTTCTTTTGCCTCCCCTAGTGATCTCCTCTATATCAATCGCATTGAACGGTATTTGAGGCAGAATTTGACCAGGCACATCATTCCCGGATTGGAACCGGCCTATCAACTCACCCGGCCGTATAACCAGCCGAAGAACAACCGGCGGGGACCATCACCTAAGAGTGAAAACGGTGCTAATCCCGCAACCCCTCGCAGGGTTCAACGAAACATGAAAATGAATGGAAGGATTCAACGGTTCAAAGATTCAAGGATTCAAGTGAAGGGCTTGGGAATAAAAAGGCAAGAACTCTCGACCCGGAACCATCTCGAAAGCCAGGCTTCTTATGGCCGAGGGAAGCCAATTTCCATAAATAAAAGTGGCCCTGCCGGAAAGCCGCCCAGCGCTTTGCCGGGTTGCTTCGATCCGGGAATCCTCGAACCCTCTTTCCGTGCTAAAAATGACAGAGAAAAAAGCCGGCCTGGAGGCTACAAAGAGACCGGGCCTATCAAAGGGCGTTCCGCTGGTGTCAGACAGGGCTCGACAAAACAAGATGGGGGTGTAGCGGTAGAATATCGCCGGGGCAAATCAGGTCACCCGGGACGGCCGGTGAATAAAAAAAGTAAGAAAATGAATTACTTTGGAGCAAAGGATTAAGGGACTGGAAGGGGCTTTAGATGGTAAAAATTTCTAATGTTGTTCGAGCAATAAGTGGCAGATGCTAGGCCTCCGTTTGTCTTACCTTCAACCTTCGGTCTTCAGTCTATCTGCCTGAGTATTATAAAAGGAGAATCAAACCAGCATGATTGCAACATCAAATATCACTCTTTCCTACGGGAAAAGAGTACTTTTTAAAAATGTTAACATTAAGTTCACCCCCGGTAATTGCTATGGGCTGATCGGCGCCAACGGGTCGGGGAAGTCCACATTTCTCAAGATTCTGGCCGGTGAGTTGGAGGCCGACCACGGGGGAATTCTATGCGGCCCGCGGGAACGAATAGCCCTTCTCCGTCAGGATCACTTTGCCTTCGATGAGGAAACGGTTTTCAACACGGTCATTATGGGGCACAAACAGTTGTATGACCTCATGATGGAGCGGGAGGCGATTTACTCCAAGGGTGAATTAACCCAAACGGAAGGTGTTCGTTGTGCTGAAATTGAGAGTGAGTTTGCGGAAATGAACGGGTATGAAGCCGAAGCCGAAGCAGCCGTGCTGCTGAGCGGAGTCGGTATCTCTGATGATCAGCAGACGAAGAAGATGAAGGAGCTGGAGGCGGGTGACAAGGTCCGTGTCCTTTTGGCCCAGGCGCTGTTTGGCAATCCGGATGTGCTTCTCCTGGACGAACCGACCAATAACCTCGATCTGAAATCCATCCAATGGCTGGAAGAGTTCCTTTCACGGTTTGCCAATACGGTTATCGTGGTTTCCCATGACCGGCACTTTCTGAATCAGGTCTGTACGCATACCGCGGATATCGATTTCGGGCGGATTCAGATTTATGTCGGCAATTATGATTTCTGGTACCGTGCCAGCCAGTTGAACTTAAAGCAGAAGCAGAATGAGAACCGCAAAGCATCGGAAAAGGCTGATGAACTTAAAGCTTTTATTCAGCGCTTCAGCGCCAATGCCTCCAAGTCCAAGCAGGCCACGTCGCGCAAGAAGCTGCTCGAAAAACTCACTCTGGAAGATTTACCGGTCTCATCAAGAAAATATCCCTATGTGGTCTTCAAACCGGAGAGAGCTTGCGGCGACATCATCCTGAGCATTGAGGGGCTGACCAAAGAGATTGACGGGGTCAAGGTTTTGGATAATTTTGACCTGGTGGTGCGCAAAGGGGATAAAATCGCTTTTACCGGCGATACCTATCTTGCCCGAACGACCCTTTTCCGGATTCTGGCAGGCGAGTTGGAACAAGACAGCGGCAGTTACCGCTGGGGGGTGACCATTACCAGCGCCTATTTCCCCCAGGAGAATAGCGAATTTTTTGCTCAAGAGATGACCTTGATTGAATGGCTGGGCCAGTATACACCGCCCACGGAGGGTGAAACCTTTGCGCGCGGCTTCTTAGGCCGAATGCTTTTCTCCGGTGAAGAGGCCATGAAAAAAACAGTCGTCCTCTCCGGCGGCGAGCGGGTCCGCTGTATGTTGTCGCGCATGATGCTGACCGGAGCCAATGTCCTGATTCTTGATGAGCCGACCAACCACCTGGATCTGGAATCGATCATCGCCCTCAATGATGCCTTGATTGCCTTCAGTGAGGTGATCCTGTTTGCCTCGCATGATCAGGAGTTCGTTGCCACCGTGGCCAACCGGTTTATCGAGATCGCCGAGGGCGGCGCCATTGACCGCACCATGGATTTTGAAGACGACTCAGGGGCAAGGCTATATCGCGAAAGCAAGCTGTGGATAAAGAGGACAAGGTCGCCCCCTTTTCCTCGCAACGCATTTGAAAACGGTTTTCTTAACCGATTTTCCTTGGGTCAAGCCCGGAATGACGAGAAGAGTTCCCTCAGTTCCGTCGCCCCGGCGAAAGCCGGGGTCCAGATATTAAAGCCATATTGAGTACGGTTGCGTGTCGGTTTAATTATGAGACCCTTAATATCTCCTTTTCTCCCAACTCCCCAACTACGAACCTTCTCCCTCATGCTTCAATCTTCGGTGTCACTTTGAGCATCTTTTTGGCTCCTTACCCTTGGATACCTTAAAAATAAAGTATCTTGACATACTCACTCAAAAGAGTATATTTAGAAGTAAAAATATATGTTCAGTTAGGAGGTAACCCGGTGAAAAGTTATGATCGGCCGGTGGTCAAGACAACGGTTTTTTTTGAAAAACAGCTCCTTTATGAAATCGATCAGGACAATCCCTTTTCAACGAGAAAAGAATTTCTTGTTCAAGCCTGTCAACACTATCTCAAAGAATTAAAAAGGAAGCGGATTGACCATGATCTGGCCCAGGCTTGTGCCGAAGCCGCAAAGGAAGATTTATCCGTGAATGAAGAATGGGAACCCATGACCTTGGAGGACTGGAGGTGAGCTATCCGAAGAGAGGGGAAATTTACTGGGTTAATTTGGATCCGACCGTCGGTGCGGAAATAAAAAAGGTCCGTCCCTGTGTGATTGTTTCACCGGATGCGGCCAACCGTAGTGGGCCTTTGGTCATTGTTGCTCCTGTCACCAAGATGGAGGGGAAAAAAATTTTTTATCACGAAATTCTTCTTCCCAAAGGAACGGCCAATTTCCCCCATGATTCCAAAATAAAGGTTTTTCAGTTGCGCTGTATTGATAAAAAAAGACTCCAGAGAACCAAGATAGGGTCCTTACCAGAGGACCTTATTGAAGAGTTGGATGAAAAATTAAAGATCGTTACCGGCCTTTATTGATCCTAAGTCCGCCCCCGGTGGGCGGGGGCTCCTCAAGTCCCACCGGGACCTCTATCTTCTCCCTCACCTCTCATATCCTTGGCTTTCACCTGAAGGCCTTCCCGCCAATAGACCCTCGACGTGTTGAGGGGAACGGTTAAATTTAAACCCTGAAAAGTGATAGGGCAAGGATAATATTCTTGTTGCGGATCGCTTTCGATTGAGATAATATGACAGGTGATTCAGGAATAAGAAATCACCTATGCCCAGCCCGATTGAAAAGACAAAAACCGGACGCTCCCATACCTCCAAGGGGATAGCCACACGGAAGGCCATCTTGGATACCGCCCAGGAGGTCTTCAAAGACACGGGGTATTACAGCGCCTCGGTCTCTGAGATTACCCGTCGCTCCGGGGTCTCCATGGGAACCTTTTATCAGTATTTCAAGAACAAAGATCAGATCTTCCAGGAACTGAGCGACCTGATCATTGCCCGATTTTGGGACCGGGCCAACTCCCTGCCTCTGAAAGATAAGGACGCGGAAGAACGCCTGGCCCAGGTCGTCCAGCTCCTCTTCGACCATATTTCAAAAAACTTCTATTTTCACCGTATCCTCGGCGAATTCGAGCTCATCGATCCGGTGACCATCGGTTACTATGATTCCATCGCCCGCTTTTATCGAAGGTTCTTCCGCCAGGAGGCGAGCCGGGGTTTCATCCGTCCCGTCGATCCCAACTTGATCACCTTTGGCCTGTTGGGAATCGTCTATTTTAACTCCCTTGACTGGGGGCCGGAGAGCAAGGTTTACACCGCCTCTCAAAAGGTTCAACTGACCCTGGACCTGATCCGCAAGGGCATCAGCGGCCCCAAGCCCTGGGCCAGTCCGTCGGATCTTTCGGCTTCTTCTTCCCCGGAAAAGTTGGCCGCCTTGCTCGAACCTCACGAGGACGCCCAAAGCCATTTGACCAAACGGGCTATTTTTCAGGCCGCCGAAAAGGTGTTCGGACAATACGGTTTCAACCGGACCAACATTTCCGAGATCACCCGCATGGCCGGTGTGGCCCAGGGAACTTTTTACATCCATTTTAAAAGCAAGCGGGACCTTCTCGAAGGCTTTGTCCGGTACCTGAGCCGGGAATTGCGCCGGACGCTAAAACTGGCCACGGAAGGCCTTGAAGACCGAAGAGACATGGAGCGGGAGGGGATCATAACCTTTTTCCGGTTCCTGCGTCTTCACAGTCCGATCTACCGGGTGATCGCCGAAAGCGAAACCGTCGGCCAGGAGATGGGCATGTGGTACTATAAGAAATTGGCCGAAGGATACATCTCCGGATTGAAGAAGGGGGTGAAGAAGGGGGAAATCCGAAATCTCCCGGCGGTCTTCATCGCCCGATCGCTTATGGGTTTCAATCACATGATCGGCCTGAAGTGGTTGGTTTGGAAGTCCTTTCCCCAGACTGAATTTCCCAAACCGCTGCTGATCGAAGCCATTCAATTAGTCATGGACGGTATTAGTACCACATAGGAAAAAATTTATCCTTTCCATTTTTTCCTTGACAGCCAAAGAAAGATATTGGAAAGTTTCTGACAGATGGTTCACCTTTCAGCTTTCTATAAACGCGAAAAGTTTTCCTGATCTAAACCGTCATGCTCCGCCAGGGGCATGACACCACGGTACGGTCGGGCCGCTCGACCTTGTCGAGCTTTCGAGGAGGCTTCCTGAGGAAGCCGAGACATTAAAATAGGGGTGGCCGAGGGTAACCTCGAATCCTATTTTCGTATTAAGTGATATTCCTGATTCACTTTCGATGATGCCATTTCTTTTTATGAGGCGGGCAGCCTGTTGAAGACTAAAAAATTGGAAACGGCGTTGGTGATCGGCGGCGGCTCGGGCATGGGGCAGGCCGCGGCCGAAGCCTTGGGCTCCCTGGGTATCCGGATTTTTGTGGCCGACTTTAATCTTTCGGCCGCAGAGGAAACAGCACAGGTCATCAGGAACAAAGGCGGCCTGGCCGGGGCCTATCAAGTGGATGTCTCCCGGAGCGAATCGGTCGGCCCCATTTTTAAATCCTTGAAGGAAAAGACCGAGCGTTTGGATCTGATGGTCCATACCGCGGCTATTCTCGGGCGCACCGTATTTATCGAGGACATGTCCGATGAGGAATGGCGCCGGATGATGGCCGTCAATCTGGACGGCATGTTTTATTGCTGCCGGGAAGCCGTGCGCTGGATGAAGGATCATCAAACCGGCCGCATCATCCTCTTCAGCTCCGTAGCCTCATTGACGCCCACACCCGGCTCCCTTCATTACAGCACCTCCAAAGGCGGAGTAAATATGCTGGGCCGAACCTTGGCCCAGGAGGTGGCCAAATACAACATCCGGGTCAACGTCATCGCCCCCGGATACATCGAAACCCCTATGTTAACGGGCCTTCCTGATGGTTTTGTCGATTATGTGCTTAAAAAAACCCCTTTAAAACGATTGGGCGAATCGGGCGAGATCGCCGGATTGGTGGCCTTTCTGGCCTCTCCCGAAGCTGATTTTTTTACCGGTCAGATCTTCAGCCCTAACGGCGGTTGGGTGATTTAATCATGCCTAAGAAATATTCTCTGATTTTGGTAGATTACCAGGGAGAAATCTGCTGGATTACCATCAATCGAGTTCAAGATCGAAACTCCATCAACACACCTCTTATCAAAGAACTGAAGCAGGCCCTGACCGAGATAGAGAAGACCACGGCCCGAGCCGTGGTCTTTAGTGGCGCCGGGGATACTCATTTTATCGGCGGGGCTGATGGCGTTGAGATGATGCTGCTGGACCCGGATGGGGCCTCGGCCTTTTCCGCCCGTATTCAGAGGCTCTTTAATCGGATGGAAGAAAGTCCCCTCATCCTGGTGGCGGCCATCAACGGCCTTTGTTTTGGGGGCGGTTATGAGTTTGCCCTGGCCTGCGATTTTCGTATCGCCGGTGAAACGGCCCGTCTGGGACTGCCTGAAGTGAAGGTGGGCCTTATCCCCGGAGGCGGGGGCACCCAACGTCTCCCAAGGCTGGTAGGCGTGGGTAAAGCCATGGAGATGATCCTCAGCGGACGTCTGTACAAGGCTGAAGAGGCTTTAAAGCAAGGGTTGATCCATCGGGTAGTCCCTGATGATAAACTCTTGGCCGAATCCGCAGAGCTTTTGAAGCCCATCCTAAAAAATCCTCGATATGCCTTGATCCAGGCCAAAAGGGCCGTGCGGGCCTCCCAGGACCATTCCCTGGCCGAGGGCCTGCGGATAGAGACCGAAGAGTTCCAAAAGTGCTTCACCCAGGATTATTTCGTCGACCTCATGTGTCAACAACTCAAGACCGGCCATTTGCAAACCACGGCCGAATTGCCGGATTGGGCCTGCAAAAAAACCGGTAAAGAAAGAAGGTGATGGTGATGAAGGTCCTTGGTATTGCCGGAAGCTTACGGTCCAGAAGTAATACGCTGCAATATGTAAAGGCCGCCTTAAAAGTGCTTGAGGTAGAAGGTCTAACCACCGAGTTGATTTCCCTGCGGGGGAAAAGAATCAACCCTTGTACCGGGTGCTACGACTGTGCTAAGAAAAAAAAGGGGGTCTGCAGCATCAAGGGGGACGATTTCGATGAAATCTTAGCCAAGATGCGTGAGGCCGATGGCCTTATTCTCGGTTCGCCGGTCTATCTCAGCTCGGTTGTCCCTCAGATGATGGCCCTCCTGGCCCGGGCCACCTTCGTTTCCTATTGGAGCGATCGATTTTTCACCGGGAAAGTCGGCGGACCCATCACCGTGGCCCGAAGGGCCGGACATAACCTGGCCTTTTCCCAGCTCCTGCTCTGGTTTTTTTTAAACGGCCTCATCGTCCCCGGGTCCACCTATTGGAACGTCGGAATGGCCGGCGCGGGCGGGGCCCGGGATGCGGAAAAAGATGCCGAAGGTCTTCAGACTGTCAGCAACTTCGCCCGCAATATGGCCGGGCTGATGAAAAAAATTTTTTAGGCGGATAAACCGGATTTTTAGGAAAAAATGAAGGATTGGGATGGAACCTCAGGGTATCGGTTTCTGGCTGACTAAAAGAGAATTTTTCATGGGAGATAAAGAAGCCCTGGTGGATGGCGGCCGCCGTCTCAGCTATCGGCAACTCAACCGGCGGGTCAATCGACTTTCCCATCACCTTCAGAATATGGGACTTAAGTACGGCGATCGCTTGGCCCTGCTGGCCTATAACAGCGTTGAATATGTGGAGGTGATTTTTGCCGCGGCCAAGCTGGGCCTTATGCTGGTGCCCTTGAATTGGAGGCTTTCCCCCACGGAATTGGCCTTTAACCTTACCGACAGCGAAACCCAGACCCTGATCTTTGATTCCGGATTTACTGAGGCCGTCAAGGGGCTCAAAGATCAGACGCCCGTCAACCGGATGCTGGTCCTTGGAGCGGTAGAGGCCCTTGGGGCCGCGGCTTATGAGCCAGTTTTAACCGGGCAAATCGATGAGGAACCTGAGCCGGATAGACCGGTGGGCCTGGATACTCCCCATATCATCATGTACACGGCCGGCACCACCGGCAAACCCAAGGGGGCGGTGTTAAGTCAGGGGGCCAGTTTCTGGAATGCCGTCAACCTGGGTTTGGACCTCAACTTCACCCCCGAAGACCGCGATCTGCTGGTGCTGCCCATGTTTCATATCGGCGGGATCGGACTCTTTACTCTGCCGGTGTTGTATGCCGGGGGAACGGTCGTTATCCAACGCACCTTTGATCCGGCCCAAACCCTTCAATTGCTCAAGGAGGAAAAGGTCACCTTGTTTTTTGGCGTACCGGCCGTCTTCCTGTTTTTGATTCAGCATCCGGATTTCAATCCCAGGATTTTTGAGAACCTTCGCCTGGTCATGAGCGGCGGTGCGCCCTTGCCGGTCAGCCTGGTCCAACAGTATCACCAGGCCGGCATCGTGCTTCAGCAGGGTTTCGGCATGAGTGAAGCGGCCCCGAGCATTTCCACCTTGAGAAAAGAGGTGGCCCTCAAAAAGGCCGGCTCCATCGGCCGGGCCCTGTTTCACGTCGAAGCCAGGGTGGTGGATGACGATCTGAAAGACCAACCCTTAGGTGAGGTGGGAGAGTTGGTTATCAGAGGCCCTAACCTGATGCAGGGCTACTGGAAAAGGCCCGAGGCCACCAAGGAGGCCTTTTCAGGGAGATGGTTTCACACCGGTGACCTGGCCCGCATGGATGAGGAGGGAGACCTTTACATCGTGGAACGCAAGAAGGACATGTTCATCTCCGGCGGGGAAAATGTGTATCCGGCCGAGGTGGAAAATGCCATCTACGAATTGGCTCCGGTTTCCGAGGCGGCCGTGATCGGCGTCAAAGATGAAAAATGGGGCGAAGTCGGCAAAGCAGTGGTAGTCATAAAAGAAGGTGAGAAACTATCGGCCGAGGAAATTATCAATCACCTTAAGGGCCGGCTGGCCAAATACAAAATTCCCAAGGAGGTGGTGTTTATCAGCCAACTACCGCGCAATGCCGCCGGCAAGGTTTTAAAGACCGTGTTAAAGGAAAAGTTTGGGTGATCAACTATGACGGCGCAGTAAAAAGTCAAAAAACGTTTAGCGTCATTCGTGAACATGTCCCGTGCCTAATCAGACGGGAATCCAGTGTTTTTTATGCTTGCAACGCCGCCTGGATTCCCGCCTGCGCGGGAATGACGAGCTGTCACCTAATAGAAATTTTAAAAAACGCAGCGCACAAACAAATCAATTTTAATTCAAAGGAGGAGTCCCATGAGTTTAAAAAAAATGTTGGCACTTTTGGTTGCGGTTTCTCTGGTTTTGGGTGTTGGAAGTCTGAAGGCTATGGCAGCCGAGCCGATCAAGATCGCTCCAGGTCGTGGATTTGACCGGTGCCTTGGAGGCCTATGCCAAACAATCGGTCAACGGTTTCAAATTGGGCTTGGAATATGCCACCAAAGGGCACCATGAAGGTCCTGGACCGGCCGATCAAGTCATCGTCAAGGACACCCAGGGCAAGCCCGATGTGGGCAAACAGATGCTGACCGAGGCCTTTAAGGATGACAAGGTCGATCTGGCCGTTGGCGGCGTCTCTGTCGTCCGTGGCCCTGGCCATGCTGCCCGTGGCCAAGGAATTCAAAAAGATATTTATAGTTGAACCGGCCGTGGCCGATTCCATCACCGGTGAGGACTGGAACCGCTATATCTTCCGCACGGGCCGCAACTCCTCTCAGGATGCCATCTCCAACGCCCTGGCGGTAGCCAAACCCGGCGTCGTCATTGCCACCCTGGCCCAGGACTATGCCTTCGGCCGGGACGGCGTCAAGGCCTACAAAGAGGCGGCCGAGGCCAAAGGGGCCAAGGTTGTCCACGAAGAATATGCCCCGATCAACACCACCGATTTCACTGCCCCGGTGCAGCGGATCATTCAGGCCATGAAAGACCAGAAGGGCGAAAAATATATCTTCATCATCTGGGCCGGTAAGGGCAATCCCTTCTCCATCGTCGGAATGGGATTGGAGAAATATGGGATCAAGGTCACCACCGGCGGCAACATTCTGGATGCCCTGGCCCTTTACAAACCGCTGGTCGGTATGATGGGGTCCATTTACTACTACTATGATATCCCCAAGAATCCCGATCAATGACTGGCTGGTTAAAGAACATGAAAAACGTTTCCACGCCCCGCCGGACTTCTTTACCTGCGGCGGTTTCTCGGCGGCCATGGCCGTTGTCGACGGACTGAACAAGGCCGGCTCCACCGATACGGAAAAACTGATCAAGGCCATGGAAGGGATGCACTTCCAAACCCCCAAGGGCGAAATGGTCTTCAGACCCGAGGATCACCAGGCCCTGCAATCCATGTATGTTTTCAAGATCAAGGTGGACCCCAACGTCAAATGGGCCATCCCAGAGTTGGTAAGAGAGCTGACCTGGAAGGATATGAACATCCCGATCCGCAATAAGAGATAGGGCCGAAAATTCCCCCCTCGCCTCCCTTTATCAAAGGGGGGTGGGGGGATCCAGTTCCGATGCTTCAAGGAGGAAACAATAGTTAAATTAATTGAGTGAGGAAAGCCGGTAATGAACCCTTCGCCGATCATCGAAACCCGGGACCTGACCATCCAATTTCGGCGGCAACGTTGCCGTCAATAAGGTCAACCTCAAGGTAGAGCCCTTCTGCCTCAAGTCACTCATCGGTCCCAACGGGGCCGGGAAGACCACCTTGTTCAATCTGATCAGCGGCCAGTACCGGCCCACGGCCGGGAAGGTCCTGTTCAAGGGAGAGGACATCACCGCACTCGGTCCGGCCGAACGGACCAAGCTGGGATCTGGGGCGGTCCTTTCAGTTGACCAACATCTTTCCCACCTTGAGCGTCCTGGAAAATGTCCGGGTGGCCCTCCAGTCCAAGGCGGATATTGGACTGGTGTTTTGGCGTTATTACCGGTCCTATGGTGATCTGGAGGATCAGGCCTATCAGCTTGCTTACAGCAGGTTCTCCTGAGCGACCGCTGGGCCGATGACGCCGCCAGCCTGACCCATGGAGAAAAGCGCAAGCTGGAAATCGCCATCCTCCTGGCCCTGGACCCGGAAGTCTTGCTTTTGGATGAACCCACGGCCGGTATGAGTCTGGAAGAGGTCCCGGCCATCCTGGAAATTATCCAGGAAATCAAGGCCGCCCGGAACCGGACGATCCTTCTGGTGGAACACAAATTCGACATGATCATGACCGTCTCCGACTCCATCGCCGTGCTCAAAGATGGCTGTCTCATCTGCGACGGATCGCCGCAAACGGTCTCCCAAAACAAGGAGGTCCAGGAAGCTTATTTATCCGGAGGAGTCAAGCATGACTGAACCGATCCTTTCACTTAGAGATGTGCATACCCACATTCAGCAGCATCATATCCTTCAGGGTGTGTCTCTTGAGGTCAAGCCCGGCAGAGCCACCGTGCTTTTGGGAAGAAACGGCGCCGGCAAGTCCACTACCTTGCGGACCATCATGGGCCTTAGCCCGGCCACGGCCGGTACGATAACCTTTGCCGGACAGGCCATCCAGAGCCGCAGACCTTTTGAAATCGCCCGTCTGGGCATAGGGTTCGTTCCGGAAGATTTTGCCGTCATCTATTCTCTGACCGTGGAAGAAAATTTCCGCCTGGCCATGTTCAAGGAAAGTGAAGAAGCCCGGCAGCGAATGGCAGGGATCTTCAAGCTCTTTCCGGACCTCGAAAAATTCCTCCATTCCAAGGCCGGAGTCTTGTCCGGGGGCCAGAAACAGATGCTGGCCATTGCCCTGGCCCTGGTCCTGGACCACCAGGTCGTTTTGATCGATGAACCTTCCAAGGGTCTGGCGCCGGTGGTGGTCGAGCACTTGGGCGAGGCGCTCAACCAAATCAAATCGACGACCACCATCGTTTTGGTGGAGCAAAATTTTTATCTGGCCAGCAAGGTGGGGCAGGATTACTTTATCCTCGACGACGGCCGGGTGGTGCGCCAAGGGCTCATGGAGGAGTTGGTCGAGGACCGGGAATTGAAACAAAAATATTTGGGTATAGCCTGACAGGAGGAATGAGATGGCGGCAGAGGCGGTACCGGCAGGTTTGACAAATCGTAGAGTCTTTGATTTCCGGAAAACGGCCGGCTGGATCATTGCCGTAGGGATTTGGATCGTGCCCCTTTTGTGGACCGACCTGACCACCTATCTGACCCTGACCATCGCCGGGGTGACCATGGGGGTACTCCTTTTTCTAACCGCCTCGGGACTGACGGTCATCTTCGGTCTGATGGATGTGCTCAACCTGACCCACGGGGCCTTCTTTGCCTGGGGGGCCTACGCCGGTTTTTCCCTGCTCAATTTGCTTAACCGTCTGGGCTGGGTGACGGCGGCCGGCCTCGGCCGAAGCACGGGGAGTCTGGTCCTGGTCCTGCTGCTTTCCCTGGTGGTGGGGGCCATCCTGGGTCTGATCCTGGAAAAAATCATCATCCGCAAGACCTATGGCAATCATCTGAAACAGATCCTCATCACCATGGGTGCGGCCCTGGTGATGACCGAAATCATCAAGATCTTCTGGGGGCCCAATGATGAAGCCCTGGTCATACCGGCGGCCTTTCAGAACTCCTGGGACCTGTTCAACGTGGTGGTCAACAAGTTTCGGGGGGTGGCCATTCTGGTAGGAGGCCTGGTCTTTGTAGGCATCCAATTGGTGCTCCAGAAGACCAAGCTGGGCATCATCGTCCGGGCCGGTGTGGAAAACAAGGAGATGGTCCAGGTCATGGGCTACAACATCCAGCGTATCTTCTCCGGCGTGTTCGCCGCCGGGGCGGGCCTGGCCGCCATGGGCGGGGTGATGATCTCCATTTTTAACGGCCATATCTATCCCGGTATGGGGGACGAAAACCTCATTTTCGCCCTGATCGTGGTCATCATCGGCGGCATGGGCTCGGTGACCGGCAGTTTCCTGGGGGCCCTCATGGTCGGTCTGGCCTTCAACTATGTGGCCTTTTTGGTGCCCAAGCTCGCCCTGGGCGTAAACATCATGATCATGGCCATTATCTTGCTTATTCGGCCCAGGGGCCTCATGGGCCGAAATTAGTTTAAATGCGGAAAATTATTTTTTTACAGATTGCTCAAAAAGGCTAGATACAAGGCGTCCGAAATCCCAGGAATGAGGCGTACCTTGGAGTACGTCGCAATGACGAGGGATGAGGACAACGCCGTAGATGGGCCTTTTTCAGCGACCTGTTAGGAGGTAAAGGGTGACTAACATCACTCCGGTTCAACAGGAAAGACTTCTCGAACAGCGAACCCGGTATACCCGGCCCTCCTTTATCATCCAGGTGATCCTGGTGGCCGTCTTATTGATCGTCCCCTGGACCTTTTCCTCCTTCAGGGTCCTCGACCTGGTGGCCAAGATCATGATCTTTACCGTGTTCGTCGCCTCTTACGACCTTCTTCTCGGGTACAGCGGGCTCCTTTCCCTGGGCCACTCCTTGTTTTTCGGCATCGGGGCCTATTCCCTGGCCCTGGTGATCTATCATTCGAAAAACCCCGGCTGGCCGTACATCCTCATAGCCGTTGTGATTGCCTTGGTCTTGAGTATCACCATGGCCCTGGTCATCGCCTTTTTTTCCCTCAGGGTCAAGGCCATCTTTTTCGCCATGATGACCCTCGCTCTGTCCGAATTCGCCTTTATCCTGGCAGTCCAGTGGTATGATCTGACCAAGGCCGAAGACGGGGTCTCTTTCAAGCTGCCGGGGATCTTCAACGTGGACTGGACCGCGCCGAACCTTTGGGGACTTGAGGTCAACGGCCGGTTGATGACCTATTATTTTATCCTCATCGTCTCGGTGATCCTCTTTATCCTCATGCTCCGTTTTGTCCGCTCCCCGGTGGGGCAGGCCCTCAAGGCCATCCGCGATAACGAACAACGGGCCACGGCCCTGGGTTATAAGACCTTCCGCTACCAGGTCTTTGCCATTGTCTTCGGTTCGGCCATCGCCTCTTTGTCCGGGATCCTTTTTGCCATGTGGCTGAGTTACGTCAATCCCGAGTCAGTCCTTTCCACCGCGCTCATGCTCAATGTCTTACTCATGGTCATCATCGGCGGGTTGGGTACCCTTTACGGCAGCATCTTCGGGGCCGCCTTCATCAAAATCGCCGAAACCTGGCTGCCCGACCTGCAGAAAGTGGCCAAGAGTTTGCTCCCCAACGTCGAAATCGCCACTCGCTTGGCCGAACGATGGATCCTCTATTTTGGGATCCTTTTTATCCTGGTCGTCTTTTTCTTTCCAAAAGGTTTTGTCGGTACGGCCAAAGAAATGATCAACCGCCGGAAGGCGGCCGCCAGAAAGGAGGGCGGTCGTGTCTGATCCCAAGGCCAAAGCTGGTATCTTAAGCCTGGCCACCTATATCCCCCGGGCTTATCATACGGCCGATTATATCGCCTCTCAATCCGAGACCCCGGCCGAGGTCATCCGCACCAAGCTCGGCTGGTACCAGAAAAATGTCCCCGGCCCCGGGGACGGGACCGTGGCCATGGGCCTCAAGGCCGCCCGGAAGGCCTTTTATCTTTCGGGTCTGGACCCCTCGGACATCGACCTGGTCATCTGGAGCGGGGAAGAGGTCAAGGAATATCGAAACTGGCCGGTGGGTCCAAAGATCCAGAAGGAATTAGGCCTGAAAAAGGCCTGGTCCTTCGACATCCAGCAGCGCTGCGGCACCACCATGGTGGCCCTGAAACTGGCCCGGGACATGATCCGGGCCGATGACCGGGTCAACAATATCCTTATCGTTTCCGGTTATCGAAACTCCGATCTGATCCATTATCCCAATCCCAGGGTGCGCTGGATGTATTTTTTGGCGGCCGGCGGGGCCGCCTGCGTGGTTCAGAGGGATTGCCCGCGCAACGAAATCCTGGAAGGCCACTTCATGACCGACGGGTCTTTTACCTGGGACGTCTATGTGCCTGAAGGGGGATCGGCCGCACCCATGACCGCCCAGGGTCTACGGCAAGGGAAACAATATCTGGATGTGTTGGACCCGGTCGGCATGAAGGAGCGGCTGGAAAGGCTCAGCCTGAGCAACTGGCTTTTCAGCATCGACCAGGCCTTAAAGAAAAGCGGCTACAGCCGGGCCGATGTGGATTACTTAGCCACCCTGCTGGTCAAGCGAAGTGCCCACGATTATCTGATGAACCAATTGGGCTTGAGACCGGAACAGACCCGCTATTTTGAAGAATTCGGCCATCAGGGCCAGAACGATCAGATCCTCTCGTTGGACCTGGCCATCGAAGAGGGCCGCCTCAAAGACGGGGACCTGGTGCTGATGATCTCAGCCGGCATCGGCTATGCCTGGGATGTGCTGCTCATGCGCTGGGGCACGAGCACTAATGGAAAATCCGGGTAATGGTTTGACTTTTTAAACCGAATATTATTGTTCACCGCGGAGACACAGAGGACGCTAAGAGAATTATGTTAGTTCAATCCCGTGAGAGGCGGGATTGAACTAAACAGATCTGGCCACAGGCCTGGAGAGTTGCGAAGTTTATCGATTGCCGGCCCCTCACCGGCAATCGATAATTTTTTAACTTAGCGCTCTTAGCGCCTTAGCGGTAAAACATTATTTTTGGAGAATAAAATGCTTTACGGAGACTGGATAGGACGGTGGGGAAAAAGTTTTCCGGAGGCCGAGGCCATTGTGGACGTCCCCCGGAACCGGAGGTACACCTATGGCGAACTGAGCGCCGACGTCAATCGCCTAACCCATTTTTTGTCAGGAGAACTTCGGATAAAAAAGAGGGACCGGGTAGCCGTGCTGGCCTTCAACCGGGCCGACTATATTACTCTCTTTTTAGCCACCAGCCGAATAGGGGCTATACTTGTGCCCCTCAACTTCCGTCTGGCCATCGATGAATTCATCTATTATTTTCAGGATGCCGCCCCCAAGGCCTTTTTTTTCGATAAGGAACACGCCCAGACCGCCGGAGAACTCAAGTCCAGGGTCAAGGTGGACCACTATGTCTGTTTAGATGAAGCTGAGAGCGTCGGCAAAAGCCTGGCCGCTTTCCGGGACCGGTTGCCGACGACCCCTTTGGCCGAAGTGAAATTGAGCCCCCATGATCCCCAGTTGATCATCTATACCTCGGGTACCACGGGCCTGCCCAAAGGGGTGGTTATGACCTACGGCATGATCACCTGGAACTCGATCAATACCAACATCGGCTGGGGACTTAACCGGGGAGAACGGACTATCCTGCACCCGGCCCTGTTCTATACCGCCGGCTGGAATGTCTTCACCCTGCCCCTGTTTCACTCCCTGGGGACCAATATCCTCATCCAGCGGTTCGAAGCGGACCTGGTCCTCGACTTGATTGAGCGGGAGAAGGTTACCCTCTTTTTCGCCGTTCCCACCATGTACCAGATGATGATCGAATCGCCCAAATTCAAGACCACTGATTTTTCAAGCGTCTGGTTTCTGGTGTCCGGCGGCGCTCCCCTGACGGAAAAAATTTTCCAGACTTTTAAAAAAGAGAAAGGGATCCATCTCCGGGAGGGCTACGGATTGACCGAAGTGGGGCCGAACTGTTTTCAGGCCAACGGAAAACTGAAGACCGTGGGTCATCCCATGCCCCATGTGGACGTCAAGGTGATTGACGGGCAAGGCCAAGAGGCCGCTCCAGGGCAGGAGGGGGAGCTTCTTTTCCGTGGCGATCACCTGTGCGCCGGCTACTGGAACAAGCCCCAGGCCACGGCCGAGGCCATCAAGGACGGATGGTTTTATACCGGGGACCTGGCCAAGGTGGATGAAGACGGCCATCTTTCCATCGTGGGCCGCAAAAAGGATATGCTCATTTCCGGGGGGATCAATATCTATCCGGCCGAAGTGGAGCGGATCATTGAGACCCATCCGAAGGTAAAGGGTGTGGCCATCATCGGAGTGGCCGACGAAAAATGGGGAGAAGTGGGCAAGGCCTGCGTGGAACTCAAACCCGGCGGGAGTATCACCCTGGAAGAACTTCAAGACTTTTTGGCCGATAAAATGGCCAAATATAAGATCCCTAAATACTTGGTCGTGGTGGAGGCCCTGCCTCGGACCGTGGCTTCGGAAAAGGTGCGCAAATTCGTGCTCAAAGAAAAGCACGGTAAGCCGGATAATCATTAAATATGGGAGGATTAACGGGGTTTAATCAGGTAAATCCTGTTAATCCTGTCTGAAAAAATTAATGAAAGAGATGATTGAGTCAGATACCCAAATCGGAATTGTAAGTTACGGCCTTTATACCCCGATCGGGTTTGAGACCGCTGACGAAATAGCCGCCAGGTCAGGGCTGACCCCTGATGCGGTAAGGGCATTAGGCGTCGAGCGCAAATGCAAACCTGCCCCCGAAGACCAACCCATCCCCATGGCCGTCAAGGCCGCCAAGAAAGCCTTTGAGCGGGCCGGGGGAATAAAACCGGAAGAGGTGGACCTGGTCCTTTGGACCGGCGAGGAGTACAAGGACTACATCGCCCAGACGGCCTCCATCCGGGTCCAGGAGGAAACGGGCTGCCGCAATGCCTGGGCCTTCGACCTGGTCGATCAGGGGGTGACGAACGTCCTTGGCCTGCGCGTCGCCCGGGATATGATGATCGGCGATGAGACCATCAAGACGATCCTTCTGGCCGGGGGAACCCGCAATGTGGACCTGGTGGATTACACCAACCCCGACACCTGCTTTATGCTGCCTTTTTCAGCCAGCGGTGGGGCCGTTTTGCTGCGCCGGGGCCATGACTGCAATATCTTGGGAGATATAGAATTAACCGTGGACAGCGAGATGGCCGATGAGGTCTATGTGCCGGGGGGCGGGACCGAGATCCCCTTCAGGGAGGATAATCTCAATTCGAAAATCATGTTCTTCCAGACACCCAGGCCTGAGAAGGTGAAAAACTATCTCGACGGTCGCTGGCCCCAAGCTTTGGCCGAGACAGCCCGGAAAGTCCTCTCCGGTCTTTCTCCCGATTACCTGGCCCTGCGACACCTTTCTCCGTCCCAGCGCGTTGTCGTGCTGGGACGACTGGGTGTAAGACCCGAGCAGTCCCCGGCCCTTGATCAATGGGGCTGCCATGGGACCAATGATTGCCTTCTCTCCCTGGACATGGGCATAAAAAGCAGGGCCGTCAAAGAAGGCTCCCTTGTAGGCCTGGTTGCCGGCGGGATCGGCTTCACCTACGCCGCCGCCCTGATTCGCTGGGGATTTTCCAGGGGATAGATTTCGATCTCAAGACGGTAAACGGCGAACGGCCTTGACAACATTTTGACGAACCCATTCCCCGAACTCCACTCCCTCTATTGATGACAAGGTGGGCAAAATTTTAGGGGTAGAAGGATTATTTCCTTGACAGAAGGGCGGGGAAGTCCAAAAATATCAAACCATGAAAAAGATCCTGTTATTATTGGTAGTCGGCTTGGGTGTGTTTTTTTCCTTCGGATGGCTGGGAGAACCCGGATATTCTTTGTCCGGCCCCTCGATTTCCATTTCACCGGATGATTATAATGCCGGAGATTTGACCGGGGCCCCTGCCATCGTCCAGAAAGTGTTCCAGGTTTTCAATACCGGAGATGCCCTCCTCTCCATTGCCAAAATAAAATACACTTGAAGTATGAAAGTAGTACGGTATGATCCGTACATCCAGCCCGGCGGGCAGGGAGAAATAGTCATCGCCCTGGAAACGAATAAGCTTGACGGCAAGTTCAAGCGGTACTTCAGGGTCTTGAGCAATGATCCACGCCACCCGGAAATTATCATCAATGTGTATGGCTTCTCCACCCCCTTCGGGTATAAAATAGAAAGGTATTAATCCCCTTTCCGATCAAGGCAGATTTCTTCTTACTCTGTCCCCCCTTTATTTTTTTTACCGCTTCCCCTCAATTTCCTCCAGCCAACCTCGGACCGGCGGGGGAGGCCCGTGGCTTTCTTTCTCCATGAGAAGGGCTAATTCCTTCAGGGCCAGGACTATCGTATCCGAGGCCAACTCCGCGACGCTATCGATCAACCAGTCGCTATTAACCCAGCTTTTGGCTTCCATGGGGGTTTCAAAGGACTTCTGCCAGATTAGCCTTCCTTGTCTGAACAAGGTGCCGGCAACCTTCACCGAGCACCGGCCGTCTACAAACTCATTATTATGTATAAGGCCGGCGTTAGTATAAAAGAGAGATAGATAAAAATCAGCCAGCTTGGGTTCAATAACCACTGGGTAGTTTTTGCCCTCCTCGGCGTTTCGAATGAGGTGAACTTTTTGGAAGATCTGAGAAAAGGTCTTTAAGGAGGCCTCTTCAAAGGCCTGCCCTATAGGAAGCTGATAGGGCTCTATATAGTGAATAATGAAGTTGCCCTTATAATCAGGATAAGGAGGACTCTTAAAGATTTGGTTCCTGGTTTCTTCGGTAATCAGCAAACCCGCTTCCAGAGGGATCGTCCTGCCTATTTCTATCTTTTCCACATGGGGCATCATTTTTGCCTGGTACCCGCTGTAATTGGCGCAACCGGTAAAGAAAAACGACCCCACTATCATAATTTCAAGGATATGTTTCATGGTCCCTTCCTCCCTTACCCCAAAAAGGATGCTTAAATTTTTCCACCATTATATCACTTTTAGGATAGGGATGTTTTTCGAAAAAAGGAAATTCGGTATGAACCATATTATTTTAGCGCTTTGATCCCGTGTAGTAGTAGGTGACATTGGCGAGGGCGCTGAAGATCAAAAAAGAACATCCAGACCGATGAAGACCTGTAATATATAGATAACGATCAGGCTTAGACCCATAACAAAATGAGGGGTCCGTAACGGAGATTGATTAGCTTTTATTTTCCGGGAGATAAAATACACCACCACGATAAGGGACACCAACAAGAAACCGGTAACGAAATGAAGGGGGTATTGCAATAAGTGTCCCTTATCGATAAAGACCAGGACCAGGCCGAAGAAAAATCCCAAGATTCCCAAGATCGCAAAAATCGGTCCAGCCTTTCGATGTTTCCTTATTAAGGAGAAATCCCGCGTTTTCCCCTGGATTCTCTCCCTCCTGATTTTCCAGCCGATGAACCCCTGGTAGAAGAAGAGAAACATCACCAGGGTATTATAAGAACCGTGCAGGATCTTCAGGACATCCAAATATTCATTCAGGCTCATTTATTCTCGAACTTCGATCGTTCCTTCCATCCCTTTCTCCCGGTGGCTTTCAAAAAAAAGGAATTTTTTATCACAATAAAAGGGAAATTCCCCGGTCTTGGTGGGGGTGAACGTAACGACCTGGGGCTCTGTGGAAAGATCTACTTTTATATCCATGCCCGCCTCGGGGGCATTCAGGATGAAGTCGTGCGGGGTCATCCCCGATTCTTTGCTGAGCGTTAGCTCCACGGGGACATTGACCTTCAGGATAATGTAATTGGGTTTGAAAAAATAGGAACCACCGACTATTTCAACCCGCTGGACGCCGTCCTTATCGACGGGGGCGATAAATTCCTGGCGGTCCGCAGCCAGGCCGACCGTTAATAGCAACCCCAAAGCCGACATTATAAACAAGACATTTATAATATTTCTTTTCATAAGAGCTCCTTTATTCCTTTTTGAAATTGTTTAATAATTTGGTTCCTATTGATCACAACTGGAATTTAGGGCGCGTGAAGAAGAGTTTCCCCCATGCTTCGGAATGGTTTTAAATCTATTATTTAATAAATGGAAATAGAGGTAAATAAAGTCAAAACCGTATTTTCGATTTTTGGAGACTGTATTTTGATAAGAGCTGGGTTTGGAAAGGAAAGAGGTTGGGAAGATGTCTAAGTCCACTCCTCTTCCCCAAATAGGGTTAAAAGCCCTTGGACAAAGGATACCATATTCATTGACAAGGGCTCGGGTAAAACTCTACATTCATAAAATGGCCGAGATTATTTGTCCGGAATGCCGGCACGGTTTGCTTCTTCAGAAAACCTGAAAAAGGATCACCTTGAATTGTCCGCGGTGCGGACGATCCTTTGGTCTGGAAGAGCTGGCTGCCTATTTGGATGACGAGTGGGAAGAAATCCTGGCCAAGGTGCCGGTCAACCGTTTATGAGCCGAGCGATGAGTTTAGCTTTTTGAAGAACTGTTTCACCGCAAAGCCGCTAAGGACGCTAAGAAAAATTTTATGCTATTTTGTTCAATCCAACCTCTCACGGGAATGAACAAGAAAATAATTCTCTCTGCTATCTTTGGGGCTCTGCGGTGAAAAGGAGGGGATATGCCGTTTATCGATTTTTCCAGCGTAGATCTGAAGGATTTCCGGCCGGGGATTAAAAGTTGGGCTCAGGTTGGCGAACAGTTGATCATGGCCGTCATGACCATCGAGTCCGGGATGGAAGATGAGGGCCATTCCCATCCCATTGACCAATCGGGGATGGTTTTGGAAGGGACCTTTGCCTTATCCATCGGAGAGGACCGGAAAAGCCTGAGACCTGGCCAGGGATATTTTATCCCCGCCGGGATTCATCATGCCTGGTCTGTGCCGGACGGACCGGTTAAAGTCCTGGATATCTCGGCAAAGATCTGTTGACCTTTTTAGAACCTTATCCTGACCCGATAGGTCAGCTTGCTTTTCCCATCTTTGGAGACAGGCACGTCAAAAGCCAAAGTCGAAGCGTCCAGCTTGGTAAAAGGAAGGGAATTTTCCAGGACCTTCCAGGCTCCGGGTAAAGGCTCGATTCCCCGGATGACCATATCCTCAAATTCTAAACAGTTCTTTCATCGTTCCCTCCGACAATCATAAGTATCGTCAACCCGGATCTTTGGCCCAGGCCCGCGCCTCCGATTATTAACCGTCTCATTGGACTATTGACCCGGAGAGGCACCCTATGAATAAAATTTAACCGACCGCCTCATCTTCCTTTTGCCATGGGGGGGAAACCAGGCATAAAAAGGTCAAGTCGCCATCACCGGTATTTCGAATATATTGTTGTGAATCGGGCGGGATATAAACGACCTGTCCGGGGCTGACCGGGGCGGATTCATTTCCGATATGCATGATCCCCTTTCCTGTTAAGATGTAATACAGTTCCGACGAGGTCTTCAACTTATGGGGCAGGGTGCTTTGTCCGGGTTTGACCAGGGCATGGGCCAGACTGAACCCAATTTGAAGGGCCATTTTCTCGCGGTCCGGATGGAGCAGTTCGCAGAGGGTGCTCTCATCACTGGCCTGAAAGGAGGTACAATCCTTGAGATCTTTGATAAAAATCAATGGGTGCCTCCGGTTAGGTTGATTGATTTCTTCGAAAATACCCTGATTCAATTTTTCTCATTTTACAAGAAAAAACGATATGAAAAAATAATTTTGTTGAATAAATTATGTCATCCGTTACAATTGACAACAATGAAACAAAGCCTCATTCCTGGGCAAGCCGGATACAGATTCTTATGTTAAGGTCTTCGGGAACAAGGCTGAAAGGAGGAAAATATGAAGGGTAAAAAAATGGATTATTTTGCCGCCCTCTACAATGTGGCCAAGGTGATTAACGCCTCCCTGGACCTTCCCCAGGTTTTGTCGGAAATCGTCCGTTGTGTGACCGAGAACATGGGGGTCAAGGCCAGTTCCCTTCGTCTTTTGGACCCTCGGAAGAAAAAGCTGCTCCTGGCCGCCACCCATGGTCTGACCAGCGGGTACATCCGGAAAGGACCGGTCCTGGTGGAAAAAAGCGGTCTGGATCGTAAGGCCCTCAAGGGAAAATCCATCCTGATCAAGGATGCCCAGACCGACAAAAACTTTCAATACCGGGAACGGGCCAAAGAAGAGGGCATCAAGTCCGTCCTGGTGGTTCCTTTGGGCATCGGGAAAAAAATTATCGGTGTCTTGCGGGTCTATACCGACAAGGTCCGTGACTTCAGCGACAAAGACATCCAGTTCCTGGAGGCCGTGGCCAGCTTAAGCACCCTGGCCATTGAGAATGCCCGGCTCCATCAAAATCTTAAGACCGACTGCGATCTGCTGACGGCCTATAAATTCCGTTTGGACGATAATTAGTTTTCATCCGGAATCCAAGATTTCCGGATAGCTTTCAGCGGTCAGCGGTCGGCATTTAGCCCAACTCTCCGATGATAAAGGATTTTGCTGAAAGCTAAAAGCTGATTGCTTAATGCTCCATCCGGAAGAGGATCGTTTCCGGATGGATACTAATTAAGAAGGAGGGAGCGCGTATGATACGCCTTGGTATAAATGGTTTTGGACGAATCGGACGGCAGGTCTTAAAAGCCATCCTGGAAAAATATCCGAAGACCCTGCAGGTGGTCGCCATCAACGATCTTTTTGATACGGAAACCAACGCCCATCTTTTCAAATACGACACCAACTACGGCCGGTTTCAAGGCAAGATCGCGGTTGAGAAAGACCGTTTTTATATCAACAACCAGCCCGTCACCTGTTTCTCTTACCGTGACCCGGCGGCCATCCCCTGGGACGATGAAAGGGTTCAATTAGTCATCGAAAGCACCGGGCTGTTTACTACCGGTCCCAAGGCCGCGGCCCACATGGAGGCCGGGGCCAAGAAGGTCATCATCTCGGCTCCGGCCAAAGAAGTCGACCTGACAATCGTCCTGGGCGTCAACCAGGAGGCCTATGACCCCCAAAAACATCATATCGTCTCCAATGCCTCCTGCACCACCAATTGTCTGGCCCCTCCGACCCTGGTCGTTCATCAGGCCTTCGGCATTGAAAAAGGGATGATGGTCACCATCCATTCCTATACCAACGATCAACGCATCCTGGACCTGCCCCATAAGGATTTGCGCCGGGCCCGGGCCGCCGGCCAGAATATCATTCCCACCACGACCGGGGCGGCCAGGGCCTTGGCCCTGGTTATCCCTGAATTAGCCGGCCGATTTGACGGCTATTCCCTGCGGGTGCCCACCCCGACGGTTTCGGTGGTGGACCTGACCGTGGAGCTCAAAAAAGAGATCCAGACCGAGGACCTTCGGCAGGCCTTAAAAAAAGCCGCCCAAGGACAACTCAAGGGGATAATGGCCTGTGAAGAAGAACGACTGGTGTCCATGGATTTCAAGGGCGATGAGCATTCTTCCATTATCGACCTGGAGTTCACCCAGGTGTTGCAAGGAAACGGAAACATGGCCAAGATCGTTGCCTGGTATGACAACGAATGGGGCTATTCCTGCCGGGTGGCCGACCTGGCCAATTTAATGGATCAGAAAGGGATATAGGTCCCATCACCGGGACAGAAGAATGGCACTCGACCGGGGACCGAGGTAAAACATCTTCGGATTCTCTATAAGGGGTTCTTCTCCCCGGTTGAACAAATCCCGGGGCGTTTCAGCCGAGGTGTCCGCGGTCAGACGCCAGGGTGCCTCCGGCGGTGCCGGCGGTAAGAGGAAGTTTACCCCATCGTCCCCGGCGTTGAACATCAGGTAAAGCCGGCCAGGGCCGTCTTCGTAAACCAGACAGGCTACTTGCTTTTCCCTGGGATCGCACCAATCGGGCAAACCGCCGCTGGGACTGAACCACCGGATTTCCTCCTCGGTGTAAAATCGCTCCTGACTCAGAATCGGATGGGCCCGGCGAAAGGCGATCAGGCCACGGGTAAACCGGGCGATCTCGGCCTGTTTTTCCAGGAGGTCCCAGTCATACCCAACTGGTTTCATTGTCTTGACAGTAGGCGTTGTTGTTGCCGCCCTGGGTGCGGCAGAATTCATCTCCCCCGAGCATCATGGGCACCCCGCGGGAGGTCAACAAGGTCAGCAGAAAATTTTTTATCTGCCGTTTTCGATTGGAAACAATTGAGGCCTCGTCGGTCTCCCCTTCGATGCCGAAATTTTCGCTGAAATTCTCATCCAGCCCGTCATGGTTATTTTCCCCGTTGGCCTCATTATGCTTGTGTCGGTAGCTCACCAGGTCGTGGAGTGTGAAGCCGTCGTGACAGGTGATGAAATTGATGCTGCTCTCGGGGCCTTTCCCGGATTTGCCGTAGACGTCGGCACTGCCGCAGAGGCGCTGGGCGAATAATCCCAGAAATCCCTCATCGCCGCGCCAGAACCGTCGGACATCATCACGATAGCGGCTGTTCCATTCGGCCCAGCGCCGCTCGGAGAAGCTTCCCACTTCGTAGGCCCCGGCGGCGTCCCAGGCCTCGGCGATGAGCTTGATCTCCCCCAGGATCGGGTCCTCGGCGATCCGTTCGAGCAGCGGCGCATTGGCCAACAGGTTGCCGTTCCTGTCCCGGCCGAGGACCGAAGCCAAATCGAAACGAAATCCATCGACGCCCATCTCCACCCTCCAATAGCGCAAAGCCGTAACGATGTGGTCCCGCACCACCGGATGGTTGGCGTTGATGGTGTTGCCGGTGCCCGTATAATTGAGGTAACGGCGTTTATCGGTGGCCAGCGTGTAGAAGATGGCGTTATCAATCCCTCGAAAACAAAGGGTCGGCCCGAGTTCGTCTCCCTCGGCCGTATGGTTGAACACCACGTCCAGGATGACCTCGATGCCGGCCCGGTGACAGGCCCGGACCATCTCTTTGAATTCCAATTTCTGCTGACCCAGGCCCCCGGAGCTGCTGTAGGAGGCTTTGGGCGCCAGGAAGGCCACCGGATCGTATCCCCAGTAATTTCGGAGAGGCTGACCTGATCGGGGATTGATGCCGGTCAATTGATTTTCATTGAATTCAAAAACGGGCATCAGTTCCACGGCCGTCACCCCCAGTTCTTGGAGGTAGGGGATTTTTTCGATCAGACCCCGGTAGGTGCCTGGATGCGCGACGCAGGCGCTGGGATGGATGGTCAGACCCCGTACGTGGGTTTCATAGATGATGGTTTTCGACCAGGGATGTCTGGGGGGAAGGTCCTCCTGCCAGTTGAAGTCATCATAAGTAAAGATACATTTGGGCATGGCCCCGGCATCATCGATTTTAGAAGGAGTCAGGTCTTGTTTCGGCGCCGATGGATCGTATCCGCGGGCCGACCCGAAATCCCAATGGGGCAACCCGGATATGGCCGTAGCAAAAGGGTCCAAAAGAAGTTTATTGAAATTAAAACGATGGCCCTCCTGGGGTTGATAGGGGCCGTCCACCCGAAAGCCATAGAGTTGCCCGGGACCGATCCCTTTGACCCAGACATGCCAGACATCCCCGGTACGGTTGCGTCGGGGATCCAGATCGATAATCCTGGAGGGTGTTGCCTCTTCGGGATGATCGAACAATTCCAGTCGAACGCGGCTGGCATGACGGCTGAAGAAGGCAAAGTTGACCCCGTCCCCGCGAGGGCGGGCTCCCATAGGCAGCGGAATCCCTGCACGAAGCTCAGAATGTTCGGAGACTTCGGCTAAGTATTCGGGCAAAGGGCGCTCGGGGATATTGAGGCCGACAGCCTGTCCCTGGGCTGTTTTTGTCTGCCCGGCGATTGGTCCGCAGGGCATCCCTTCTTCGGGCCGCGGTCTTCTTTTCTGAATCGGTGTCCTCAGACATGGGTTAAGGCCTTTCGTACTTCCCTGTCTACCCAGGAGAAGATACGGTGAACCTGGTCCTGTGACCTTGAAGGGGTGTGCCCGGCCACCTTGATGATCTCAAAGCCCAGTTCGTCATAGAATTGATAAAATCGGCCATAAAGGGCGGTGTTTTTTAACGGGCGATTGGTCCTCCTGGAAATGAAGGCCTTGTCCTCCAGTCCGGGTCTTCTCTTCAGCAGACCGGCAAGGCACTGGGAATCGGTATAGATTCGTAAATTCCCCGGGCCGGGGCCCTTTTCTTTTTGATATTCTTCCAAGGCCCACAAAAGGGTCCGGACTTCCAGTTCGGTCGAAGAGGTGCCTTCAAATCTCCGTAACACCAACCCTTCGGCCACCTCGGATCTGGCCATGCTTTGAGAGGAACCCATTAGAGATGAGGAGGGGACGGCCAGATAGCCCCCCACCCCGGACCGAAGCTTGGGATAAAGGCTCACATCAATGAAAATAGCATCACGATTCATGGAAAAACCGCTTCACGAACTTCAGGTCGAAGATCCCGGTACCAATGAAAAACCATTATATTTATGATACTTACAAGTAATACTATCGCAGGAATCCTCTCCTTGAGAATCTTGACAGCTACGAGCATAGAGAATCGGACTTCCCGTAGCCTCCAGTTTATACCCGGGGTATTGGGTTACAGGATGCACAAAGGAATTCGCTCGTAAGCTGTCTTCTCTGATAGAGCGGTTTCACCAAGGCACAGAAATAGTTTTATAAAGAAACCCTTTTACTCCCGGTTTTAATGTCCTCCAGGGTACTCATATCCACGCGGAGAGAATCGCCGGCCTTGATGGCGTTGATTTCTCCATAATCAATCAATCGATAAAGGTCCTTCCGTCCGATCCCCAGGTATTTGGCTGCTTCCGGAATGCTTAAGAGGGGAGCCGAGACCAATGCTTCCGCCTCGGATTCTTCTTCGGTTTGACCGCTTTCCATTAAGCCTTCGTTGATTAGATAATCTTTGGAGATTCGGGTATCCTTGTTTCGATTCATGATTCGATCCTCCTTTGGTCTATTAAGGGTAAAAAATGAAGACAGCTCTATCATACGACTAAGAGAGGAATAAGGGAATAGGTTAAAGACTGTATTTTTGGCCTTCCGGGTCGGGTGGACAGGGTCGTCCCGCCAAAGGAATTTTCAGAAGGACTCAAGGCCATAAAATTCAAATGATAATCATAACTTATTGAAATAAAATGGGGAAATTTGAAGAGAAGGCCGATCGGATGGAAGCCCGATCCGCCAGCATGGCCATGTGCAGAATCTACGAGTTAAATTCGGCGTTCCTTGAAGATTACACCAGGAATTTCCGACCCATTGAAGATCAAGTGGGGGAGGTTTTTTTGATCGATGGCCAGGTGGTCGGGTTGGACAGTTTCGGCAAACCGGAGACATTCTCCAAGGTCTTTAAAAAGCTTTTGGAAAGCTATGTCCTGGATGCCATTGACAAGTACAATCCTCAAAAGGAGGTCAAGGTCCATAAAAGCCAGGTAACCGACCTGATCAAAGCAGGCCATCAGCCAAAATAGAATCCCGGCCCTCGGTCGGACTGGGCATGGGTATGCGTCTGGAATCCAGAAGACTGATCGGCTTTGCCCTGACCCTGGATGGGCATCTGTTGCACTGTTCCATCTTTGCCAAAACTCCCTCTGAAAACAGGATTAACCCCAGCTCCAGGATGGTCCGGTTTTCCGACAGGGGCAGGAACAGGGAATAATCCCCTTAACAGCCTAACTAAGGGAATTTCCTACAAAGATTATTTCCCTTTTGGATTGACTTTAACTGGTCGATATGCTTTTATTTTGTTCATCCCAGAATCATCGTTCTTCAAACCGGCAACCCCTAACCCGAAAGGCTGGTCCATGAAGCAGTCTGATAAGACCCCATCTTTTGAAAAAGAAGATGGGGTTTTTGTTTTCGAGGAGAGGAAAGCCAAAATGAATTCTTTAATTCCGATAGAAGTTATTGAACGGAAAATTTTATTGGTCCGCGGGAAAAAGGTAATGCTGGATGCCGACTTGGCGGAACTATATGGGGTTGAAACCAAAGCCCTCAAAAGAGCGGTTAAACGAAATATCGAACAATTCCCAGAAGATTTTTTGATCCAAATAACCAGCGAGGAATTTGAAAGTTTGAGGTGCCATTTTGGCACCTCAAAGAGGGGAGGAGTCAGATACCTACCATATGCCTTCACTGAAAATGGTGTAGCCATGCTCTCCAGTATTCTCAACAGTAAAAGAGCCATCCAGGTAAATATCCAGATCATGAGGGCCTTCACTATGCTGCGAGAAATCTTGGGCGCCCATGAGGAGCTAAGGCGGAAGCTCGAAGAAATGGAAAAGAAATACGATGCCCAGTTCAAAGTGGTCTTAGAGGCCATACGGCAGCTCATGGCCTCGCCGATGAAGCCTAAAAGAAAAATAGGCTTTGATCTCAAAGAAAAACAAGCCCGCTATGGCAGGAAAGGGAGGCTGGCAAAATAGAAGGGATTGTTCTTATTGTTCGTTATATCAAGCATTCAACTCAGTTCTTAGTCATTTAGCTTTCGGCCGTTAAAAATGTTATGTCAAATGTCAAGACCAGGCACTTGAGACTCCCGCGATTTCCAACGGACTTCATGTTCCAATTGACCCCGGAAGAGAATGAATGAACTGGTCACAATCTGTGACCGGTTCCAAAGACTGAAACATTCTTCCGTCTTGCCGCGGGCCTTCACAGAACAAGGGGTGGCTATGCTCTCCACTGTTCTCAATAGTGATCGAGCCATCGAGGTCAATATTGAAATAATGCGGGCCTTTGTCCGTTTGCGGCAGATGCTTTTAACCCATGCCGAACTGGCCCGGAAGCTTGAGGCCATGGAAAGAAAGTACGATAGCCCAGTTTAAAGTGGTCTTTGAGGCCATCCGGGAATTGATGAAGCCACCCAAACTTCCGGTTACCCCAAAACGAAAAATCGGTTTTCATCTCAAAGAGAAGCAGGCCCGATATGGCAGAAAAGGGGTCCGAAAATAATAACAAAGTTGACTTTAACTGGTTGTTATGGTTTAAACTATCTATTTAAATTTTTGGCTTTAATGATTCCGGCAAACTGTTAACTAAACCCTCAAATTTGCTTGTTGCGGGCGTCATAAGTCATGAAAATAATTAATGGGGTTAATTGCCACGCCGTTCACTCGAATCCTCGAATCCTTGACCCCTCGATATCCTGTTTTTCTATTAAGGCTGGTCCATGAAGCAGTCTGACAAGACCCCATTTTTTTAATAAACAAGAGATGGGGTTTTTGTTTTGGGTGGACGGAAGAATAGAAAAATTAGCTCAATTGAGATAAAAACAGATAGTAAGAATAAGGTGTTATGTCTAAAGCCAAGGTCAGGGAAGGCAACAAAAAGTCACCAGCAAAGAGAAATAATGGGAGTGAACCAGGCAAGCCCAATGAGACCACTACCCTTGGCCAAACTTGAATCCCACCTCTGGGAAGCGGCCAACATCCTGCGCGGCCCGGTGGATGCCGCCGACTTCAAGACCTACGTCTTTCCGCTGCTCTTCTTCAAGCGACTCTCCGATGTCCATGACGAGGAATACCAGGCGGCGCTGGCGGAGTCCGGCGGCGATGAGGAATACGCTCAGTTCCCGCAGAACTACCGGTTCCAGATACCGGAGGATGTCACTGGAGCGATGTCCGCGCGGTACCACCAACGTCGGGCCAGGCGCTGCAGAAGGCGATGCGCGGCATCGAGAAGGCGAACCCGGAAACGCTCTACGGGATCTTCGGCGATGCCCAGTGGACCAACAAGGATCGCCTCTCCGACTCGCTGCTCCGCGATCTGATCGAGCACTTCTCGCGCATCAACCTCGGCAACCAGGCGGCCCAGGCGGACATCCTCGGCCAGTCCTACGAATACCTGATCAAGAAGTTCGCCGATGCCACCAACAAGAAGGCGGGCGAGTTCTACACGCCGCGCTCGGTCGTGCGGCTTGATGGTGAACATCCTCGATCCCAGGGAAGGGGAGTCCATCTACGACCCCGCCTGCGGCACCGGCGGCATGCTGCTGGAGGCCATTCACCATGTGCACGAGAACCACGGCGACGACCGCACGCTCTGGGGCAAGCTGTTCGGACAGGAGAAGAACCTCACCACCTCCGCCATTGCCCGAATGAACCTCTTCCTGCACGGCGCGGCCGATTTCCAGATCGTGCGGGGCGATACCCTCGCCAGCCGGCCTTCTTCTCCGGCGACAACCTCGCCACCTTCGACTGCGTCATCGCCAATCCACCGTTCTCGCTGGAGAAATGGGGCGACGAGGTCTGGACCAGCGATCCCTATGGCCGGAACTTCGCCGGGATGCCCCCGGTCAAGAGCGGCGACTACGCCTGGGTGCAGCACATGATCAAGTCCATGGCCCCAAAACCGGGCGCATGGCCGTGGTGCTGCCGCACGGCGCCCTCTTCCGCATGGGCAAGGAAGGAAGATTCGGAAGAAGATTCTCGGCATGGACCTGCTCGAAGCGGTCATCGGTCTTGGGCCGAACCTGTTCTACGGCACCGGCCTCGCCGCCTGCATCCTCGTCTTCCGCCAGCGCAAGGCGAAGGACCGAAAGAACAAGATGCTGATTATCGATGCGTCCAAGGAGTTCAAAACCGGCCGGGCTCAAAACGAGCTTCTCCCCGAACACGTCGAGCGCATCTACGACTGGTACCGGGACTACAAAGATGTGGAAGGCGTGGCCCGCGTTGTAACGCTGGACGGCATTGCCGCCAACGACTACAACCTGAACATCCCTCGCTATGTCGAGCCGAAGAACGAAAAGGAAGGGCTTG
>CAVYLJ010000054.1:0-48940 GCA_963769305.1 uncultured delta proteobacterium | reverse complement strand
TTTGGGGCTCGTCCTGTTCCTGGCGCGTTGCGGCTCCAGCTCTTCCGGCGGGGGATTCGCCAATGTGGATGTTCAATACCAGGTTGTCGGCAATACGATTATCCATAACGCCAACACGGCCGTTGATAATCATAACCCGATAACAGGGACCGATACCCGGGTGCTGACCTGGTTCTGCGGGAACTATCAGGGAAACCAGAGACAACAGGTTGTCCTGACTTTTAAGTCGACCAATAATACCTGGGTATTGGATCATACGGACACCAGCGGCGGCAGTTGCAGTTAAAACCCGCTATCCAGCGTGGTGGTTTTCATAAGCGTTGATTTACGTCTTCCGCCCCCGACGACGTAAATGCCACGACATCGGGAATAGACCTTACCAACAGTGAGGTTTTTTATGCACGATTCGCAATCTGAAGTTTCCCAAATAAATTTCATCCCTGTCCCACCCAAAACCTTGGAAGAAACCCAACTGGATTTTGGCTTCCTGGCTGACCTGGCCTTGAAGACCGTGTATGCGGATGCCAACTGCACCACGGCCAGGGCGGCAGAGAAACTATGCCTGTCGACGCCGATGGTCGAATCGCTGCTCCAACACCTCTACAAGGAAAAACTGATCGAAATTCGCGGCCAGGTCGGCTACCTGAACAATCGCTATGGTATGCTCGATCGGGGATGGCAGCGGGCTAATCGGCTGTTAGACCTCAACGGCTACATCGGACCGGCCCCGGTCTCCCTGCAATCCTATACCGAAATGGTTTCTCGACAGAATCAGGCCCTGGAACCGGTATCACCGGAATCGGTCAAGAATGCCCTGGCCAACCTGGTTTTGCCTGAAATTACCACCCAGACTTTGACTTTGGTGGCCCATTTCCGGCGCAGCCTTTTTATGTTCGGCGAGACCGGAAACGGGAAGACCTCGATCGCCGTGGCACTCCACTCTATCCAGCCCGGAGAGATCTGGATCCCCTATGCCATCGAAGTCGACAACCAGATCATCAAGGTTTTCGACCAGCACAACCATTTGCAGATAGAAACTGATAACAACGACGAGTATGACAAGCGCTGGATAAAAATCAAGCGCCCCCTGGTGATCGTCGGCGGGGAGATGACGATTGAGAGCATGGACCTGGCCTACAGCCAAACGGCTCGGTATTATGAGGCGCCGTTCCAGTTGAAAGCCAACGGGGGAACCATGGTCATCGACGACTTCGGCCGGCAGCGGGCCAATCCCGTGGATCTGATGAACCGCTGGATCATTCCCTTGGAGCGGGGTACGGATTACCTGACCCTTCATACGGGGAAAAAGATTAAAGTACCCTTCGATCAATTGCTCATCTTCGCCAGCAATTTTGATCTCAAACGCCTATCGGATGAGGCTTTTTTGCGCCGGATGGGGTACCGCCTTTATATAGCCCCGCCGACCCGGGAGCGTTACGGCTCCATCTTCCAAAAGGTTGTCGAAGCAAAAGGGCTTGATTATGACCCGAACCTGCTTGAGTTTCTTTTGGACCGCTATGAGAAGGAAAATCGTCCCCTGAGATGTTGTGATCCCCGGGACCTTATTAACCGAGCCCTGGATATCTACCGGTATAGCGATCAAACCCCCGGCCTGTCCAAGGATCTGCTTGAACTTGCCTGGGTCAATTACTTCGGAGAAGCAGGTAAAGCACCTGGCGACAAATCTTGCTGCCGCTGATTCTTCTCGACGCGAACCGGCAGACTCAAAAAGCGCTTCTCTTCAACAAAGAAAGCGGAGGGAGGAAACGAACTCCGGAGATATCGTTCGCCCAGTGCCCGAGTCCACCAAAGCCCTGGAGGTGCGGAAAGGTCCAAGTGGGTTCGGTCCACTTGAGACCCTTATGGAAGATCCGAGCGTTACGGACATCCTCGTTGATAATTTTGATAAGATCTATGTGGAGAGGAAAGGAAAACTGGAACCTACGAATCTCACCTTCGGAAGCGAAGCCGAATTGAGGGCCCACATAGACGCCATTCTCTTCAAGTAGGCCGCCGGGTGGATGAATCGTGTCCGATGACGGAGGCGAGACTTCCTGATGGATCCCGGATCAACGTCATTATACCACCGCTCGCCATTGGTGGCCCGAGTATGTCAATACGACGCTTCCCAAAAGACGCGCTGCAACTTGAAGACCTGGTCACCCTTAAGGCGCTTACTCCGGAAATAGGAGAAATCCTGCGGGGTATCGTCCAAGCCAGGCTGAATGTCTTAATTTCGGGAGGGAAGGGGAGCGGTAAGACCACCCTCCTCAATGTGCTTTCGGGTTTCATCTCTTCGGATGAACGTGTTATCTCTATTGAGGATTCCGCCGAGCTTCAGTTGAACCAACGGTACGTGGTCCGTCTGGAAACGAGGCCGGCCAATCCCGATGGGAAGGGTGAGGTTGTCCAGAGGGACCTGGTGAAAAACGCCCTCCGCATGCGGCCGGACCGGATTGTTGTAGGCGAGGTAAGAGGGGCGGAAGTTCTGGACATGCTGCAGGCGATGAACACCGGGCACGATGGTTTTCTTTCCACGATTCACGCAAACTCTCCTCGCGACGCTCTGGACCGATTGGAAACACTCGTCATCGCATCCGGGATCACTATCCCCCACGAGTTCGTCAGAAAGCAGATCAGCTCTGCTATCAATATCATTGTTCAGGTATCACGCCTCGGAGATGGCAGCAGAAAATTGGTAAGTCTCCAGGAAATCACCGGGATGGAAGGCAATAGGGTCACCATGCAGGAGGTGTTCGGATTCGAGCAAACAGGGGTGACAGAGCAGGGGTTGGTCAAAGGCCTATTCAGGCCGCAAGGCATCAGGCCTAAGTTTCTCGAGAAGTTCAATGCCCTTAACATACAATTTCCCGCACAGGCATTCGACCCTCATCACAGTGTCGAGATTTGAGAGTCGGTCATCCCTCCCTTTTAGTCCTCGCACCCGGCGAGGAGGTTCGTTCAGAATTATAATCAGGTCCTTAGGACCTTTTCAACCACCTAAACTGATCTTTAACAGTTGTAAAAAACAAACATTGCAATAACAAGGACATAGGAGTCCATAAAATGTCCTTGGCACTACATTTTGCTCTTTGAAAATCTCATATGTTCACGGATAGTGGGAGGGATAGCCACACCCACGGCCTGAAAGACCTTGCCGCAAGTACCGAGACATTCTGTACGAATGGCGAACTGCTTGCCCTGGTCGGTAAGGGTGATCTCCTGAAGGGCCTTTAAGTCCTGTTTGATATCGGACCACTCAAAAGAGTGGCCTGATTTTTCCAGGCGGTTTTGCAACTCTTTCCTCAGGACCAAAGATAGGAAACTGCAAAACACATGGCCCCGGATCGTTTCATCTTTTTGATGGAAGATGGGTCTGGTTTCCAATACGGACTTCATATCCCGGAAGACTTGTTCTACCTGCCAAAGTTCCTTGTACTTCAGCGCTACCTTGTCCGCTGGCAGGTCGGTATTGGTTTGAAGCACCCATTTACCGTCAAAACGAGCTTCTTCCTCCACCTTTTGTTGATTGATGGTCAAGAGGTCCCGGTCCAGGGAGAGATACTTCCGGTATCCCTTATTGCCCACGAGGGCCTTCGGATTGACTCTCAGCTTCTCTTTCAAGGCCTCTAAAATGGTGTGGCGATCCCAGGCCTCCTTGCGGGCCTGCTTGGAGTTGAGGCAGACGATATACCTTTTGCCCTCGACTAAAACCTCTTTGACTTTAAGAGGAGCTGGGTCTTTAGAGGATACCCCTTCGGGAACGACTTCCTGATAACGTCCCGCCCGGGAGAGGACCTCTTCTTTGATTTCCTTGACCAGACGCATTCGGGCGCCCAGGATATAGGGAAGCTTTCTTTCTTCCAGTTCCTTCATCGTCTCCTGGCTGATCATGCCCCGATCCGCCACCAGGCAAAAGGAGCCTACCTGAAACCGGTGGCGGATACGGTCGGCTACCGGGATCAAGGTCTTTACATCGGCCGTGTTCCCAGGCCAGATCTCACAGCAAACCGGCCTTCCCGTATCGTCGATCAAGGTGCCCACCACAATCTGGTTCAAATCAGGACGATGATCTTTACTGTGTCCCTTTTCACCCAAGGTCTGCCCCCCTTCCCCTTCAAAGTAGAGGGAAGTGGTATCCAGGAAGAATAAGTCCAGTCCGGTGAAGAGATTACGGGTGACCTGAAACAAATCTTCTTCCATCGCATCCTTGATACAGCGGGGCGAAAAAGGGGTCCGCTCTTCCTGATCGCTAATCTCCTCCCCCAGAAAGGACATGGCCCGATATAAGTGATGCAAAGACAGATCATCTACTCCCTCAATCCGATAATCCCGGTGCCACTTGTCGCAGGCCCGATCAGAACCGGAAACCAATAAACGATGGAGTACCGTCAGGAAGATGGCTCGTTCCACTTTAAACTCAAACTTCCTTCCTCCCAGATGGGACCTGATCACTTTCCCTATTTGGAGGTCTTTCCACAATCGTTCAAAGATAAGGGCGGGGCCAATCTTTTTCGCCGATGCTTGGAGATCTCCCTTGCCGGACAAGACCAGCAGGGCTTTTTCCGAAAAACGGGATAAGGATCTAACCAAGGTTTCAATATCTCCCCGAGCTTGAAGCCGGTCCATCCGACCCAGGGTAACCAAAACCCGTTGGATGATCTTCCGGCCTTCTCGGCGATTCTCGACAATCTGGAGATACTGGTTGTTTCCGGATTTCTTGACACGGGCAAACATAAGAAGCCTCCTTTATAGGACACTTCTTTATTAACTATTTTGCCCTTTACTGTCAAACAAAATATCTATTATCCGTGGCACTACGTTTCTGAGATTTTTCAAAGAACGGCTTAATCATTACGCTAAGTTACCGATTTTTCATTCTCGAACTGTAAAAGAAAAGTTAAATGAAATTAAAGCAACGATCAAAACATTTAACCCATTTTGGACAGCAATGATTTGATATGATAATTTTAATAAATCGGAAAGAAAAGGATCGCCATGGATTTTGCAGCCCTTACATCGCTCTTATCCAAAGTTCGGGCCGATTATGCCGACCTGCGCTATGAGGTCAAAAAAGAAGTGCAGATCGTCTTCAACGGCCCGGACCTGACCCAAATCAGCGCCACCACCACCGACGGCTATGTGCTCCGGGTCTTGAAAAACGGGGGCTTTTCCAATTGCGTTTTCACCCAGGAAAAGGACGGCGAAACGGCTATCCGCAAGGCCGAAGAAAATGCCCTGCTCATCGGCCGCCACATCGGGGAGCCGGTCCGCCTGGCCCGGACCGAGGTTGTGCGGGATACTTTTTCCCCGATCCTGGATGAAGATCCGAGAACCGTGGATATGGAGGAAAAATTGGCCCTCACCCGTAGCTATAATCAACGGGCTTTGCAAAAAGAAAAAATCGTCACCACCCAAATCCAATATCTGGAAGTGGTGCGGGAAAAATATTTTCTCAGTACCGAAGGAAGCCAAATCCGGGAAGAGCTGGTGACCACCCGGTTGGGCGGCACCATCACCAGCCAGGAAGGCACCCTGACCCAGACGGTCCGGGTGGGCATGGGCGGCAGTTCCGGCTTTGCCCTGCTCCGAAACCAGGAAGCCTTGTTTGACGAAAAAACCGCCATCGCCCTCGACCTCCTAAAGGCCAAACCCGTGGCCGGGGGAACCTATCCGGTGATTCTCAATCCCGACCTGGCCGGGGTCTTTACCCATGAGGCCTTCGGCCATTATTCCGAGGCCGACCTGATCGAAGATTCCCCGTCCATGCTGGAGAAACTCCAGCTGAGCACCCGGATCGGGCATCCCGACTTATCGATCATCGACGACCCTACCCTCCCCCGTCAATTAGGCTTTTACAAATACGACGACGAAGGCGTGGCCTGCCGACCGGTCCCGCTGATCACCAACGGGGTCCTGACCGGCCGCCTCCATTCCCGCCGCACAGCCGCCCGTTTTGGGGAGCCTTTGACCGGCCACTGTGTGGCCGAGGATTATCGCTACGCCCCGATCATCCGCATGGGTACCATTTTTATCAAACCGGGGACCGCCTCCTTCGATGAGCTTCTAAGCCGGCTGGGTGACGGGCTCTACTTAGTCAATGCCCTGGGCGGACAAACCAGCGGGGAAAATTTCACCTTTGGGGCCGAATATGGATTTAAAATTAAAAACGGCCGCCATGGAGAAATGATCCGGGACATCAATATATCGGGAAACCTGTATCATACGCTGCAGCACATTGAAGGGATCGGCAATGACCTGGAATTGAGCCAACTCGGGGGCTGCGGAAAAGGACAGACCAATATCCGGTCTTGTCATGGCGGTCCCCATTGCCTGGTCCGGGATCTGGTGGTGGGAGGCCGATGATGGAACGATTACTCGAAATGGCCGGGAAAGCCGCCGATCAAGCCGAGATCTATTTTCTGGAGCACCAGAGCGACCAGATCCAATTTGAAAACGGCCGGCTCAAGGAGATCGAATCCAAGATGCAGTCCGGCTTAAGCCTGCGGATCATTAAAGACGGCTGCCTGGGTTTTGCCTATACCAAAAACCTTTTAAACCCGGAAGACCTTTTGCGTCAGGCCCTGGATTCCCTCAAGGGGAAGGTGGAAGCCCCTTTTGATTTTCCCTCCGGGGCGCCCCTGCCCTCTTTGAAAACCGATGATCCCCATCTCCAGGAAGTCACTAATTCCGCCCTGGTGGAAGAAGGCAGCCGGGTCTGCGAATATTCTAGCCGCCCGGGTCCAGGGTCAAGTCAATGTCTCCATCCAGCGGGACCGGCAACAAATCCGGTTGCAGAACAGCCGGGGGTTGGATCAGACCCTGATCAGCAGCTCCTATTTTCTGAATGCCTCCCTGTTGTTTCCCGGGTCCCAGGCCGGACTTGACCGGCATATCCTGGAAAAAGGTTTCAGGCCCTTTCCGGAAGAAAAGCTGGATCTCCTCCAAAAGCTTTTCAACCTGTCCTTAAAGGAAGTCCGCCCAAAACCCGGTAAAATGAAGGTCCTTTTTTTCCCGGAAACCCTTTATGCCCTGATCTGGAGGATCCAGGCCGCGGCCAACGGGAAAAATATCTATGAAAAAACCTCCCCCCTTGTGGACAAAATGGGGGGCACCCTTTTTGATTCCGCGATCACCCTTTATGATGATCCCTTGAATGACCAGCGGCCCCAGGCCCGGGGCTTTGACGACGAGGGGACCCCTTGCCGTTTATTTCCCATTATTGAGCAGGGCGTAGTGAAGAATGTTTATTACGATCTTTTTTATGCCGGGAAAATGAAAGTATCGCCCACCGGCCATGGCTATAAAAGCGCCATGTGGGGCGGCGAACCCATTGCCTTAAAACCCAGGCCGGCCCTGGAATATCTTTATCTGAAACCGGGGGAAAAGTCTTTCTGGGACCTGGTCAAGTCCATGGACCGGGGGGTGCTGGTGGCCGGGGTGCTCGGCGCCCACAGCGGCAATATCTTAAACGGCGACTTTTCCGTCGGCCTGGCCCCGGCCATGTACGTGGAAAAGGGTGAGATTGTCGGCCGGGTCAAAGACGCCATGGCCGCCGGCAACATCTATGAGACCCTGAAAGAAGTGGTGGCCCTGGAGGATACGGCCCATCCCACCTACGGCGGCACCTTCCCGGCCGTCCTGCTGGATCAGGTGAACGTGGCCTGGTGATAAAAAAATGGTACAAGGTACAAGGTACAAGGCGTAAGGTTCGGAGAACCTTATAATCATACTCCGTGGCTTCCTTTAGGGCTTGAGGCTTAATACGAAACCAGGGTTCAAGGATTCCAGGATTCGAGGGTTCAAGGGTTTTAACTTCCACGCCCTTCACTTGAATCCTTGACCCTCGGCCCCTTGAACCCTGTTTTTCATGATTCGTGGCGCCCCAAAGGGCGCATGTGGGCTTAATACGAAAATAGCTTTTTAATCCCCCATCCCCCTTTACAAAGGGGACTCTCTCCTAGAAAAAGGGGGGTGGGGATTTCATAATTCGGCGTCACGCCTTCAGAAGCTCTGCGGTTTTTCCTTAGTACCTTAAACCTTGAACCTTGAACCTGTTTTTTTGTGTTAAAGGATAGATTATGCCGAAACCTATTAAGATTATCATTGGAAAGACCACGTTAAACGGTGAGCTTTTCGATTCACCCTGCGGTCAGGCCGTTTTTTCCAGCCTTCCCATCGAAACCAGGCCGAACGAATGGGGCGATGAATTTTATTTTGAGATCCCCGTCAGGATGCCCCTCGACGAATCGGCGACCACGAAAGTGAAGGTGGGCGATATCGGCTATTGGCCGCCGGGCAAGGCCCTGGCCATATTCTTCGGACCTACCCCCATGAGCACCGGTCCCGATCCCGTCCCGGCCAGCGAGGTCAATCTGGTCGGGAGGATTCTCGATGATCCCCGTCTCTTGAAGAAGGAAAAAGGTGCCGGTAAAATAAGGATCGAATAACAATAGGCTTCCTTTTTTATATTTTCTGAATAAGTAAACTTGGATGGCGAGGTGAATCTCATGAGCAGCAAGGAAATACTTGAAAAAGCGCTAAAACTAAAACCTGTAGAGAGGTTCATGCTGGTCGAAGGTCTCATAAAGAGTCTTGATGAGCCGGATTCTGCGATAGATGAAATATGGGCTGAAGAAGCGGTGCGGAGGCTCGAGGCGTATCGTGCAGGCAATCTGGAGGGAATTCCAATGGAGGAAATCTTCAACGAAGCTTCTCTATTCCATTATTCCATTGAAAAAAATCATATCTTCATAATCGCCATAGCACACCAACACAGAATGCCAGATTACTGGACCAAAAACATCGGAATGATGTCAACTCTCGCCGATTAATACCTCTTGACCAGCTCCAATCCCTTATAATACCGGCTGAAGCCGAAGGCCATAAGCGGCCCGGCGTATTCGCTTTCCAGGGCGGGCTTTTTGTTGATCGTCTCCACGGTGATTATTTTTTCCGGGCTGAAATCCCGGGTCAGCAGGACTTTAAAAAAAGCGAGATAATCAGGGAAGTGCGGGTCATCATGGGGGGTCAGAAATTCCAGGACCCGGCCGTTGCGGCGTGAAATGAGGACCAGCATCTTCCCGCGATAGACCAGATGGGTCGAGGCCAGACGGCTGGGAAGGAGGCCCTTGAGGCCCTCCAATTTAATCCCGCAGAGAGAGGCCGGGTCCGTGGCATTTAACCAATAAACCGATTCATTCGGCAAAGGCTCGTTCAAGAACCGGAAGGCCTCATGAGAGATGAACTGCACACCCGGAATCCCTTCAAAAAAATATCCCGAGAGGATCTCTCCGGAAAGTTCCATGACCCTCAGGGCCTTAAATACCCTGGCCCACTGGAACAGAGGCAGTTCGTTCGCCAACAGTTCCCGGAAGATGAGGCCGTATCGCCTGAAGAGCTGGCGGACCCGGTCCTTAACCAGTTCGGCTTCGTCGATGGGATCTCTTTCAATACTATTCCCGTCAACGGCGTACCAGTTCCCCGAAAGCGGACGGGTTGTGGCCCAGCGGTTAAAGGCCGACCTGGAAGGCCTGCCCCCTTCCCTCTTTAAACTGAAGGGGGCGAAGTCGGTCACTATCCCTTTGCGAAGGGTCTCGAAGGCATCATTGCTGACCCGCCCCTGCCAGGCCAGGTCCCAAAGTCTCTTGGTAATGGTGCGGCTGTCTAACTTTGAATACCGGGCGATATCCAGGAAGCTGTAACGCCCGAATTTTTGAGGGAGCAGGTCGGCCAACCCTTCCCCCAAGGCCGTTTCTTCTGCTGTCGTCCCGATCCCTATCCTTCTTGTCCTGGTCGATGAAGAGATCCAGGTCGTTTGAGAAGGCAAAACTGATTTTCCTCTTACCGCAGCCGAACCAGAGGAGATCGCTCGAATGGATGAGGCTGTCTAGCCAGGAGCCATAATAAGGCGACACCCGGGCCGGCAGGAAGTGCTTCTCCCAGGCCTCGGCGACGGCCGGAAACCCGAAGAGCTGATCCAGGGCGCTCTGCAGGTCATCGATGGCATTCGCCGGGTTGGGTCAGGCCCTGATAGGCGGCCAGAAACAGCGGGAGATGGTCGAGGCCAAGGGCCTTGAAGGAGGGCTGCCTGGCCTTCCTGGCCATCCTGAGCAAAATCTCCAGGTTTTCCCGGTCGCAGATCTCCAGCTCTTCGGCATCTTCCGTAAGGGTGTCGATCAGTACATCCTCTGACTCCGCCAGGCCGGCCAACATTTCATCAAGAAAGACATCCTCGAAGACCCAGGATATTTTTCAGGAAGGATTTTGGAACCGGTCCATAGAAAGAAAGCCATTGAAGAAAGAGGTCCGGCAGAGGGTTTTCTTCCTGGTCCCCCTTTTCTAAAAAGGATTTTTTAATCAAAGTGTCGACCAGCAAGGCGGCCCGGCCCCTTAGGGATTTATTGGAGAGCACATCCCCGGCCCCTAACTCTTCGGGCCGCACTTGAAAGGCCTTGGTCAGGCGGCCCAAGTTTTCCACGGCGCAGACCAGGTGGTCCGACCCCCCGGGTAACCGAATGGAGACGATCTTTTCCCTTATCGAGGCCACCCATTCGTCTGTCGAGACCTCATGATCACGGGCCATGGCTTTCAGGAGTTCCTGCCACTCCGGGGCCGGTATCAGAAGCCTCTCCTTGATCCAGTCCAGCAGATCCTCGGCCGATCTGGGGGCATAGCCCGGGGCCGTACGCTGCAACTTGGCTGTGAGTGTTTCCACTAACACCCCGGGAATCCGCGGCCTGAGCCGATGAGAGAAGAGCACCTCTTTTAAAAGCTCCTGGCTTAAACGGGAGACTTTTCCCGAAAGGGGAGAGTCATCTTCATACATGTACGTATTGGTCTGTTTCCAGATCAGGCCGTCGGCAAAGGGAGAGGCCGCCTGGGTCACGACCTCGGAGATTTTTATCTCGCCGCTGCGGATTTCTTCGAGAAGGCGCTTTAAATTTTCCAGGTCGAATTCATCCTGAAGACAGGTGCGCCAGGTCTCCAAGAGAATGGGAAAATCCGGATAGGTCAGGACGGCGTCCATCAGCTTTTTGGACCTGAGCCGATTCAGCCAGAGAGGCAGGCGCTTCTTGAAATTCGCTCGCGGGAGCAACAGGGCCCGGCCGGCATTTTCCCGGAATTTGGCCCCGAAGAAGGCGGTCTTCTCCAGGGTCTGTCTGAGCAGCCTCTCGAGGTTTTCCGGCGTCACCAGGGAGAAGACATCCCCGGCGGAAAAATCGTGGGGCAGCATTAAAAGGATACAATCGTTGTTCTGGATGACTTCCAGGTGATTTTTGTATCTCTCTTCCCAGGCCGCCTGCAGGGCCAGGCTGATAGGGCCGGTTGATTTTACCGCCCCAAAGGGTATGGAGGATGACCTGTTTGCTGTCCGCTGTGTTCAGGGGATCGTTAAAGTGCTCGACCAGCAGATGATGACGGTGAGGCAATTCGCTCCCGGTGGCTTCTTGCTGTCTTTTCAGAAAATGGATGAGTTCATCGGCCGCGGCCTCATCCATAAAATAGTCACGATGGAACTCTGCTTTCAATGCAGGTGCGTCGAGTCGGGTATGGAATTTTTCCAAAAAAAGAAGGATCTTTTCCGAAAACAGAAAATCCCGGTTCAGGTCTTCGGCCCTCCAGAAGGGGATGATGCCCGGCCTGGCCTCCGCCGGCAGGACCTCCACCGCGTTATGGGTAACCTTTTGGATACGCCAAACCTGCGCACCCAGGGTGAAGGTGTCGCCGATGCTTCGTTCCCAGACGAACTCTTCGTCCAGCTCGCCTATCTTGGCCAAAGAACCCTCCATCCGCAGGTCATAATAGCCCCGGTCCGGAATGGTCCCCCCCGCCAGATAGATCAACCGCAGCACCCCTTCCTTGCCGTGTACGGTGTTATCGATCTTATCCATGGAGACGCGGGCCTTGAGTTCCCGCAGCCTGGTATCGGCGTACCTGCCGGCCAGCATCTCCAGGACCAGGTCGAACTGTCGGCGGGAAAGGCGGCGATAGGGGGTGCTGGTTTTGATAAAGGAGAAGAGTTCATCCCGGTCCCATCTTTCCAGGCCGGTCATGGAGAGGATCACCTGGGCTAAGACATCCAGCGGGCCCTCGACGGGCCTGACGGATTCGATGTCCCCATCCATGACGCTTTTGGCCATGACGGCGGCATAAAGAAAATCATGGCCGTGGGTGGGGAAGAGAAGGCCCCGGCTCATTTCGCCCACGCTGTGGCCGGAACGGCCGACCCGCTGAATGGCCGAGGAGATGGAAGAAGGCGTCTGGATGAGAATGACCCGGTCGAGTTCACCGATGTCGATCCCGAGTTCCAGGGAACTGGTGGCGACGATGGCCTTCAACTCGCCGTTCTTTAATCGTTGCTCCACGGTCAGACGGATCTCCCGGGAGAGGGAACCGTGGTGCGCGTAGGCCAGCTCCTCGGCCTGCCCTTCGTTGATCAGGCGGGTCACCTTTTCGGCCGTCCGGCGGCTGTTGGCAAAGAGCAGGGTGGAGCGATGGGACTTGATGACTTCCCGGAAGGATTCGACCAGGACCGGCCACCAGGAGGCGTTTACCCGATGCTCCCTGGCCTCCGGCGGAAAGCGGACCTCTATTTGAGTGCGCTTTTTGTCCTTCGATTTTATAATAGCGACTTTTCGCTTTTCATAGCGCCCGGTTGGTCCATCGCCCTGCATCATGAAACCCGCCGACAAACTCGGCGACCGTCGAAAGGGGCTTCACCGTGGCCGACAGGGCGATGCGCTGGAATTCACCGGAAAGGCGGACCAGGCGCTCCACGGCCGTAATCAGATGGGTCCCCCGCTTGGTGCCGACTACGGCGTGAATCTCATCCAGGATGACCGTAGCGATCCCCAAAAGCATGGCCTGTCCGCTTCGGGAGCTTAAGAGGATATTCAGGCTCTCCGGAGTGGTGATGAGGATTTCCGGGGGCCGGCGCAGCATCTGTCGCCGCTCTTCCGCCGGCGTGTCGCCGCTGCGGGTGAGCACCTTGAGGGCCGGGAAGACTTCGCCTTTTTTCTGGAAACAGGACTTGAGCTCTTCTATCGGTTGGGTTAGATTGCGCCGGATATCGTTGTTGAGGGCCTTTAAAGGCGAGACATAGAGGACCCGGGTCCGACCTTGTCCCCAGACGCCGGTGACTAATTGATTGATGGCCCAGAGAAAGGCCGTAAGCGTCTTGCCGCTGCCCGTGGGTGCCGTCACCAGGGCGTGTCTGCCCTGGGCAATTTCCGGCCAGGCCTGCAATTGTATCGATGTTGGCGCACCCAGCCTTTCCCTAAACCATCTGCGGATTAGCGGATGAAAATGGGTCAGGGGATCCTTGGGGTCAATGGGGCTCATATTATTCCGTCCTAAGAGTTCCCAGGACCTCCCATCTCTTGTTGCAAAGCCAGAATCATTTCTCGGGCTTGCCGTCTGAGACCCGGCAAACGCCAGGCGAAGACCGCCGCCGCCAGAATACAGACCGAACCGCCAAGGGTCACGGTGGTCGGGGCACCCAGATGATGGGCCAACATCCCGGCCACCAGGGCCCCGAAGGGGGCCATGCCTAATAACATCATGGAATAAACCGCCATGACCCGTCCGCGCAGCTTATCCGACACCAAGGTTTGGATCAGGGTGTTTGAGGCGGCCATCTGGGTTATCATGAAGAACCCCACCGGGACCAGCAGGGCGGCAGAAAGCCAAAAGGAGCGGGACCAGGAAAACAGGATAAGACAGACCCCAAATCCCGCGGTGGAAAAGGCCACTACCCGTCCCAACCCGCGCACACCCCGCCGGGCCGCCAGGATCAGGGCGGCGATCAAAGAACCGACCCCCGAGGCTCCCATCAAGGTTCCCAGTCCTTTGGCCCCGCCATGGAGGATCTGGGCCGCAAAGATCGGCATGAGCACCAGATAGGGCAGTCCCAGGAGGCTGATCAATCCCAGCAAGACCAACAGGGCGCGAATCGGACCTGTTTCCCAGACATAGCCGAATCCCTCGACGATACTGGATAGGGCCGACCCGGACCGAAAAACCTCTTTCCGGGTTTCGAGCTTCATCAATAACAGACCCAAAATTACAGCCAGGTAACTGACGGCATTGGCAAAGAAACACCAGCCTTCTCCAATGGCCGCCACCAGCACGCCTCCGACCGCCGGCCCGATGATACGGGCACTATTAAACATGGAGGAATTCAAGGCAATGGCATTGATCAGATCCTCTTTACCGACCATCTCCACCACAAAGGCCTGTCGGGCCGGAACGTCAAAGGCATTCACCAGGCCGAGCAGGGCGGCCAATAAATAGATATGTTCGACCTGAATCTGATGGGTAAGGGTCAGGCCTGCCAGGACAAAGGCCAGAAGCATCGAGGCCGTCTGGGTGGCCACCAGGATGCGGTGACGATTGGTCCTGTCGGCTACCGCCCCGCCGATAGAGGAAAACAAAAAGACCGGAATTTGCCCCGAAAACCCAACCAATCCTAAGGATACCGCCGAGCCCGTTAACTTATAGACCAGCCACAACTGGGCCATGGACTGCATCCAGGTTCCGATTAGGGAAATGAGTTGCCCGCCGAAGAAAAGGCGATAGTTCCGGTGTTTAAAAGCTCGCAGGAGCAGCGACGGTCCCAGGCGGGACCCGGGCCGCCCGTCTTCGGTCCTCTCCTCTTTTATATTTAGCCCCTCAGGTGGAATTGATTTTTTGAAATTATTTCTCATTGATCCTCGTTCATCCCCATTGAACCGGCGAGCATTGATTTAATATTCTCTTAAAACGACGGATCCGGGCAGATTTATATTGGATATACAAATAGGCTTGAGATTGGATTTTTTTTCGTGGGAAATGGATTCACTTTACATTCTCGGTTGAAACCCGGGCCTTCGGACTCCGTGAAGGCCACGAATAAGGCCGAGGCTTCTCTATTTCATTAACCGTGAAGAGGGATTCTTTGGCCATCTATTTCCAGGGTGGTTTTGGAATAAGACATTTTATTTATGATCTTTCCGTCTTGAAAATGGATCACATCCAGTCCCCGCCTTTTTTCAGGTTTTCCTTCATAGCCTTTTTCATGGGAAGGCCAGGAAAGTTCCCAGCGGTAAAGGACCTTTTGTTCCTTTTCGTCGATAAAAAGTTCTTCTTCACGAAATTGAAAATCCCCATGATCGGCAAACCAGGGTGTCCAGGCCTTTCTGAGGGCCTCTTTTCCCACGGCCTTCCCGCCGGTCCAGTTTTCAAAGACCACATCATCGCGAAAGAGTTTCATCACTCCGTCCAGATCATGGTTGTCCCAGGCCAGGTTCCATTCCTCCATGGCTTTCATGATCTCTTCTCTGGTAACGGCCATAGGTTCCTCCATTAGTTAAAAAGTGTCCTTCCCTGAGGGAGCGTCGACGTAGAAATTTCTCGCATCAACCGGATTTATTTTCTATTGCGGTCTCGGCAATGTCAAGCAAATTAATAAATGCCTACCTGGCAGCCGGCCGCCATAGTCTCTCCCAGTTCCCGGCATCGGGAAAGCACCGTCTCGGTGACAGGCCCCTTGGAGACGATCGGCGGTTGGACTTTTTTGAATTGATAACCAAGGCAAATCTTCTCGATATGGGCCAAGGCCCCGGTGCCATCGTTCCCGGCGCTGACAAAGACGGCATAGGGTTTGCGGAAAATTCTTTGGTGGCCCCGAAGCTTTTCGTAGGTCCGGTCAAAAAGGTCTTTAACCGCCCCGGACATGGTTCCGAAATATTCCGGAGAACCGATGACCAAACCGTCACAGGCAATGAGGTCTTCTTCCGCGGTATCAAAGGCCTTCTTAAGGATAACCCGGACCTCCTTGATTTTCTTTGCCCCTTCGGCCACGGCCTCGGCCATCTTTTGGGTATTGCCTCCCTGGGAATGATAGACGATTAAAATTTCAGCCATTTTTTTCTCAATCCTTTTTATTTTTTATGAGCCCTTTTGGGGAGCAGTGGAACTTTTTGACAGAAGCCCCTTATTATGATAAAAAATTAATAGGCTGTTTGCAATCTTATCCATCTTGGGCCGAGTAAAATCCCCTGGCCCTGTTCTCCAAGTCTGGAAAAAAACCAAGGACTCTAAGGTGGTCTATGAACACGGGTGCCGCAAAAGACAACATCGTTGAATTACCGGAACTTCGGGATAAGACCCGTGTCTTTCGGAACCGGACCCAGGCCGGAGAAGTCCTGGCCGGAATGTTACAGGCCTTTCGCCGGACCGAGACCGTCATTATGGCCATTCCTTCCGGAGGCCTTCCGGTGGCCGTGGTGATCGCCAGGGAACTCGACCTCCCTCTTGAAGTGGCCGTGGTCAGCAAGATCACCCTCCCCTGGAACACGGAAGCCGGTTATGGGGCCGTGGCCTTTGACGGCACCATGCGTTTGAATCAGGACCTTCTGCTTCATCTCAACTTAACCGAAAATCAAATCGAAGAAGGGAAGGATAAAACCCTCCGTAAGGTCTTAAGGCGGGTCAAGAGTTTTCGGGAAGACCGCCCCTTCCCGGATGTTTCTCAAAAAACCGTGATACTGGTGGACGATGGTCTGGCCTCGGGATTCACCTTACTGGTGGCCGTTGAAGCCCTCCGTAAGGCCGGGGCCCGATCTCTCATGGTGGCCGTGCCTACGGGCAGTTGGAATTCGGTCTTAAGGGTCTCCGGGCAGGTGGAAACTCTGTATTGTGCCAACATCCGCCAGGGATGGCAATTTGCCGTGGCCGATGCCTATAAAAACTGGTTTGACGTGGAAGAAGAAGAGGCCATAAATATTTACCGGACATTTTTAAAAAATCAGGCTCAATGAAGCTCATGATTACCAGGAGGTCCCATGAAAAAGCACCCCTTTAATCCCCAATTGGACCGGCGGAGGTTTTTAAAGCTTGGCCTGGCCGGGGCGGCCGCTACGGCCATCGGCACGGGACCCATCTCCAGGCTGGCCGCCTCCACGACCCCCTCTTCCCCTGAGGGCGTCACCCCGGTGTATCGAACCCTCGGCCGGACGGGTCTTAAGATCACCGTAGTCAGTTTTGGGGCCATGCTCACCCCCGAACCCGAGGTTATCCGGGCCTCGCTGGATTATGGGGTCAACTATATCGATACGGCCCGAGTTTACTTGAAGGGAAGAAACGAAGGAATTGTGGCCGAGGCCATAAAGGGATTCCGTCAAAAATTATTCCTGGCCACCAAAACAAAAGGCGCGACCCGGGAACAGATATTTCAGGATATAGAAAAAAGCCTTAAGGAGTTGAACACCGATTATGTGGATGTCTACCAATTACACAACCTGACCAGCAAGGACAAGGACCGGGCCTTTGATCCGCAGGTCCGGGAGGCCCTGCGGGAACTTAAAAGACAGGGCAAGGTGAGATTCTTCGGGGTTACCACCCATACCGATCAGGCCATGGTGGTCAATGCCATAGCCGATGATCCGGAAAAATTCTTTGATACCATCCTGGTCGGTTATAATTTTAAAAGCGGGCCGGAGTTAAAAGAGGCCATTGCCAGGGCGGCCAAATCCGGGATCGGTATCGTGGCCATGAAGACACAGGCCGGAGGCTATCAGACCGAGGCCCTCGGTCCGATCAGCCCCCACCAGGCGGCACTCAAATGGGTGCTTCAGGACCCGCATATCACAACCGCCATACCGGGCATGAAAGATATGACCATGCTCAAAGAAGATTTATCGGTCATGGGAATGAAACTAACCCAGACGGATCAAAAGATCCTCGGGCTTTATGGAAAATCCATCGATCCCTATTACTGTCACCTGTGCGCCCGATGCGAAGGGACCTGTCCTCAAGGGGTGGCCATCAGTGTTATCAACCGCTGTCTGATGTACGCCGAGGCCTACGGGGAACCCGAACTGGCTGAGGAAACCTACAAAGAGATTCCGATCCGGGCCACGGCCTCCGCCTGCCTTTCCTGTTCATCCTGTGTGGCCCGGTGTGTGCGGGATATCGATATCGAAGGGAAGATGTCCAAGCCAGGCAGCTGTTTGCGTAGAGGAAACAAACTATTCTTTCATGATATCTTGTCCTCACAATATTAATTTTGATGAATTCGTAAAGACCGTCATTCCCGCGCAGGCGGGAATCCAGGCCATGCGTAATCAGTTAAAACCAGTGGATTCCCGTTCCCCGATGGACATGTCGTTCACGATGACAAATTTCGGACTTTTTACGAACTCGTCATTTTAGGCATTGTTCTTTTCCTCATACTGACCCTGCCTTCCCTGGCCTGGCCAGAGGAGCCCCCCGTAGAAAGCCTGCTGCCCTCTCCGGGTTTCTCCGGGGAATGGCGTCTGGACGGGCAGGTTAAAACCTATGGCCGGGATGATTTGTTCACCTATATCGACGGAGAGGCCGAGCTTTATTTCCCCTACGGGTTTGAACGGCTGGCCACGGCCTTTTATACCAAGGAGGGAGGGGATCCCCAGATCGGCCTGGCCGCCGATATCTATCAAATGGGTTCTCTGCTCGACGCCTTCGGTATTTATTCCCAATATCGCAAACCCGATGCCGAGTTCATCCCCATGGGGGGAGAAGGCTTTGTCAATCCTTCCCAGTTGTTGTTCTACCAGGATCGCTTTTTTGTACAGTTATCGGCTTCCGGAACGGCCCAATTGGACCGTTCGGTTTTCGAATCCTGCGCCCGGGCCATTTCAAAGGCCTTGCCCGGCCCGTCCAAGAAGCCCTCTGGAGCTGAATCTTTTAAAGATCCCGGCCCTGATCCCCCAGACAGAACGCTACTTTCCGGAAAGTCTCTTGGGATACTCCTTTTTTCGCCGGGGGTTGATCGCCCTGGCCTCACAGAACGGAAAAAAATTCCGGATATTTGTTATCATCGAAGATTCAGCCCAATCGGCCGAAAAAGTATTGGACCGCTATGTCCGTTATTTGAAAGACTCCAAGGTGCCGTCCGACAGAATCCTCCATCTCAAAGATGGGGGGCTCTTCGCCCCTGATCCTCTCCACAAGGGGCTGATGCTCGGCCTGAAAGGGCGCTTCATCGCCGGCGCGGTGGACCTGGAAAATCCCGCCCAGGGCAGCACCCTGATTGAACAAATCATGGACCGCCTGCCCTGAATCAAACATTGGAAAAATTTTCTTTTGAAATTTTGGCCGAAGACGGTCTGGCCCGGAGAGGTCGGATAAAGACTTCCCATGGCATTATTGAAACACCGGCCTTTGTTCCCGTAGCCACCCGGGCTGCCGTGAGATCCATCACGGCGGCCGATCTTTCCGCCATAGGCGCACAGGTCCTCATCACCAATGCCTTTCATCTGCACCTGCATCCGGGGGAGGAGATTATTCAACAGATGGGGGGCCTTCACCGTTTCATGGGTTGGGAAGGTCCGATCATCATGGATTCCGGCGGATTTCAGGTCTTCAGTCTGGGGATGGCCAAGGAACACGGAGGTAGCAAGATCGCTTCCCTTTTTTCAGAAGGTCAGGGACGGAGGAAACACCTCGGTTCGAAAAAAGGAAAACCCTTTGGTTACGGTGACCGAGGAAGGCGTGGAATTTGTTTCCTACCGGGACGGCTCCCGTCACCTCTTTACCCCGGAACAGGTGGTGCAATGCCGGCCGAAGACTCGGTGTGGATATGATCATGGTCTTGGACGAATGCACCTCACCCGTCCAGAGTTATCGGGAGACCCAGGAAGCCATGGAGCGCACCCATCGCTGGGCCACAACCGCCCTGTCGGAATTCCACAAACAGCCCTCCAACGGCCAGTCCCTCTTCGGAATTATCCAGGGCGGGACCCATCAGGATCTGAGGGAAAAGAGCGCCCGATTCATCGGTCGCCAAGGCTTTGACGGTTATGCCCTGGGAGGCTTTCTCGGCAACTCCGGAGAGGACCTGGTCCGAATCCTGAATTGGACCATTCCCCATCTTTCCCCGGACAAACCCCGTCACTTTCTGGGCATCGGCCTGGTGGAGGATGTTTTTGAAATGGTCCGCCGCGGCATCGACCTCTTTGACTGCATCGCCCCCACACAGATGGCCGGGACCGGCACCTTCTTCACCAAGAGGGGCCAAAGGTTCAGGATGCACATCCTGAACGAGGCCTTTAGAAAGGACCCCCGTCCGGTTGAAGAGGATTGCGGTTGCACAACCTGCCGAAACCATTCGCGGGCCTATTTAAGACACCTTTTTGTGGTCAAAGAGCCGCTGGCCGTGGTACTGGCGGCCCTTCACAATCTGCACTTTATGGAGTCGTTGATGAAAGAGATCCGCAAGGCGATCCGGGAAGGTGAATTTGAGGCCCTTCGGAGAAGCTGGACAGATAAGAAATAAGGGCATTGATGGTCTATCACAAGTCCGGCTCGAACGAATGCCGTCATTCGTTTAAAACCGGAATCCGGTGCCGGTCCAAACCTTCCGGGGCAAATCCGGGGAGGGGCAGGGCCTTGGGTATTCTTAAGATCCCAGAACCTTCTTGAAGGCCTTCAAAGACTTCCCAATGTCCGCTGAGGAGACATCCAGATGGGTGACCAGACGGATCAGCCTTTTATTGACGGCATGGATCAGCACGCCTTTCTTTTTCATCCCCTCCGACACCTGCTGGGCGGTCATCCCCGTGTTCTCCACATCAAAGATGACGATATTAGTCTCCACCTGATCGGGATTGACGGTGACCCCTTTGATTTCCGAAAGGGCCAGGGCCAGCCGCTTGGCATTCTTATGGTCTTTTTCCAGCCGTTCCAGATGATGGTCCAGGGCATAGAGACCGGCCGCCGCCAGGATTCCGGCCTGCCGCATTCCGCCGCCGAACATCTTGCGAAAACGATGGACCCGGTCGATAAAAACCGCCGAACCTGCTACCAATGAACCGACCGGGGCGCCCAACCCCTTGGAGAGACAAACCGACACGGAATCCGCCCATCTTGCGTATTCCTTCGGTTTGATTCCCGTGGCTACGGAGGCATTCCAGAGCCTGGCTCCGTCGAGATGGATCGGAAAGATTTTTTGACCTGGCCAGCCTGGAAACCTCGGTCAGCGTCTTTAGAGGATAGATGGACCCACCCCCGCGGTTATGGGTGTTTTCCAGACAGACCAGCCTGGTTACCGGGAAATGGTGGTCAAGGGGTCTTATGGCCTCTTCGACCTGGGAGGCCTCCACAATGCCCGCGAAGGCCGTTGAGACAGTAGAATTGAACCCCTGACAGGACGGCCCCGGCCCCGCCTTCAAAATTGTAAGGATGAGAAGTCGCCTCCAGAATGACCTCATCGCCGGGCTGGGTGTGGGCCTTGATGGCCAATTGATTGGCCATCGTCCCGGAGGGAACGAAAATGGCCTTTTCTTTGCCAAGAATCCCGGCCACCTTATCCTGCAGGGCATTAATGGTCGGATCTTCTCCGAAGACATCATCTCCCACCTCGGCCTTGGCCATGGCCTTTCGCATGGCCGGCGTCGGCTTGGTAACGGTATCACTTCTTAGATCAATAAAATTTGTCATATTTTCCCCCATTCCGAACGAATCGAATCAAAAGAATGAAAGCAACAAACCCAACGAACGGTTATTGAGTTTATAGCGTTTGTCGCCTTCATCGGGTTATCCGGGCCGTTGGATTATTGGTTCATCAACCGAATTTTAACTCAATTAACGCAATAAACTCAACAAACGTTTTTTTCTTCCAAGGCCTGCACCTTGGAAAGCCGCCGGAGATGCCGTTCCTCGCCGGTAAAAATGGCCGTTAGAAAGGTCCGAACTAATTCAGCGGCCAACTCAAAACCGATGACCCGCGAACCCAGGACCAGAACATTGATATTGTCATGCTCTACTCCCTGGTGGGCCGAATAGGTATCATGACAAAGCCCCGCCCGGATGCCGCGAATTTTATTGGCGGCCACCGAGGCCCCGACCCCGCTGCCGCAGATCAACACCCCCCGGTCCGCCCGGCCTTGACGGACGGCCAGCCCGATGGCTTCGGCATAATCAGGGTAGTCAACCGGGTCCGGATGGTGGGTCCCGAGGTCGGTTACATCATGTCCCAACTTTTCCAATAATACGACCAGACCCTTCTTCATTTCAAACCCGGCATGATCGGAAGCGATGGCGATTCGCATAGACATTCCTCATTCATCTAAAAATTTTTCAATTTAAGATATTATTATATCAGGTCTTATTTCAGACTACAAAAAAATTGATCCCGCCTCGGCCCGGTCCCCTCCCCTACGGTCTATTTTTGTATGGCAAATATCTAAAAATATGCTATGGTGCTCCTGTTTCTTTGGGGTAAAAAAATCAGAAATGATAATAAAGAGTTATAATTTAGCCGCTTTTGCGGCGAGATTAACCGAAGGGCTTTTAATCAGAAAGGAAGAAAAAGATCATGTTGAAACTTTGCAAAATGTTAACCCTTATTTGCATCATAACCATTTTGATGCCCATCAGCCTTCAGGCCCAAGGCCAGGAGGTATTGGCCAAGATCGGAAACCAAAAGATTACCTCGGCTGATTTAAACAGGATTATCGGGTTTTATGATCCGGAACAGCGAAAAGTAATTGAAAACAACCCCCAACTGAAGGAAACCATCCTCTGGCAGCTTGTTCAAAGCATAGTAATCGCCAAAATCGCCAAGGATAAAGGTTTTGATAAAAGACCCGATGTTAAGGGGCAGCAGGATATGCTGCTTAACAATTTTTTAGCCACCCAGTATCTGCAAAAAGTCATCATTGATAAGGTGACCCTTTCCGATGCCAAGGCCCGCTCCTATTATAAGGAACACTCCGAAAGCTTTAAAACCCCGGAAATGATCAGGGCCAGACATATTCTTATAAAAACGGACCCGTCGGCTACCGACGAGGAAAAGAAAAAAATAAAGGCCAGGGCCGAGGAAATCCTTGAAAAACTAAAGAAGGGGGAAGACTTCGCCAAATTGGCTTCGGAAGTTTCCGAAGATCCGGGCACCAAGGCCAAAGGGGGCGATCTGGACTTTTTCCCCAAAGGGACCATGATCCCCGCCTTTGAAGAGGCGGCCTTTTCCCTAAAACCAGGGGAGATGAGCGGTCTGGTGGAAACCGAGTATGGTTATCATATCATCAAGCTGGAAGAAAAGAAGGACGCGGTTCTGGAGCCCTACGAGAAAATCAAAGAAAAGGTTAAGGATCAGGCCCTTCAGGAAATGAAGAAGGCGGCAGTCACTGATTTTGTAGAAAAGGCCCTGAAAAATGCGCAGGTGGAGATTCACCCCGGTCTGGCCAGTAAACCTAAGAAATAAAGGGGGACGGATTAAATCCAGGACTTCTCTCTTGTTTAAACCCGGGACGGCTTTGGGTTTAAGGCGAATTTATAAAAAGCCTATCTTGGTTGTTTTCGTCACCCCGGCTTCCGCTGGGGTGACGTTAATGGAAAAGTTATACGAGTCCATCAGAATTAATAAACCGGTCTTGAAAAAAAGGATAACTTAATCGGTCATTCCTGCCTTTAGGCTTAAACCAGGTTCTTTATTTTGCCCGGACTCGCCGGACCATTTCAGCCAGGTCCAGAATTTCCAGATCTTCTTCCTGCCCTTCTCCCTTAGCCCCATCGGTCAACATCTTGGCACACTGGGGACAGGCCACTGTCAGGATTTCAGCCCCCGTATCCAGGGCCTCCCGGATGCGGACCCTGGCCGGACTGTCTTCCCCCGGTCCGATGATGTCGGTGAAAAAATTCCCGCCGCCGCCGCCGCAGCAAAAGGCGTTCACCCTGTTCCGGCGCATTTCTACCAGTTCCAATCCGGGGATCCCCTTCAATATCTCCCGCGGGGGATTATAAATCTGATTATGCCGGCCTAAATAACAGGGATCATGAAAAGTCACCTTTACCGGATATTCGGAAAGGGCGATCCTTTTTTCTTTGATCAGTCGGGCCAGGATTTCAGTAAAGTGAAAGACCTCGAAATTTCCCCCGAGTGTGGGATAATCCCTCCTGAAGGTATTCAGGGCATGAGGGTCAAGGGTAATGATTTTTTTTATATCCATTTTTTTGAATTTCAAGATATTTTCTTCGGCCAACCGGGTAAAAAGCCCGGCCTCGCCCAGGACCCGGACCTCGTTCCCGTCACAGGTCTCCAGGCTGCCCAGTATTCCCAGGGACACTCCCGCCTCGGACAGCAGCCTTCCCACATTTCGGGCCATCTTCTGACCGACCTCATCAAAAGAGCCGACACAGCCCACGTAGAAAAGATACTCCTGGCCGGAAAATTCCCGGAGCCCCAAGCCCTCGGCCCATTTCCCCCTTTCCTCCTGGGGAAGCTTATAGGGGTTGCCATGGACCAGGATGGCCTTGAAATAATCCCGCACCTGCGGGGGGACCTTGCCTTCATTGACCAATTCCGTCTTGGTTTCTCGAAAGATGTCCGGCAGATAATCCTTAAACCGGGGAAAGACGCACTGCTCCTTGCAGTTGTCGCAGGCCAGACAGGAATAAAGGATCTCGGCAAAATGGGCGCTTGTTTTTATCTCATCGTTCAGCCAGGCCCGATGAGCCACATCCGGCCGCCCGGTGAATAGGTATCCCAACCGAAGGCCTTGTAAGACGGGACAATTGAAATCGACATAATCGCCCGGGAATTTGCAGTATCCGCACCGAAAACAACGATGGACGATATCGGCATGTTCGATGTCATGGGCATATTCCATATGGGTTCTCCTCCCAGTTTCTTCGTACCGCTCGACGGTGTTCAGTCCCCGTCTACCGGGCAGGTTCCCAGTTTCCCGGGATTCATGATCCCCCGGGGGTCCAGCTGTTTCTTGATCATCAGGAGCAAGCTTGCGCGTATTCGGATCCATCTTCTCCAGGGTCATTTTTTGTTCCCTGAAATTAGGCTTCCAGGGGATCCCGCCCATCTCCAGGGCAAAGGCCGTTGCCTCATCCAAGGCCTCTTTGACCCGGCCCATCATGGCCGGATCCTCCCGGTTGAAGGCAAAGGAGATGGCGAACATCATGGAGTGGCCGCCCGGAGATGACCCGGGCCGAGCTGGCATAAAGGACCCGTATTTCGCGGCCAGATCCACGACCTTGGCGGCATACTGGGGAAAGTGCTCGATCAGGGTGATCGGTCCCGAATATTCGAAGCCGCCGCCCTTGGGCACATCGGCAAAACCGGCGATACCCCTCTGAGGCATCTCCAGAAGCATCTCTTTCATAAATTCCAATCCCATAAATCCGCCGTCTTTGCTGTCGATGTACTCCTGGAGGGCATCCCAGATCATCTTTCTTTTGAACTCGATCTCTTCTTCCGTATCACCGGTAAAATAGATGGTGATATGGAAATTATCTTTAAACAGGAGGGGCCTGGGCTGAAACCAGACATTTATGTCTTCCAGCATTTCCAGATGGGTGAGTTTGTAGAGGATTTCCGAAACCAACTCCACCCGGTCGGTGACGAACAATTCCACTTCCCGCAGTTTTTTATTGGGGTAGAGCTTCAGCCCCACCTTGGTGAGGATGCCGGTGGTGCCCAGCCAACCCAAAAACAGTCCCGACAGGTCAGGCAGGGTCGGCCCTTTGGAAAACCAGTACGGCCCGATGGAAGGCGAGCCGATCTTGCAGAGCTCTCCGGTGGGCAGCACCACCTCCAGGCCGGTTACCATGTCGGAATTGAAGCCGTATTGCTGGGTCAGTCGACCCTGGCCGTGGAGGGCTACGTTGGCGGCTATGGTCGTGGTGGGCGGTGCGTCCGGAAGGCTGTGCCGCAGATGGGGGTGATGATCCTGCAGATAGGCCTTGAGAACGCCCTGAGAGGTCCCCCCTTCCACCACCGCATACCGGGCTTTTTCGTTGACCTCCACGATCTTATTCATCCGTTTCATGTCCATGACGATGCCCCCCTTCAGGGGGATGACCAGGCCGGTCAGGGCCATGCCGTTTCCCATGGGAACGACCGGAATCCTTTCCCGGTTGGCCAACAGGACGATCCTGTTGCACCTGCTCGGTGGTTTTCGGCGCCACCACATAGTCCGGGCAGGTGAGGTGAAAGGACCCCGGGGTCCCGGGAATAAAACCACAGTTCTTCCGGTCTATTGGAGACACCCTTATCGCCGACGATCTCAACGAGAGACTTGAAGTATTTCATCTCATTGGACTTAACCTCCCTTTCCTTTTCTCCGATGGCCATCTTGCACAGATCGATGAGATGGATCGGTTTCAATCCTTTTTTGGCCACTTTTCCGGCATAGGGTTGACTGACAGGCCGGGCAATTAAAAACACAATACTCGGCGCCGCTTTTCACCATGTCCTCGATGTTCCTCTGTTGTACGTCATCGGCCAATCTGTACCCGGAGATCGATCGAAGTATTTCTCCGCAGCACAGGCTGTTTTCCCCTTGATACTCCCTGTCCATCAGTTCAACGCCGATAAAATCCAGTATTTTTCTCACCAGAGGGTGTTTGTCGCGGGATCAGCCGTTCGAGCATGGCCGCTGATAGGCGACTTTGATCTTGAGCGGTTTTATCCGGTCCTTCAACTCCTCTCAGCCTGTCCAATAGAAAGTCCATGTAATAGATGGGCTTAAAGGGTACGGTCAGGCCGTAAGCCGAGGCAATGGAGGTATAGGTGCGTAACATTCATCATGGAGACAAATCACCTCTTTGGCCCCCAGTTTAACAAAATTATCGATAACCAGGGGAAGCCGTTCCTTAAGGACCGACATCTTGGCAAAATGGGTGTGGACGGCCGGACACATGAACTCGGCCCCGAAGACGAGTGGCCGAAGCAACCTCCTTGAAGATTTCTCCGGAGCCCATTTCACCCAAGGCCGGTATAAAACAGGAAGAGAGGGCCTTATCCTTAACTTTCCCGATCAGCGGCTTGCCCTGCATCTGGGTCATATTGATCCATTGGTTGGTAATCGGCCGGGGGGCGGTGTAGATACCCCTTTTCTTCCCGCCGTTCGCAGATGAGGTAGTAAGGATGATTGCCCCTCGGGCAATATTCCTCACAGCCGTAGCAGGTGACGCAATCGTGCAACACCGAGGAGTCTTCGCCCGTGACGATCTTCATCATCTCCCGGTGTGCGTCATCCCGATCCAGCTTCAGGTATTGGCACTTGACTAAGCAGTCCGCTGTCGGACAGGTGGCACAAACATCTTCATTAAATTGCAAGACAGGCATAAGGTCCTCCTTGGGGTCATTCCGGAAAGGCCTTTTCGCCCAAAGCCATCCGGCAACGGTCGGTAATGAAAATCGTTTTTCAGGTCCTGGGCGGCGGTGGTCGGCCTGAAATTCAGTCTCACAGGGACAGGGGATAACGGATTTCTCCTCATGAATAAATCCGAAACTGCGGAAAGTCAATATTATTATGAGGCCCTTGATAACAGGTCCATCGCCCTTTGATCCAGCATCTCGGTAAGCGTCGGATATCCTTCCCCCGGAATGAAACCGAAGACCTTTTCCCAAACCGAGGGATTTTCCATGCACAGGTAGACCGGGAACCTCGTTTCCAAAGTCTTTGATCCATTGAAGCATCTTGGAATAGACCTCCACCCTTATGGGCTGGACGTAGCGCATTTTTTTGTCTAAGGCCGGGATGAATTCCTGATAGATATATCGGGCCTTGGGAGAACGATGTTGAATAATGGATTTCAACTGGGGCATAAAGCGGAAACAACCCAGGCTGATCCAGGCGATTTTTTCCGGCCTGATTTTGGAAAAAAGAAGCCGGACCGTTTGCCGGTAAGCTTCTTCCCAGCCGGGGAAATAAAAAATGGGATCGAAATGAAACCCAAGGTGATATCCTTTCTCCTGACAGGCCTGGGCCGCTTCCAGACGTTCGGTCAGCGAAGCGGACCCCCGCTCTTCCTTTCTGACAATCTCAGACGGATTGAGCGACCAGGAAACGATGATATTTTTTAAAGAAGCGAGACCGGAGAATATTGTTTACGGACGATGGTTTTGGTCTTCAGTTCAACCACCACATCTGGGATAGGAAGATAATTCCTCGAATAAAAGACCGCTAAACCCGGTTATCGGGTCGAAGGCCAGACTGTCGGTGAATTCGCCGGTGCCCAAACGGATGATCTCTCCCCGATGGTTATCCACGAAGGTCCTTAACTGGAGAAAAAGTTCATCGGTATTGACAAAGAGGCGGATAAAGGGTTGGTTGAAATAGGCCTGAAGGATACAGTAGCTGCAGTCTATGGGACAATTGGTCCCGATATGGAGGATACGATAACCGCAACAGATATAATCCTTGGTCCCCGGACAGGGCCTGATCAACTCCCCCTTGAAACGGGTCAAAAAAAGGATTTTTTTCGATTGGGATAAGGTTTCCGGCCGGGAAAGTATCGGTTCCCGGTCCACCCATTCCACGGGGAGATGGGGATAGGTCTTCAGGACCTTTTCGGTCAAAGGGGCCTCCCGGACCCCTCTTTCGACAATAATTTTCTTAAAGGAAAATGGCTTCAAGGGATTTCTCAAAAAGACTTATCGGTCAAGGGAGATCTTCCAGTTTCCGGTCCCGCAGGGCCTGGCTGATTTTTTCCAGGGATTCGGTTAATTCTTTACTGTTCGAAAATTTGATTTCCAGTCCATACCGCCCTCCTTCAAAAAAAGGAGGCGGAGAAAGCCTGGTGCGTTGATCCAGACCGAGCTCGGAGACCTTTTTTTGAAAGGTTTTTTCCATGTCGGTCAGGAAGGGATAAAGACAGGACCGAAAATATTTTCGAAGGGCGTCTCCCTTTTGCTGGGGCGTCCGGTTGATCTGCCGCAGCAGTTCAACCACCGGTTCGGAAAAAAGGAATGCCGCGGGTTCTCCCAATCCCCGTTTGCCAATCTCCTCCAGGTCCGATAAAAATTCTTTTTGTTTCTGAAAACCAAAGTGAAGGGAAATAAACAAGGCGAAGATCAGATCGGCTATGGGCAGGAAGTCCCGATTAACCCGTTCAATCGTTTCAGGAAACAGACGTCCCTCCAGCAAGGCCGACCGATAAACGGGGCTTATTCCCGAGGTGCTTAGATAACGCTTAAAGATCTCTTTCTTGGCCGGTAAATTCAGCCAGGGAAGATAGTCCTGGATCAATTCTCTTTCCCCCATAAAGACCGACAACTTTTTCACGATCCAGGATTGTTCAACCGGATTAAACCCCCGGTCCATATTCTCATGGAAATTAAAAAGGAAAAGACTCTTTCTCTCGGTCCCGGCCGGAGCGATTTTACAGGATACGGGTTCTCGTCCGATTTTCTGAAGGGCTTGAAGACGTCTGAATCCGGCCACAATGCGGAACCGGTCCCCTTCTTTTTCCTGAAGGACCGGCGGGTTTTGCAGACCGATGGCCTGAAGGGAATGGATTAAAGGAGTAACAGGGCGGCCGTAGGTTATTCGAAAGGTGGTATCGGCCCAATCGATCCGGGAGAAAAAAATATCCCCGGACTTTAATTCCAGAGGGACTGATTCTCTTTTATTCAAGAGGGTCTTCCGAAGGGGTGACTCCCTTCCTTTCCACCAGGAGGCGGCGGATTCGGCGTTTATCGGCCTCCAGGATGGTCATTTCCAAGTCCTGGAAATAGACCTTTTCGCCTACCACCGGGACCCTTCCCAAGATATGGATAATCAGGCCTCCCACGGATTCAAAGGTTTTTTCTTCTATTTTTAAATCAAAATAATGTTCAAGCTCTTCAATCTCCAGGCGGGCATCCACTTCGACCCGGCCGTCTTCCAGGGGTTTCAGCCTCGGTTCCTGGCGGTCGTACTCATCTTCTATCTCCCCGATGATCTCCTCGATAAGGTCTTCCATGGTGACTAATCCGGAAGTCCCGCCGTATTCGTCGAGGACAACGGCCATGTGGATTTTTTCCTGTCTTAATTCCCGAAAGAGATGGACGATCTTTTTGGTCTCCGGGATGAAGGTGGTTTTTCGGATAATCTCCGGGGGTATCGGCTGATCGGGCGGCAGATGCCAATAGGGTAAAAGGTCTTTTACGTGGAGCATCCCGACGATATTGTCCGGGTTTCCCTGATAAATGGGAAGACGGGAATGACCGTGGGCCAGGGTCAGATCAATGATGGTCTGGATACTCACGTCCGAGCTGACGGCCAGCATCTCGGTCCTGGGGACCATGACCTCCCGTACTATGGTATCTTTGAATTCAAAGATACTTTGGATCATGTCCCCCTGTTCCTGGGTGAGCAGTCCCTGTTCTTCTCCTTGATCGATCAGTTCCTGGAAGTCTCTTTCTAAAACGGATTCCGGCGGGGTCTCATCCTTCTTTTTAAACAAAGACCTGACCTGTTCAATAAAACCTGGTGAGTGTCCGTCTGGAGAGGTACTCATAAGAATAGAATTTTATAATAGATTTTTTTTAAGGTCAAATTTTTTCTGGTGCAAAAACAATTTCAGATGACCGGGACTGCCAGGAATAATAATCACTGTTGAATTATTTTATTCGGTTTAGTTAGTTCGAAATAGGATTCAGATTCCAGGTTCAGGTTAGTTTACTGTTTCACTTAATTCGGTTAAGTTATGATTGTGCCCTGGATGGGCTAATAGAAGGGACGTTTTTGCCAAAGATTTTATTTGAAATTAAAGCCTCCCGGGAGACCTGCAATCATGGGTAAGGTGATCTCTCTGGAATCCCTAAAAAATAAAAAGGCCGCTAAAAGGGGGTTTCGAGACTGGCAGCGGCTTTTTAAGTCCCTCCCGACTTTGGATGAAAATACCCGATGGTCCGACCTCCCCGACGAAGTGCTCCTCTTTTTGGCTGAAGACGATGAAGAGGGACGGCGATTAATCCATGACCTTCTCATGGGTTCCCTGGGTCTGGGAAACGGGCATGAATTCGAATCCCTGCCCCCGACCCAATTGTTGCCCCTCCTGGATACCTACTTCATCCTGATCGATCAAATTCGATTCGAATGCATGCGCCGGTTAGGCTGGGTCCAGGAAATTCCCTTAGCCGAAAAACCGATCATTCAATTGATCAGGGATTTTGAACAAGGGGGTAATCCTTACCTGATGGACCCCCCGAAGCTCAACCGGAAGCACCCCGCTTATCCTGAATATTCTCAACTGCCCGACTTAGATCAGCGGGTGTTCATCAGAAAAACCATTCCCGAGGCGGTTAAACAACTCAAAGAAAGAGTTGAAGAACAGCGGTAGGCTTGTAAAAACAGATGGGGCGTCTTTTCAAGGTCTGAAAATCCCCCGGCCACCCTCGGGAGAAAGGAGGGTGAGGGGGAATTATGAAGGGTCTTTATAACGCCTACGAACCGATCTCCCGGGGCATCATATTTTTCCCCCGTTCCAGGGCGATGCGCAGATAGGTTTCCGCCCCGCTTTCGGGGGGTTTATACTGGAAGTCCTCCGGCTTTTTTATTAAGTGGAGGGCCTCGGTGGCGCAGGTAGTCACACAAAGGCCGCAGCCGATACAACGGTCCAGATCAATGACCGCCCGATCATCGATGATGCGGATGGCTTCCATCTGGCAGCGGTCCAGGCAGGTTTCACAGGCGACACAATCTTCTCCATTCACCTCGGCAAAATAATTGCTCTTAACGGCCCTGGCCGGCGCCGGCTGTTTTTTTAAGGACTTCAAAACCCCGCAACAATCTCCGCAGCAACTGCACATACCCCCCACCTTCTGGGAATTAAAGGGCTGCATGACCAGGCCGGCTTCTTCGTTGCGTTTGACGATCTCCTTGGCCTCTTCCTTGGTGATATAACGGCCCATATGATTTTCCACATAAAAGTGGGCATGGGATCCGAACGAAAAACAGGCTTCCAGCGGTTTGTCGCAGCCCGTCTCATCCAACCGGGACATGGCCCGGCAGATACAAGGCGCTATGGCGATGGTCTCTTGGCTTTCCAGGATCCCGATAACGTCTTCATAGGGGGCGACCGGCCAATCCGCTACCAATTGACGATTAATGGGAATGGTCCGCAGTACCGGAGTGCTGTAGGACTGAATGGTCCGCCCGAAGACCGTATCAAAATACTCCTTGTTTTCCCGGACAAATTCCCGATCCAACCTGGCCAGTTGAAACTCGAAGATGCCGACCACATAAGGGACGGCGGCATAACGCACACCTTCACCCTTACGCTGTCTAAAAAGCAGACCCTTGGCGGCCATCTGCTCCATTAAAGCGGTCGTGGCCTGAAGGTCACGTCCCAATCGCCGGGCCGTCTGATCAGGTTCCTCCAAAAGGGGAGACAAATGAAGGAAAAGTTCGGCTTCTTCCTCGGTAAAAAGCCGTTTCAGTATCTTCATTTCCACCTGATTCTCCGTAGCCGGAAACCCGGTGGCCAAATCGTCCAGACGCTCCTGCAATTTCCTATAAATGTCCTCCATCATCATCCTCCTCATTCGATTACCGTTGAATATTTGGGGCAGATTAACATGAATCTCTCCAGAGAATCAATCGACATTTCAATAAGGGTCGAAAATTTTATTTCCGGTCTTTATTTGACAGAAAACCTTAAAAGGCATAAAATAGTCATCAATTGTTTTTTAACCGGCTGGGGGTAAATGACTATGGAACAAGAAAAGCAGGCCACTATCTTAATCATTGATGACGATGAAGTCATCAGGGAGTCCTGTACCAAGGTCCTGGTTAGAGAAGGGTATCAGGTTGATTCGGCCAGTGACGGGCCTTCGGGTTGTAAAAAGGCCAGGTTGATTCATCCGGATCTGGCCATTGTGGATTTAAAAATGCCCGGACCGGGCGGTCCGGAGATTCTGGAAGAATTAGCCCAAATAGATCCCTACATGGCCAAGGTGGTTATTACCGGCTATGCCACGGTCAGCACCGCGATAGAATCCCTTCAACATGGGGCCTCCCATTTCTTAAGCAAACCCTTCCTGCCCGACGAGCTTCGCAAGGTCACCCAAATGGCCTTGGAAAAAAGAAAAGATCGGCTTAGGGAAGGATTTTTTCGAGATGGAACCAAGCCCCAGGATCACTCCCTGGCCGCGATTTTTCTTCGAGACATAGAAGGCCCTTTAAATGAAATTGAGAATTTTTTTTCTCATCTTGAAAGTCGTGGAATCATCCAGGGAGACTTAATAGGACCTTTTCTTAAGGTCAAAACACAGCTCCAGGATTTAATGCAGATGGTTAAAAAGTGGCAGGCCTGAAGGCCCTGGTTTGGAAATTATCGGGCTTGACGACCAGGCAGGAATGGCTGACGGGTCTTTCTTCGGTTTTGGGTTGGAAAGCTCCATGAAAAGACGGCCTGGCCTTTTAGGGGTTTTCATCCTGGTCTCCTTTCTTTTTCTGGTTGATTGCGCCATCGGCAAAGAAGGCCCGGAGACAGACAGGACCGGGGCATTTAAAGCCAAACGGGAACAAATGGTCGAGACCCAGATCAAGGCCAGGGGGATCAAAGATTTAAGGGTCTTGAAGGCCCTGCTTAAAGTGGAACGGCACCGGTTTGTCCCTGATCATCTTCAGGACCAGGCCTATGGGGATCATCCCCTGCCCATCGGTGAGGGCCAGACTATCTCCCAGCCTTATATAGTGGCCCTGATGACGGAGCTCCTGGACCTGAAGGGCGGCGAAAAGGTTTTGGAAATCGGAACCGGATCAGGCTACCAGGCGGCGGTCTTGGCTGAATTGGCCAAAAAGGTGTATACTATCGAAATTATCGAAACCCTGGCCCGGTCGGCCAAAGAACGCCTTCAAAAATTGGGCTATGGAAATATTGAAGTTAAGGCCGGGGACGGCTATCGGGGATGGCCGGAAGCCGCCCCCTTTGATGCCATCATCGTTACGGCCGCCCCGGATCATATCCCCCAGCCCTTGATTGACCAGTTAAAAGAAGGAGGGCGGATGGTCCTGCCGGTCGGGACCTATCCCTACCAGGAATTGAAAAAGATCATTAAAAAATCCGGAAAACCGGAAGTCACCGACGTCCTTCCCGTCCAGTTTGTTCCCATGACCGGGGTCAAGGTGAAACCCAAAAGATGAATGGCCTGTCCACCTATAATATCCTTGGAAAGCCTCTTTCCATCAAGAAGTTCTTGCTGGGATGTCTTACGGTCGGGCCATTATTTAGGCCGAATCAGTTATGATAAATCTCACAAGATGTCACATAGGCCCCGTCATTCGCCTCTACAGCAGGGATCAAATCAACCCTCCTGATGGGGGATGTTGAGGTGGAGGTGACCTGTCAAGACTATTCTGAGACTGTTAAGAGTTAATCACTATTAAGAGTCGAAATGAAAATGGACAAGACAAATTTAAAAAATCTTTTTTCCCCTGAATCCATCGCCGTCGTGGGCGCCTCCAACCGTTTCGGAAAATGGGGGTTTAATCTGTCGGCCACCCTTCTGGTTTCCCCTTTTTCAGGTCCGGTTTATCTGGTCAACCCCAAAGAGGATTTAGTCTTAGGACGGAGGGCTTTCCCGGATCTGGGTTCCCTGCCGAAGAAAGTGGATCTGGCCGTATTGGCCGTGCCGGCCGACAAGACCATCCCTCTGATCGAAGAATGCGGCCGTCTGAGCATTCCCAATGCCCTGGTGGTGGCCTCCAATTTTAAAGAAGTGGGTGAAGAAGGGGCCCGGCTGGAAACCGAACTGGTCCGGACAGCGCAAGCCGGAGGGGTCCGCATCGTCGGCCCCAATACCATGGGTATGGTCAGCACCCCGGCCGGTATGGAGATCCTTTTCATGCCCCTAGGCGTGAAAGCCGGCCCGGTGGATGTGATCTCTCAATCAGGAAACATCGGCCTTCAGATCATGGAATTAGGCATGAAAGAAGGGGTGGGCATTTGCCGGTTCGTCGGCTCAGGCAACGAAGCCTTGTTGGGGGTGGAAGATTATCTTTCCTATTTCGGACAGGATGACCGCTCCGGACTGATTGTCCTTTATCTGGAGGGGATTCGCCATGGGGAGCGATTCTTTCAAGAGGCCCAAAAAATAACCCCCCATAAACCCATTCTGGCCTTAAAAGCAGGGAAGACCTTCCATGGATCGCAGGCGGCCCGCTCTCATTCCGGGGCCGTGGCCCAATCCCCAAGATGATTTCCGATTTGTTTAAGCAAGCGGGAATCATTGAAGCCCAGTCCACCGAAGAACTGATTGATTTGATCAAGACCTTCAGTATGCTCAAGCCTCCTTCCGGGGACCGGTTGGGAGTGGTCACCCTGGGAGGGGGCTGGGGGGTAGCCACTACCGATGCGGCCGCTCTCAAGGGTCTGACCCTTCCCGCTCTGTCTCCCCCGTTGTTGGAGCGCTTAAATGCCTTACTCCCCCCCTTTTGGAGCCATCAAAATCCCTTGGATTTGGCCGGGACAACCAACCGCCGCTCCCATATCGAAGTCCTGAGAACCCTCGCCGCCAGCGATGAAATAGACGCCGTAATCGCCCTGGGCATGTTGGCGGGTTTAAAGAAATATCTCAACCAGCTTTCCAAGTGGAAAGGATTGATTCTAAGACACAAGATTAAATCCTTTTTTTCCCAACCCTTTCATTTTTTAAAAAGGTCCCCGGCCCTTTCATCCGAGAGGGTGTCGGGAAGAGACCGGGAAAAACAAAAAGGGGGATTCCGGGAAAAAGAATTTCACCTTTGGAAAGACGGCACGTTCGTCAATGAGACCAAGAAGATCATGGAGGATTATAAAAAACCGATCCTCTTGGTTACCTTCCTCCCCGGGACAGCCGTTGAAATGACCCGGCGTTTCGGCCTGCCGGTCTTTGGTAATCCGGAGCGGGCCGTCGGCTCCATGCAGGGGCTGATCGAATATGGCCGTTTTGTGAGAAAGGCCCGGGAAGGCCTTTTCACCCCTGGGCCAAGAAAGGGGCCAAAGAAGTCCCGGTCCATTACCGGGAATGAATCCCTGGATGAACACCAGGGCAAACAGATTTTGGCCGACTACGGGATCCCGGTTACCCGCGAAGGGGTGGCCAAGACAAAGGCAGAAGCCCTTTCCATTGCCAGAGATATCGGTTTTCCAGTAGCCGTCAAAATCCTTTCCCCGGCGATCCGGCATAAAACCGATCAAGGAGGCGTGATCCTTTCCATCTCCGATGAAACAGAGATGGACCGTGCGGTCAGCCGAATGGAGGAACGGTTTCCGGCCTTGAAAGACCCGGCGAAACAGGAAAGTTTACTCATCCAGGAAATGGTCTCGCCCGGGGGTGGAGGTCCTTTTAGGGATGATCAACGATCCTCAATTCGGACCCCTCCTGGTCCTCGGTTTAGGAGGGGTCCTGGTTGAAGTCCTGAAGGATGTGGCCTTCGCCAAGCCGCCGATAACGATCTATCAGGCCGAACAATTATGGCGTTCCTTACGAGGATCGGCTATATTGGATGGGGTGCGCGGAAAACCGCCGGCCGACCTTCCGGCCCTGACTCAAGCCACGGTGCATTTTTCTTATTTGATTGAAGACCTGGGACATCAGTTTGAAGGGATTGACATCAACCCCCTGATGGTTTTTGGCGAAGGCCGGGGGGTCAAGGCCCTGGATGCCTTGTTTGTGGCCAAAAGTCGCCTGTCGGGTGAGGATAAATATTAGTACGAAAATAAAGTTCGGAGTTAAGAGTTCGGAGTTCCGGAGAAACCCATTTTCATGTTTCGTGCTGCCCCCAAGAGGGCATGACGTTTAGAGAGAAACAGGGATGAAAAAAAAGATAACTGCCCCCCTATTAGGTCTCTTGTTCTTATTCGTGGCCGTCAATGGCCTCTGGGCCGGGGAACCGGTTCAACTCCGCATTCTTTATCTGAACGACTTTCATGGCTTTGCCGAACCTTATAGATCTGCCGGAAATCCGGACATGCTGGGAGGCATTGCTTTCCTGGCCGGAGAAGTTAAACGCCTGCGCCAGGAGCGCCCTACCCTCCTTCTGGCTGCCGGCGATATGATCCAGGGCAACCCCTGGGCCAATCTTTTTGAGGGGAAGTCATCCATCGAGGTGATGAATGCCATGGATTTTTCGGCCATGGTCTTGGGGAATCACGAGTTTGATTTCGGCCAGGAGGTCTTGAAAAAAAGGATTCAAGAAGCAAAATTTCCTGTCCTGGCCGCCAACGTCCAGGGGGTCCCGGGAATCAAACCCTATGTGATCAAAGAATTGTCGGGAATCAAGATCGCCGTCATCGGCCTGGTGACCGAAACCACCCCGACGGCCACTCATCCTAAGAATGTCAAAGGGCTGGTGTTTTCTTCGCCCATCCAATCCGCTAAAAAGGTCCTGAAAGAATTGGGGGATAAGCCTGATTTGGTGATCGTCCTTTCGCACCTCGGATTTCCGGCCGATCGCCGTTTGGCCGAGGCCGTTAAAGGAATCCAGGTTATCGTCGGCGGACATACCCATACCCGCATCGAAACCCCGGTCAAGGTCAACGAAACCCTTATTGTCCAGGCCTGGGAGCATGCCAAGGCCCTGGGGGTCCTGGATCTGACGGTTCAAGACGGAAAAGTGCTTCACTATGAAGGGAAATTAATCCCGATCGATCCGGACCGGCTTAAGCCCGATCCTTTGGTGTTAAAAATCGTCGACCAGTACAAAAATCAGGCCGCCGCTATCGTTGAAGAAAAAATCGGAGAGACCCAGGTGGACTTGCAGGGAACCGGCTCACGAATCCAGGAAACCAACCTTGGCGATCTGGTTGCCGACATCCTGAGAGAGGAAACCAAGGCCGATGTGGCCCTGATCAATGGAGGCGGAATCCGCGCCGATATTCTGAAAGGGGCCATCCGGATGAAGGATTTGTTTTCCGTACTGCCTTTTCGCAATTATCCGATGGTCATCAAGGTCAGCGGAAAGGAGCTCAAGGCCGTCCTTGAACACGGCCTTTCCGATTTAACCGGCATCGGCCGGTCAGTTTCCCCAGATTTCCGGGATGCGTATCCAATATAATCCCGCCTTTCCTGCGGGCCAGCGGATCACCGCGATCTCGGTACGGGAAAAACCTTTGGATCCGGAAGCCTGGTATACCCTGGCCACCAACGATTTTTTGGCCTCGGGCGGTGACGGCTACGCGGTTCTTGTCAATATCCTGGCCAACAAGCGTGGATATCCCAAAATGAGTCCCCGGGTGGTTTTATTTGAATCCGGCAGAGAAATTCGCGAGTTGGTAACCGGTTATATCAAAGAAAAGAAAACCATCTCCGCCTCGGTGGATGGTCGGATACAAAAAATCGAGTAATCCATGCGTATCTGGCTTAATGGAAAACCGGTCAGCCTGATTCCGGGCATGACCGTCCGGCAGGCCCTGATCGGGTCCGATCTTCTTAAGGAGATCGAAAAAGGGGCCAGGGTCTTTGATGAATGGGGCAATGAAATGGGCCTGGATGGGGCCTTGGAAGAAGGAATGCGGCTTGAATTGAGGCGCCGGGAGAAGGTTCCCCAAAGATCCGTCATCAAGTAAAATGCGTAAAGATTGTCTATGAAGGAGAATAACAATGGATCATGATGAACCTGATATGGATTTTGCCGAACTTTTTGAAGCCAGTGGCGGGTTGACCGGCGAACAATCCTTTTCACCCGGGGAACGGGTAAAGGGAAAAGTGGTTCTCGTCACCGGCGATACGGTCTTTATCGACTATGGGGCCAAATCCGAGGGCTGGGCCGATTTGGAGGAATTCCTCGACGAAAAAGGTGAGGTGAATATAAAGCCCGGGAGTGACGTGGAGTTGGCCTTTATCGGCTATGGGCCTTCAGGTGCCCAGTTGGGGAGCTGTCTTCGCAAAGCCTCCGGTGGGGGGGGCGATGAGTTGTTACGAAAGGCCTTTGAATCCAAGATAGCCATCGAAGGGACCGTTACCGGGACCAATAAGGGCGGTCTGGAAGTCACTATTTCCGGGACCAAGGTCTTCTGCCCTTTTTCCCAAATGGACCTGACCTATTGCGACCGGCCCGAAGTCTTTGTCGGGACCATCCAAAAATTCAAGGTGGTCCAGTTTGAAGAGGAGGGAAAAAATATCGTCGTCTCCCAGACGGGCGGTGTTGCAGGAAGAACGGGAGGCCATGGCCGCCGGCACCCGGGAACGTCTGGCCGTCGGGGGCGTGTTCCAGGGCCGGGTGACCCGTCTGACGCCCTTTGGGGCCTTTGTCGATCTTGGCGGCTTGGAAGGATTGATCCATGTCTCGGAAATCTCCCGCCGTCAGGTTAAGACACCGGCCGATCTTCTGTCCACCGGGTCAGGAAGTCTCCGTTCAAGTCCTGAATCTGGAAACCGATGAGAAGGGAACCGAGCGGATCAGCCTGTCCATGAAGGCCCTGGAACCGGATCCCTGGGAGACCGGCCTTGAGTTTGGCGAAGGGGATATCGTTTCCGGCAGGGTTCGGAACCTGACCGCCTACGGGGCCTTTGTGGAGGTCGCCCCCGGAGTGGAGGGGTTGGTTCATATCTCTGAAATCTCCCATAAGCGTATTCACCATCCCAAAGAAAAGCTCCAGGAAGGCCAGGAGGTGGAGGTAAAAATCCTGGAAATCAATACAAGAGCAACGCCGGATTTCTCTTTCCATCAAGGAGGTCCCTTCCTCTTTGGATTCGGATGCCTGATCTGTTTAAACAAGAAACTACCCGAAGCGGCAATGTGATTCGAAGAAGGGTCAAGGCCGATTCCGCGGAGAACCTGTCGGGAGCGGATTATGAATCCCCTGTGATTATGCCTGACCTGAAACCCGGTCCTTCACCCGCAGAAAACGCAGCCCCCCAACTCCCCAGGGTTGGATTAATCGTCAAGGGAATTGTGCGGTCCGTAAAACCCTATGGGTTTTTTGTCGATCTTCCCGAACTGGGATCTCACCAAAGCGGCCTTCTCCACATCAGCCAGTTAGCGGTTTCCGGACCGTCAAAGTCCAAAAAGGGTTTTAAAGAAGGGGATGAAATCCAGGTGGAGATCATCAAGATCGATGAACAGGGGCGAATATCGCTCTCCCAAAGGTCGGTTCTGGAAAATCAGGACAGGGCGGAATTTGATGAATACCAGGATCAGGTCAAACAATCCGGCCCTCTGGGAACCATGGCCGAGCTGTTTAAAAAATTTAAGACGTGAGAATTAAGGTTAATACCGAACTCCGAACTCTTAACTCCGAACTTTTTTCAAAGGAATCTCCTTATGACCCTGATGGAATTTTCCATGATCCCCTTGGACAAGGGGCCGAGCTTCAGTGACTATGTGGCCCGGATCTTGACCCTGGTCGATCAAAGCGGGCTGGATTACCGGTTGAACCCCATGGGGACCGTGGTTGAAGGGGAATGGGACGATCTCATGGCCTTGCTGACCCGCTGCTTCCGGGCCCTGGAAACAGGATTCCAGCCGCATCAGTCTCCAGGTCAAATTCGATTATCGAAAAGGAACAGAGCCGAGGATCGAGAGCAAGGTCAAAAGTGTGCAAGCCAAATCCGGCCGGGCCTTGAAGGTCTCTTGATAACCTTCCAGAAGTTTCTCCCATAGGATCAGTCCCATCAAATCCTCCGGCATCCGGGGCCGGACAGGCTGCTGCGGCCTCCCGTCTCGGGGATTACCTGTATCTGAGTGCCGATACGTTCCTTGAGTGCCGTGACATGGGATATGACGCCGATGAGCTTGCCGTCCTGCCGCAGTCCCGCCAGTGTCTCCAGGGCCGTTTCCAGGGCGTCTTCGTCGAGGGTGCCGAATCCTTCATCGAGAAAGAGGGAATCAACCCGGACATTCCGGCTGGCCATCTGAGAAAGGCCGAGGGCCAGGGCCAGGCTGACGATAAAACTTTCGCCGCCGGAGAGATTCTTGGTGGAACGGATCTCGCCCGCCTGGTAGTTGTCGATGACATTCAGTTCCAGGGGTTGCGCGGCGTCGCGGATGAGGAGATAGCGATCCGTCATCTTCCGGAGCTGCCGGTTGGCATGGGCGGTCATCATCTCGAAGGTCAGCCCCTGGGCAAAATTCCGGAATTTCTTGCCGTCGGCGGAACCGATGAGTTGATGCAGGTCATCCCAGCGGGAACATTCCCTTTTCTGCGCGTCAATGGTCTTTAGGCGCTCTTTCTGTTTCTCCCTTTGTTTTTCATTTTCACTCAAAATCTTCCTGATTCCGCCAATATCAACCATGATCTGTTTCAGATCGGCGTCACCGGCGCGGATATTTTCCTTCAGCGTCTCCGCGGATTCTTCCGTCAAATTTTTCTCGCGCTCCGCAGCCAGGGCCTCCGACCTGTCTTTCCGACGGGCCTCAAGTTCCGTTTTTTCCTTGATCAGGGATCTTTCTTTTTCAGCGAGGATTTCCCGCTCTTCTTCACTCAGGCGTGACGACAGATAGTCCGCCTCGTCCTCGAATCCCGGTCCTTTGAATCCGCTCCCCCCATCGCTGTTCCGCCTGTGCCAGTTCCGTGGCCCGATGGTCCGTCTTTCCTTGCAAGGAAGCGATTTTCTCTTTCAGGGCGCTGATTTCTTTTTCAATTTTCCCGTAGTCCTCGCGGGCCTTTTCCAGGACCTTGCCCGCCTTGTCCACCTCTTCCGCCAGCCGTTTTTCCTCCTGGTCGGCGTTCTTTTCGCCGAACAGTTCCCGGCGGGAAACGCTCAGGAATTCATACTCCCCTTTCAGACCGTCACGATCCTTGCGTCTTGCCGCCAGGTCTTCTTCCAGGCTGCCCAGCAGGGCCTGATGCTTCTCAATCGCGGCCTTCAGTTCATCGATCTTTTTCTCCTGAGTGGGCTTTTCCGGCCTCCTTTGCCTGCCAGGCCTCTTTGCGCCCGGTCAGATCTTGCCATAAGGCGTCGAGGCTATCCAAGGAAATTCGGCTGATCCCGAAAGGTTCAACATCCGCCAGGACGGCAGTGCGGGCCTTCTCAGTCTCCTCGGCCAGAAGCGGCGCAATCCTTGCTCAGCCGTTCGTGATCGCGGCCGGCCGTCTCCAGGTTGTGTCCGGCCTCCTGTAAGGCCTTCCCGGATTCGTCAAAGATCTTTCTTGTCTTTTCCAGGGCCGTCTGCGCCGACTTTTCCTGTCGACCTTTCTCTTCGACCAGGGCGACAATGCCCGTTGTTTCGGCAATCTTCGCCTGCACGCCGGCAATCTCTTCGCGAATCTTCTCGGCGCGCTCATCCGGTGAAACTTCTATTTTCAGTCTCAACAGGGCGTCGGCCCACTGTTTTTCATCGGCCTCCAGGGCCGTCTGTTTTTCCGCCAGTCTCTTTTTCGGTATGCTGGATTTCCGCTGCCGTCTTCACCCGGTCGGCTTCCAATTTGTTCAGACGATGAGACGCCTTCTTGAATTCATCCTTCGCTTTCTGAAGCTCCGCCTCCGCCTCGTTCAAGATCGGTACATTCCCCTTGGCATAGGGGTGTTCGGTGGCACCGCACAGCGGGCAGGGTTGGCCGTCCTCGAGACGTTTCCTTTCTTCCTCAAGATCGCGGATACGGCTGAGAAGCGACACCTGCGTTTCCAGGGAGACAATCTCTTTTTCCAGAAGGGTCTTTTGATCGGTGCAGGATTTGATCTCGCCGAGGATCCTGGCGCTATTGGCGTTTAATGTCTCCAGGTTCGTTTTCAGGCTCATCAGCGTCTTGGATGTCCGGTCAATCCGTTCCAGAGTTTCGCCTGTCTGAATCAAAAGACGCTCGCGGTCTTTGAGGGCATCCGCTTCACTGCGCCACTGGCCGATGTCGCGTCCCTGGAGGATCGCCGTGATTTCATCCGTCAGGCCCTTGAGATCGTTCTGACTTTTTTCAAATTCCCGGCGGGATTTTTCATGATCGGCCTCTCTCTTGGCATAGTCGGCAAGGGCGGATTCCTTTTTCCCGGCTGCCGTGGAAAGTTCTTCCCGGGCCTTTACACGTTTTGCCTCAATCTCCCGAAGCACTGCAAATCCCCTCTCGATGGCGCCGAGGTTTGTCACCAACGCGGCATCGGCGGCATGTTTCGTCCGGTATTCATGGATCGCTTCCAGGGCGGCCTGAGTCTTCTTCAGACCCTCTTCACCGCTTTTGACATCGCTTCTGTAGCCCTTCCCCTGTTTCTCGATCTCCCCGATCGCCTTGTCCTTCTCCGCGAGCTGCTTTTTCTGCTCGCCCAGCCGGACATCGAGATCACGCACCTTTTTGATGACCTCCCCTTCCGACATCTGCCTGGTTCGCGCCTCATTCAGCAGGGTCTCGGCGGTCTGTCTTGCGGCGAGCGCCTCTGCACCGGCCTTCTCCTTTTCCGGCAGGCCGGCGAGGGCGCCCTGAAGTTCCTTGGTCTCCCTTTCCTGCAACTCCCGCAAAGCCGATACCCCCCGGTAATCGCCTTCCAGACCGAGGGCCTTGCGGGATTTTTCCAGCTTTTTGGCTTCCGGCGCAAAGGCCTGCCGGCGCTCCTCGAAATCCTGCTGCTTCTTCTCCAGTTCTCCCAGTTCCTTCTCCAGGGCCGCCATCCCCTCGAGCCAGGCCAGGGCCTTGCGGATTTCCTTCAGTTTCCCGGCCAGTTCGGCTTCCTGCTCCTGCTTTTCCTTCAGGCCGGTCTGCAAACTCCTGCTCTTCCTCTTCACTCAAGACCTGGATCCCTTTCAGTTCCGCCTGCAACAGCTCGAGTTTTTCGTGCTCTTCCGCACGGCGCTCGTGAACCTTCATGGAGATCTGGCTGTAGATTTCCGTGCCCGTGATCTGTTCCAGGATGGGCGCCCGCTCATTGGGAGAGGCCTGGAGAAAGGCGGCGAATCCTCCCTGGGCCAGCAGCATCGAACGGGTGAAGCGCTCGAAATCCATGCCCGTCACCTTCTCGATGAATTCGCCGACCTGGTTGATCTTCGATTCCAGGACCCTGCCGGAATCGGCGTCGGCGATTTCATGCCTGGCCTGCTGCAACTCGCCGTCCGGCTTTTTCCGGGCGCGGTGCTGGCTCCAGTGGCAGCGGTAACGACCCTTCTGGGTCTCGAAGGTCACCTCGGCGAAGCATTCGCCGGTCTGGCGCGACATGATCTCGTTGCTGCTTTTCGTGACCTTGTCCAGGCGGGGCGTGCTGCCGTAAAGGGCGAGACAGACGGCGTCCAGGATGGTCGTCTTTCCCGCCCCGGTGGGGCCGGTGATGGCAAAGATGCCGTCGGAGGCATAGGCCGGGTGGGTGAAATCGACCTGCCATTCGCCCGACCAGTGAATTCAGGTTCTTGAACCGAACGCCGAGGATCCTCATTCCCCTTTCTCCTATTCGAGCCATCGGATCCTGCTCGTTGAGGGAGACGATGATTTCCCGATAGGCGCTCAAAAGCGCCGGGCGCTGCTCCTCGGGATTTCTGCGCCTCCAGGCAGCGCTTGAAAACGTCCGTGACGTCCAGATCGTCGAGCGTTTCCTCCGCGGCCTATCCCGCTCATGGCCCGTCTCCAGCATCCGGTTGTTCTTGACGCGGAGAATCTCGATGTCCGTCCCTTGCGACCGCCTCATCCAGGCGCTTCCGCAGATCGCCGGCGATCTCGTCCCCTTCATAGATGATCTCCAGCCAGGCGTTGCTTCCCCGGGACCTCAGTTCATCGATCTCGCGGGCAATGGTCGGCCAATCCCCCCGCAGGGTCTTCAGCTCCTGGAAACGGGGCACGGGGATATTGGTCGACTTTGGGCGCCTCGTCGGAAAACTCCACAAGAACGACGCTCTTTTCCTGCGCGGCTTCCCCGAAGCCGATGGGCAGAGGAGAACCGGAATAGCGGATGAAATCCGAACCGCCCACCGTCTGCGGGATGTGGAGATGCCCCAGGGCCAGGTAGTCGATGCATTCGGGAAAAACATCCGTTCCGACCTGGAGAAGGGAGCCGATATACAGCTCGCGCACCCCGTCGCCGTCAACGGTCTGGCCGCCTGCGGTGTACAGATGCCCCATGGCGACAATGGGCACGGGCTTTTTCAGCAAGGCGCGTTTCTCTTCGGCCGCGTCATACACCATCCGGTAATGAGCCCTGATCCCCTCGATGATCTTCCGCTCCTTGTCCTCGACGCTCTCCCCGGCCTCGGCGGTGCGGATGTCACGGTCCCGGAGATAGGGGATGGCGCAGACGATCAGCCGGGGCTCGTCGATCCGGCCCGTTGATCACGATCACTTCATCCGCGGGAGATGCGGAGGCACACCCCACGACATGGATGTTGAGAAATTTCAGAAGTTCCCGGGGGGCGTTCAAAAAAGAGGGCGAATCGTGATTTCCCGCCGTCACCACCACATGGCGGTTGGGCGAGGCGGCCACGCGGCACAGGAAACGGTAATAGAGTTCCTGGGCACGGTTGCTGGGCGTGCTGTTGTCGAACACATCCCCCGCCACCAGGAGCACATCGATGTCTTCGCTCTCGATGAGCGCCGCCAGCCAGTTCAGAAAGGCTTCGTACTCGTCATATCGCTTGCGGCCATAAAGGGCGCGGCCAAGGTGCCAGTCGGAGGTGTGGAGAATCTTCATGTCGTTTCCTTCCGCATGGTTACCGTCCGTCCAAACGCTGTTTTATCCGAGGCTTATTGTTCTTCAGGGGGAAGATATCTTTTCGACTCAAACAAGAAGCTATACATAATGCATTGAGACTGTTATTGGCCTAATCATTATGCATCCCTGCTTAGGAGCCTCTTTTTACGGGAGGAAAATGGGCAAAAAGCCACCTTTTGCCCCTCATTACTTATTCTTTTCTTTGAGATTCCAATCTATTCACGTGGGCCGATCCCGTTTTACCTCTGGTTTTCCTAACAGTTACGATTTCAAACCATTAACCTGGCGAAAGAAACTCCGATATTTTTTTCTCTAAAAGTTCGAGTTGTTTCGTTTCACACTCCCAAATAATCGCAACTCGCCAACCTGATTGTTCCAACTCAGTTATAGCTTTTTTGCTTCTTTGGATATTATCTGCGAGCTTATCGCTCCAATATTCGATTTTGGATTTTGGCATCCGCGCATGATTACAGCCAGAGTGCTGATGCCAAAAACAGCCATGGACAAATATCACTGTTTGATGACGCGGGAGCACGATATCCGGAACACCAATTAAATTTTTACAATGGAGCCTAAATCTGTACCCGAGTTTATGAAGAACCCGACGCACCACTAACTCAGGCATGGTATCTTTAGCTCTTATACGCGACATGCAGTATGAGCGTTGATTTTCATTTAGGTTGTCCATTAGCAATTTAGAAATTTCTTTATCTCCTCAGCTAAAATACAGGCCAGAAGTGGTGGAACGGCGTCTGCTACCTGTTGTTGTTGAGATCCGAGGGAGCCTTCAAAAATAAATGAATCAGGAAATGCTTGTAGCCGAGCAGCTTCCCTCACAGAAAGCCCTCTGTCTTCTTCAGGATGAATAAGCATGTTTTTTCGAAAATTTGAGATAACTACCGAAGGAGTATTCCATTCCAATCTTCGATAAATTCCTGTATGACATTGGGAAGGATTCTTATAGTTTGCCATCAGTTCGGAAGGAATACTCTTCCAGTTGCCACCAGGAGGAATGTGTTTATACCTGCGGAGGATAATTTCGTTGTTACGGGTGGTCAAATTTCCCTCGACAAGTCGTTTCACATTGATGCTACGCATTTTTAACTGAAACTTCGATAGGTTACTCCTAAATAATTTGTAGGGTAATATATCCCTCTTATCACCGTTTTCTAATGATGGGAGATCTCCAATCGCATCTCGAACAGTTACCCAGGAAGATACAGTAGACTCGGGAAAAATAAAACGTTTCTTCCCGAGAAAGCCAACGAAAAAGATTCGTCTCCTCTTTTGAGGAACGCCATAATCAACTGCATTAAGGATTTCAGTGGAGACTTGATACCCCATTGAATCACCCCATTGAATAATTTGATTCTCAACATATCCGCCAGCCACGTGCTTGAGACCCCAAACATTTTCAATTAAAAACCATGTTGGCTTCAACAGGCCGATTAAGCGAATGATTTCAAGATATAAAAGATTGTGAGGGTTATCCAAGGTCCGAGATCGACTATTCGATTGTGAAAATCCACGACATGGCGGCGATGCCAAAATGCCACCAATCTTTTGCGGTTTCCTTGACAACTTTTGGAATATTTCCGCTCTTCCAACCTGCCGGATATCAGCCGCTAAAACATTTGAGTTATGCAAATTTCTTTTATAGGTTTTGAGCACTTCTTCGTTAATGTCCAGACCCAATGCAACATCAAGTCCTGCTTGGACAAATCCATATGACAACCCACCTGCCCCACAGCATAGATCAATGCAAACAAATTTTTTGTCATTCATCAGAGAGACCTACTCGATAATTTTAGGATATGGATTCAACCCTCTAATTTCCCAGTGTTTCCCTGATCCGATAGAATAATTATCGTAATTATACTGCACGGGGACTGCATAGGTCACCTGCACATTGGGCCTGCTTTCCGCAAAGAGAAAAAAACCGAGGGTCTGAAGCTTGGTTCCCAGCGGGGCAACAACGATATAGTATTCATGGGCGTAGTGTGCATAAATCCTCTCTACAGCTCAAGAAATGTACCATCTACTTCACGAGCAGGCAGCCTCGGCTCATATAAGCAGACATCCCCGCTCATTGAGAGAAGAAGTTCGTTCTCCTTTTCGGAAATATCATTGAGCCCTTTATGATAGGGAGTACCTTGACGTAGCAGGATTGTCTTTTCAGGCTGATGTCGTCGCCATGTAATATAAGCTCTTTCACCCTCGTGGCCTGGGAGCATAACTAGTAATTTTTTGAGTAGTGGATCTTGAACCCCTCCAAATCCCAAAATCGGCGTGACTGAACGTACTCCTCTTGTGAGCCAGCCACCCTGATCTTCAGTGGAATATTTACCGGGTTCAGTATAAATAATTCTGAGATTTTGCTCAGATACAAGCCGCAGCACCTCTCGAATCAGCGGAAACATTATTTGCCTTGGAAACGTCGTGATATCCAGAGTTATTTTCAACCCTGGATGTTTAGTTATAATTTCCTGCACCGTTGCTTCAAATTTGGAAATACTTTGTCTCGGTACAGCAGTCTCAAAATCAAACTCATAAGCCGCTTGTTCGGTCAAGTTTGAAGCAAAATTTCGTAGTATCTCTAAATGTTGACGGCATTTCCCCTTGTCAAGAAATTCTATGCCATAAAAAATCAAGATTGCTTGGGGATGATAGCTGTCTGCTGCAGACTTCAAGGCCCCAATACAACGTTCCTCGTAGCTGGCACAGCAAATATATATATCTTTTTCCCCGATCTCTGAGTAAGACCCTAAACACAATATTTCAGTGATCTGGCTCATAGATTTTCCTCTGTCACGTCCAAGGCAAACTCATAGTTAGAATAGTTTCGTATAAATTTCTTTAAAAGATATTTTCTATCCTTTATCGAATGTTCGATATCCCATGCAGTCATTTCAATTCTGCCTTGCATTCTTAAAGGAGATAACGATCTTCTTGGCACCAAGCGTTTATTCAGCGCATATGCTGGTAATGGGGCTTGCCCAGCGGTTTTTGGAGGGTAAACGAATTTATGGAGAACACTCTCCCTGAGGCACACTTTTAAAAGATTTTCAACATAACCATTGCTATCCCGTAAGGCAAAAGTTATAATTTCAGGCTCCCGGTGACCAGGATAATGCAACCGTTCATAAAATAAATCGCACAAAGCCTCAATAAGATCCGCCACATCTTTTGACGTCACCCCATAGCCTAAATCATTTGATTCTCCATGGGCGCCAGCACCCTTGTTTATGTTTTCAAAAAATGCCCTGGAATACCCTATGATAGCGCGGCTTTGAATCTCTGCAGAAATGCCGGTGCCATCCTGGGGACTCCATCGCTCTTTATACGCTTCACTAAACGTATGAGAGCAGATCTCTAGGAACTGCCTGACAATGCCCGAAGAAATATTTATTATATAGTCGTATCCAGCGTAACGTTCATATTGTTTCATTTGCCGTAGCTTTTGAAAATATCTCGCATTTCCGTATTTGCTATAAAAGTCATTTTTTTCTTTTGTTGGTTTAACTTCAGCTTCCTCCCATTCTTTCTCCATGGCAGACCTAATTTCTTGTCTAATTTTGATTCCGTGCTCCCAGGGGAGAAATAGATCCTTTAGAACGCTGTTGCACGCCCTTATCGCGGTCTCATCTG
>CAVYLJ010000053.1:0-64472 GCA_963769305.1 uncultured delta proteobacterium | reverse complement strand
CCAGGACAATCATAATGATGATGATGACCACCAGGGAGATGACCTTAACGGAAACAAGAATCGCCTCGGTCATGGCAATAAAACCGAGTTGGAAGGCCTTCTCGGTTTCCGTCAGGGTTTCGGCCAGGGAATTTTTGAAAGTTCGATCCACGACCTGGGCGATCTCCGGGGACTTAAAGGGATCGGCCAATCGGATGACATACCAACCCACCTGATTGGCCCTTGTGGGCGTTAGACGCTTCACCTGCTCATTTAAATAATCCCAATGGAAAAAGAACTGGCCCTCATCGACGATTTTCTGGGTGCCGTGATAGACACCCCTTAAAACAAATTCCCAGTTTCCCGGGAAGATAACCCCCCGCAGGGGAATGACCTCTCCCGATCTTCCAATGGTATCGGTTGACCAGTTTCCGTCCGGCGATACAGGCCCTTCGCTCGCGCAGGAAGGCCGATCTTCTGGTCTTCCGGAACGGCAATTTCCGGGTATAGGTTAAAAAAGGTTTTGGCGTCGATGGCAATTTGGGGGAAAAAATGTTTTTCATCGATGTAAATCCCTCCAAACCAATTGGCATAAGTCACTCCCGTCACTCCGGGAATCTGCTTGATTTTGGTCATATAGGATAAGGGTAAGGGAAATATCAGGGAAATGGCATTTCGGGTGATCAAACGATTGGCCGCCGAGGCCTCCACTCCCGCATACCAGGCATGAATTACGGTTCGAAGCAGGCAAAAGGCCAGGACGGCCACGGCGATGCCGATGACGGTCAGGCCGGTGCGAAGCTTATGCCTTAAGGTGTTTTTAAAAACGATCTTTACCAGTTTCATCAAAAAAGTTTCTTATTTCAGCGGCCACATCTTCCGGGGGATAAAAGGTGAATATTTCATGATGGAGCCGTTCAAAATAATTGATCTCGCTGACGTTTAAGGGGGGCAGCTCTATTCGGGGGATAATTTTGGCCAACAGGGGGAAATGGTCCTGTTTTTCCAGGAGAAGATAAAGGGCCATGTTCAGACTGTAAATATTTTTGCTCCCGAAAAATCGCAGGACCCGCACCAGGCCTTGGGAAAAATCTTTTAATCCGTTTTCGGGGATGGTCAAAAAATCATTGGCCCCTTCCCAGAGGGCCATGATCTCTATAATCCCCAGGGGGGCAAAGGCCGAGAGCCAATGCACCGTTCCGGTATGGCCTATATAGCGTTCTCCTTCCATTTTTTCCTGGTGGAGGAGATCGGAAAAGAAAGGCCTCTTGTGACGCTGAAAATGGCTTTTTGTTTTTTTGAGCATTTCCCCCATATAGCGGGTAGGACGGTCCTGGGCCACAAGCTGGAAATGAGGATGGATCTGGCCGGCCCCGGAAAGGGGAAGAAAATTCCAATTGATGGAACCGTAACTTGTCTTAGGGTCCTTTTTTTTAAAGAGCCGGAAATAATCCTGGCAGGCCAAAAGGGCCTGGAGGACCCATTCGGGTTTAAATCCGTCGATAGGGACAAAATGTTGCCTACAGAGAACACAGACCCCATTGTGCTTTTCATAGGGGAAGGCATTGGGGAAAATGACCGCCTCCCCCCTTTCGGATGGTCCCTTCAGGGACCATTCTTCCGCGAAACGGGCGGCTTTTTGCGGAAGGCTTCTCCGGACAGAAAGGACAGCCCATTTTCAGGGATTGTTCCACCAGGGCATCAAGGTCTTTTTTAACCAAAGTCCGATAGCGAAAAGACAGGATTCGAGCCCGGTGGGGCGTTAAAGGGTCCCGGCGGACCTCAATAGTGACCGTGGTGGGCTTAAATTCATTAAAAGGACTCAGAAAGGTTGAATTTATTTTTTTTTTGGAAAACCGAATGGCCATTTAGTGTCCCCACAAGCAGGATGCCGGACTTGAAAACAGCATTCGTCTCACATCCCCATTCTACCCAGGCCAAACAAGGCGCTGGAAACGGTTCCGATAAGGATAAAAATGACGATGCTGAGCAGGATGGCGGCCACAAAATACGGCAGTGCCTTATCTTTGGGCGTGTCCATCAAAATGGGCAGGCCCAGGTAAAAAATATAAAGGCTGTAAAGAGAGATGAGAACGGCAATGGGGGAGAAGGCCGGTATGATGATGAGTATGCCGGCAATCCAGGAGGGGGTCCAGGAGAAGACGGCCACCTTGAAGGCATTGACTAAGTTTTTCTGAGAACCAAAACTGGGGGCCAGGGCATCGATAATCTGGGCCACGACATAAAGGCCGACCAGGGATAAAACATAGGAAACAACCGCATGGCTGATCCCCATAACAAAGGAGGTCCGGTAATGCATCCCCAACATGGAAATACCAATCAAGGACAAGCCGATAAAAGAGGCTATGGGAGGGATAGCGGCCAGTATGACCGCATAAGAGGTATACAGCTCTTTGATGGTTGACCTGTTCCGTTTTAATTTCAGCCCAGGTATCCGTAGGTTTTAAGAGTGATGTCTTTTACCCTTTGAACGATGTCCATGCTGCCTCCTTTGTTTCGATAGAGATTTTAACTGCTTTTAATATCTTATACTTAAATCACTGATCCAGGTCAAATGGAAAAAAAGATTGGTTCCTTGACAAAAGGCAGAAAATTAAGATAAATTATTTTATTTTATAACATAAATATGTGATAAACTCGGCAATATAGACTCCTGCCCCGTCACCCCGGGAAAGCCGGGGTGCCTACTAGATTATCTGAGAGGGACTGGTGTAACTTAACGTGTTCGAGAGTGGGAAAGGGCTCAAATTTACAATGCGCAGGTAAAAGCTATTGAAGCTATTGAAAAATATGAAAGAGGGGAAGGACCTCTGCCTGTGATATTAGGCAGTAGAAACGTAAAAGACTCATGATCACTATGAAACCTATGAAACTGCAGTCATGTTTTAATTTGAGTTTTTCACACTCGAATGTGAATTGAAGCTTCGGATAGACCTTTCAGCAGTCAGCGATCAGGATTCAGCCAACCCATTAAGGGTAAGGGCTTTAGCTGAAAGCTAAAAGCTGATGGCTGACCGCTCCATTAGGAATATTATCCATATCTTGCGATATTTAATGGGTTGGAAGAAAGTCGATTTGATAGGGTTCAAGTCCCGAGGTGTGCCGAGAGGCAAATATTTTTAAGAGGCGGGCTATCCGGGCAAACTGATCCCCTGGCAATGTATAAGGGACGATCAACACACCATGGTGGGGTCGGCGGTCATTGAAAAATAGAAGGGTAAGGCGGATAAAATCGTTCCTGTTTCTGGTGATCAAACATCTTTTCTCTCGGGCAGCAAATTCCAACTGCTCCCGGTCTGAAGCAGCGATCATACCTGCCTCGTGGACACTTAAAGCATCGATGCCGTTTTTTCTCAGAATCACGGCAATCTTGGGACTGAGATCCTCATCCAGATAGAATTTCATCTTATAGGAGTCATCAGGGGATGGTGTTTTTTAATTTTTTGACTGGTCCAATTCCGATTCTGATCCATCAATCCTTCAATTTCCTCAGGATAGGCCGAGTAATATCCAAGGACCGCCCGGAGCTGATCGGGAGTGAGCCAATGATAGGCCTTTTTGAGACGATTAAAGTCCTTATCGAGACTCAGGTAATTAGATATGATCTCCCAGACCTCGATTCCCGTCCCGGCCACCCGGGCCCTCCGGCCATGAACCCCTTCGCCAAAAACGATCCCCGGACAACGCCTCATCTTGATCGCTTCGGATAAGAGATCTATGGTCACTCCTGAAAAATCTCGTCCCGTTTCTTTTGCGATCTGCTCGATTTCCTGTAACGTTTCCGGCGGGAGACGGAGACTTTTTTGAATACCGGCCATAAAAACTTCCTTTCAAAAATTAATGTCATTCGTAATATTACAGTGTCCGACAATTATTGTCAAATCGTATTTCAAATGCCTGCCAGAATTCCAAATCTATTATTGTCTCTTTCATTGGGCGGCCAGAGCCAAATTTGGCCAGCCGGTTATGCAGGCCATTGCCAGGGAGGTTTTCTGCTGGTCTATCCGCCGACCTAATTTATGGATCATCTCCAAAAGAGTTGGTGATGATAGAAGGAAATCAAGGGGTCAAAAACTTGAGGATTCAAGTGAAAACCCCAAAAATTACAAGGGCTTTTCTGAAAAAAGATTGGTTCCTTGACAAAAGGTGAAAAATTAAGATAAATTATCCTTTTTAATATCAATATTAAACCCTCATGCCCCCTGGGGGCACCACGAAACATGAAAATGTCCCGTAGGGGCGGGTTTAAAACCCGCCCCTACAGAGCCCCTACAGAGGCTAAGGGCGGTTAAAAATTTATTTTCGTACTAAAGGGAATTGATGGGACAGAAAATGCCTGAATGGGAAGCCGTCATCGGCCTGGAAGTTCATGCCCAGTTGTTGACCGATAGTAAAATTTTTTGCGGGTGCTCCACCCGCTTCGGGGCCGAGCCCAATACCCACACCTGTCCGGTCTGCTTAGGGCTTCCCGGCTCCCTGCCGGTCCTCAATAAAAAAGTCATTGAATATACCCTGCGCATGGCCCTGTCCACCCATTGTTCCGTTGCCCCCTATAGCTTATTGGCCAGGAAAAACTATTTCTATCCTGACTTGCCAAAAGGGTACCAGATTTCCCAATTCGAATTTCCCCTGGCTGAAAAAGGATGGGTCGACATAGAAGTCAACGGCCGGGCCAAAAGGGTGGGCATTACCCGGATTCATATCGAAGAAGATGCCGGGAAATTGATCCATGATGAGGTTCGACCGGTCAGTTATGTGGATTTTAATCGGACCGGAGTTCCTTTGATGGAGATTGTCGGAGAACCCGATCTGAGGACCCCCGAGGAGGCCGGTGAATATCTGAGGCGGCTGCGGGAGATCTTGCGATATCTGGAAATCTGCGACGGCAACATGGAAGAAGGCAGTTTTCGCTGTGATGCCAATATCTCCATGCGCAGGTCCGGTGCCGCGGATTTCGGGACCAAGGCTGAATTGAAAAACATGAATTCCTTCAAACATGTTGAGAAGGCACTGGATTTTGAGATCAGACGACAACGGGCCGTATTAGAAGATGGGGGAGAGTTGGTCCAGGAAACCAGGCTGTGGGACGCGGGCCGCGGGGTGACTCTGTCGATGCGGGGCAAAGAGGCGGCCCACGACTATCGTTATTTTCCGGACCCGGATCTGATCCCCGTGGAAATAGACCAGGCCTGGATCGAGGCGGTCCAAAAAGACCTGCCCGAGCTACCGGAAGCCAAGCGCCGCCGGTTTGTCGGCCAGTACGGCCTTCCTGAATATGATGCCCAGGTCCTGACCTCTTCCAAGGCCATGGCCTTTTATTTTGAAGAATGCCTCCGGCTCCACCCCCAGCCTAAAACAGTCAGCAATTGGATCATGGTGGAATTAGTCCGGGAATTGAAAAGGGCGGAAAAAGACATCGAGCAATGCCCGGTCTCGGCCGAAAACCTGGCCGCCCTTTTGGACCTGATCCAGGAAGGGGAGATCAGCGGCAAGATGGCCAAGACCGTTTTTGAAACAATGTTCGAAACCGGCAAGTCCCCCAAGGTCATTGTCCAAGAAAGGGGCTTGGTTCAGATGACCGATATCGCTCAGATCCGGGGCATCATTGAAGAGGTCCTAAAAAATAATCCGGATAAGATTACGGATTATAAAAACGGCAAGGCCAAGCTCATGGGCTATTTCGTCGGCGAGGTGATGAAGAAGACTCAGGGCAAGGCGAATCCGAAAATAGTCAATGAAATTTTAAGAGAAAAATTGGAGTGAAAAGAATAGGGTTCAAGGGGGGCAGGATTCAAGGATTCAAGGGAAAGGCTTTCAATTCAAACCCTCGACCCCTTGACCCCTTGATTCCTTGACCCCTCTCTTTTTGGATTCTTATGATTAAAACCATTGAATGGAAAAACGATCGGGTAATCATGATCGATCAGCGAAAACTCCCCCAAGAGGAGACCTATGTCCTATGTTCCAACTACCGACAGGTCGTCAAGGCCATCAGGGAAATGGTTATTCGGGGGGCCCCGGCCATCGGCATTGCTGCGGCCATGGGCCTTGCCCTGGGTGCTCAAGAGATCGAAGCTGCAAGCCTGGAGGGTTTCAAGGCCCGGTTCAAAAAAATCTGTACGGCCATGGGCCTGGCCAGACCTACGGCCGTCAATCTTTTTTGGGCCATTCATCGGATGTGGAAATTGGTAGAAGACAGCCCTGTTCAAAGAGTGGAATCCCTCAAAAAGGGCCTGATCCGTGAGGCCCGAAATATGCTGGCCGAAGATATAGAAATCAATAAAAGGCTCGGACTGATCGGACAAAAGGTAATTAAAAAGGGGGCGACGGTCTTGACCCACTGCAATGCCGGGGCCTTGGCCACCGGGGGATATGGTACGGCCTTGGGCGTAATCCGGGCGGCCATAGAGGCCGGGAAACAGGTCCGGGTGATTGCCGATGAAACCCGTCCTTTTTTGCAGGGGGCGAGGTTGACCGCCTGGGAACTGGCCAAGGACCATATCCCGGTAACCTTGATTACCGATAATACGGCCGGGTGTCTGATGCAGAAGGGATTGATTGACCTGGTAATTGTCGGGGCCGACCGAATCGCAGCCAATGGAGATACGGCCAATAAAATAGGGACCTATTCGGTAGCCGTCTTGGCTAAAGAGCACGACATCCCTTTTTATGTGGCCGCTCCTTGTTCGACTATTGATGTCCAGATAAAGAGCGGTGAAGGCATCCCCATCGAAGAACGAAATGAACGAGAAGTGACCCATGTGGGAGACAAGAGGGTAGCCCCGATGGGGATCACGGTCCTGAACCCGGCCTTTGATGTCACCCCTCATGCCTATATTTCCGGCATTATAACTGAAAAGGGGATATTGAAGGCTCCTTACCTGCGAAGCATCGCCAGGGCAATGAAAAAATGATGTTGATTAGGGGAATGAAATTATTCAAAGGATTCAAGGGGTCCAGGATTCAAGGATTCAAGTGGAAGGCTTTGAAATCAAAAAAGCAACACTCTTGAGGTTCTCTCAAATCTCACAAGTCTCGTCACCCTGGCGAAAGCCGGGCACCAGAGGTCCTCAACAATACTGGATTCCGGCTTTGGCTGAAATGACATTAAAAGACTTTTGCCAGAGGCTCTCCCTGACCCTTGAACCCTCGAATCCTGGGATCCTCGACCCCTATTTTCTTACTAATAGTCCTGAGAGGCTCTTATGGTCTTAGACGGTTCCGAAGTCCAGGGAATGGTCAGGAGCGATCCGTTCCTTCCCCAAGAGCAAAGTGTTGGTCATCGGCGATATCATGATGGATGAATTCCTGTGGGGAGAAGTATCCCGAATCTCTCCGGAGGCCCCGGTCCCCATTGTCAAGGTGGAAAAAGAGACCTTTTTGTTGGGTGGGGCGGCCAATGTGGTTAATAATTTATTGGGCCTTAAGAGTCAGGTCCTGTTAGCCGGGGTCATCGGTCCCGACGGCATGGGTCGAAGACTGATTCGAAAGCTCCAGTCGCTGGGAACGACCACTGAGGGGATCGTGGTCGAAGAAGGAAGGCCTACGGCCATTAAGACCCGGGTCATTGCCCATCATCAGCAAGTGGTTCGGGTGGACCGGGAAAAAATCACCCCCATCATGCCGAAAACTTTAAAAACGATTTTTAACATCATTCGGAAAAACAGGTTACAAATAAAGGGGATCATCATTTCCGATTATGGGAAAGGGGTGGTTTCCCGGGAGCTGATGAGCGGTTTGAAGGAGATCATCGGGGAAAATTCCATTCCCGTCCTGGTGGATCCAAAACCGCAAAACATACGCTGGTACGAAGGGGTTACCTTGATCACGCCCAACCATCTCGAGGCCGAATTGGCCGTGGGGAAAAAGATCGAGTCCGAAGAAGACCTCCTTTGGGCGGGAATGCATCTCTTGAAGAAAATAAAATGTCAATCGGTCCTGATTACCCGGGGACAGGAGGGCATGGCCCTTTTTTTAAAAAATAAAAAGGTCGAGCATATTCCCACGGTGGCTCAAAAAGTGTTCGATGTGACCGGCGCCGGCGATACGGTGATCGCCACCCTGCTCCTCTCCCTGGTTTCCGGAATGAATACGATTCAGGCCTGCAAAATGGCCAATTTTGCGGCGGGTATTGTCGTGGGGGAAGTGGGCACCGCGGCGGTTCAGGCCGGTGACCTGATCAGGGTTTTAGAGGGATCGGTGAAGAAATGAGACAGGCATAAGGCGAAAGGCGCGAGGCACGAGGCGAGAAGGATGAAGTCAAAGATTTTGCTTGATGACAACACCTTTTTATTCTGATATGAAACCCTATCCCCTGAAGTGCGCCCATAGAAGACGAAACCCGATCTAAACTTTCCATGGGGAGAGGGTCGGGATTGGGGGGTGTCGTAATGGGAAACAGCCGAAGATCGGCGCAAGGAGGGACAGCTAAGGTGAACATTTGTGTTGTCGGGGTGGGTTATGTGGGATTGGTGACCGGGGCCTGTTTTGCCGAATTTGGGATCCGGGTTACCTGTGTGGATAACGACCAGGAAAAGATCAAACGACTTAAACACGGGAAGATCCCGATCTACGAACCCGGTTTGGAAGAAATGGTCGCCAAGAATGTTAAACAGAACCGCCTTTCTTTCACCGATAATCTGGAAGAAGGGGTCAAACACTCCCTGGTCATCTTCATCGCCGTAGGAACCCCTCCTGATCGACAGGGGAAGGCGGATCTGCGGTATGTCAAAGAAGTGGCCCAGGCCATCGGTCGGACCATGGACGGATATAAATTAATTGTCACCAAGAGCACCGTGCCGGTTGGCACCGGCAAGGTCATCCAGGAAATTATTCGCAAGAACCGAAAGGATCAGTTGTCCTTTGACATCGTCTCCAACCCCGAATTTTTGCGGGAAGGGTCGGCCATTGAAGATTTTTTAAGACCCAACCGGGTCGTGATCGGGGCCGAAAGCGACCAGGCCGTGGCCATCATGAAAGACCTCTACTCCCCGCTCTATCTGATTGAAACCCCTTTTGTCATCACCACGGTGGAAACGGCGGAAATGATCAAATATGCCTCCAACGCCTTTTTAGCCACCAAAATCTCCTTCATCAATGAAATGGCCAATCTTTGCGAAAGGGTGGGGGCTGATGTACATCAGGTGGCCAAGGGGATGGGCCTGGACCAGCGGATCGGTTCAAAATTTTTACACCCCGGTCCGGGGTTCGGGGGGTCTTGCTTCCCCAAAGATACATCCGCCTTAGCCCAATTGGCCGATTCCCTGGGTTATGATTTCGAGATCGTCAAGACGGTCATTCGGGTCAATCAGCGGCAGAAACAAAGGATGGTTGAAAAGATCCTTAAGGCCGCCGGCCCGGTTAAAGGGAAAACCCTGGGAATCCTGGGGATCACCTTTAAACAAAATACCAACGACATCCGGGAGGCACCGGCCCTTTTTATTATCCAAAAATTGCAGGCCCTGGGGGCCCGGATCAAGGTCTATGATCCGGCCGGCATGGAGGAAGGCCGAAAGGTATTAAAGAAAGTTTTGTTCCAGGATAATCTGTACGATGCCGGCAAAGGGGCCGATGCCTTGGTCCTGGCCACCGAATGGAACCCCTTTCGGACCATCGATTGGACCAAGATGAAATCCCTGTTGAAAAACCCGGTGGTCGTGGATTTAAAAAATATGTATGAGCCGGTTAAGATGCACCAATTGGGGATAAAATATTTTTGTGTAGGTCGACCTGCTTTTGAGTAAACCGAAGGAACCCCTACCGGCGAAACTCGTTGTGGCCCTCATCTATAAGGATGGATCGACGGCCCTTTCCGGTTGGAAGGCCATTGAAAAAACCTGGGGGGCCATAGACTTTCTTTCCGAGAAAAGGAATTTTGATTATACCCATTACTATGAAGAAGAAATGGGTCTTCCCTTATTCCGCCGATGGGCCGCTTTCAGGGAATTGGTCCCCCAAGACCGCCTGGCCGATATTAAATGGCAGGCCCTGGAATTGGAGAAGCAGTGGACGGTCCATGAAAAGCGTCAGCTTAATATCGACCCGGGACTGTTAACGGCCGAAAGGCTGGTCCTGGCTACCGGGAAGAATTACAGCCATCGCCTTTATCTTGGGAAAGGGATCTTCGGCGATTTGACCCTGATTTTTTATAAAGGAAGCTATCAGCCTTTGGCCTGGACCTATCCCGATTACCGGGATGAACAGTCGATTTGGATGTTCAACAGGATCAGGAAAAGATACCTGAGGGAAATTAAAGAAAGACAGGGTTCGAGGGGTCAAGGAGTCGAGGGGTCGAGTGAAAGTTGAACTACCCTTGAACCCTTGACTCCTTGAACCCTGGGTGTTTACTATGATCAAGAGCATGACCGGGTTTGCCCAACTGGTGTTTTCGGATAAGGACCTCCAGATTACCTTATCGGTCCGGACCTACAACAACCGGTTTTTAGATGTCAATTTGCGGCTGAGTAATGCCTTTTATCCCTTGGAAGACCGGATCAAAACCTATATTGCCTCCCGGATCTCCAGGGGGCGGGTGGAGGTTGCCATTCAATTGGCCTCCCAGGAGAAACTTCGAAACGAGAATGTGGCCGTTAATTGGCCTTTGGTCAGGAGCTATTTCGGGTTATTGACCGAATTGAAAGAAAACTTCAAAATCTCCGGTCCTGTAGAATTGGGCCATCTCCTTTCTCTAAAAGACGTCGTCGTTTATCAGGAGAGCGCCTTCCCCGAAGAAGTCCTCTGGCGAAAGCTTACGACTCCTATAAAAAAAGTCTTTGACTCGCTGCAAAAAATGCGTACCGAAGAAGGTAAGAACCTGAGTCAGGATTTACAGGAACGCCTTAAAGGAATACAAAAGGGGGCCGACCGGATCTCCCAAAAAGTTCCCCAGGCGGTCGAGGCCTATCAAGTCCGGCTGAAGGACCGAATTCAAAAGTTGGCCAAAGGGGTGGAAGTGGATCCGATTCGTTTGGCTCAGGAGGTGGCTATTTTGGCCGATCGTTCCGATATTTCAGAGGAACTGGTCCGCCTGGGAAGTCATGGCAAACAATTCAAGATCCTTTTTAAGGAGGCCCAGCCCGTGGGGAAAAAGATGGAGTTTCTTCTTCAGGAAATGAATCGGGAAGTCAATACCATCGGATCGAAAAGTATGAATAGCGAGATTTCCCACCTGGTTGTGTCCATCAAAGCCGAATTGGAAAAACTGCGGGAACAAGTTCAGAATATAGAATAAAATATAGCGATCAGCTTTTAGCGGTCAGCAAGCTTTAAGAAATGATGCAGGTCCTCATTATTATCGGGACTTCTGAACATCAATTTCCCGGCCATTGACTCCCCTGAAAGCTGAGAGCTGTAAGCCGACCGCTGAAAAGCAAGGAGAACCCATGGACCCCAAGTTATTGAACGTCGGTTTTGGAAATACGGTCGTTTCAGATCGGGTGGTGGCCATTTTAACCCCGACCTCATCTCCGATGAAACGATTAAGAGAGGAGGCCAGGGACAGTAAAAGATTGATCGACACCACCCAGGGCCGAAAAACCCGTTCCATCATCGTCACCGACAGCAATCATGTGATCCTCTCGGCCATCCAGGCCGAGACTGTGGCCCTGCGATTCAGTTCCGACGGGACCGGGAAAGAGGATGAGTCCAAAAATTCCAAATAAGAGGCCGGGGAACTTATTTATCCTTTCCGGTCCTTCGGGAGTGGGGAAGACCACTTTGCGAGAGGCCCTTCAGGAGAAAATTCCCCGCCTCCATTTTTCCGTTTCCTGGACCACCCGCACCCGGCGGCCGGGTGAAAAAGCAGGTCGGGACTATCGTTTTGTTTCCCACGAACAATTCGTTAAAAACCGGGAAGAGGATGGGTTTCTGGAATGGGCCCGGGTTCATGAAGAATATTACGGAACACTCCGAGCGCCTATAGAGCGGTGGATGGAGAAGGGAGAAGATGTCCTTCTGGATATTGATATTCAAGGGGCCCGGCAGGTGAAAAAAAGAATTCCTCAAGCCATCGCCATTTTTATCCTGCCTCCATCCAAACAGGAATTAAAAAGACGGTTGGTCCATCGTGAAACCGATTCGCCGCCCACGATTCTGATTCGGTTGAAGAATGCTGAAAAAGAACTCCAGGCCGTGAAACATTTCGACTATGCGGTGATCAATAACGACCTCCCTTCCTCTGTAGCCGCCCTGGAAACCATCATGAAAGCGGCCCGCTTCCGGGTTCGAAATAAATAAAAAGAGGGTTCTTATTGCCCTGGCCGTGTTCTTTTCTCAAGGCCTTTCATCGGGATTCGGCCGATACAGAACCATGACCGGGGCCTGTAGACGGTCAGCTTCTGTCGATAACACTACAAAGAAGAGCCATGCTTACATCCCATTACGGTTCCCAACCGCCGCCCAAGGCCTTGTAGAGGGCGATGAGGTCGGTGGCAATGCTGCGCTCGCTCTGCACCAGGGCGTCTTCGGAGGCGTAGAGGGAACGCTGGGCATTGAGCACGTTGAGAAAATCGGTCAAACCCTCGGTGTAAAGCTGCAAGGACAAGTCCACGGCCTTGCGGTTGGCGACAACGGCCTCGTTGATGGCCTGGTGGTGTTCTTGTTCTTTGGCAAAGGCGATCAAGGCATTCTCCACATCCTGAAAGGCGGCCAGGACCGTTTTCCGGTAGGTGATGAAGGCCTGGTCACGCAGCGCCTCCTGCAAACGCACATTCGAGGCAATTGCACCGCCCTGGAAAATGGGCCAGGTCATTGCTGGACCGACGGAGAACGAGCGGCTGGCATCGGTCCACCAGGTGCTTAGCAGGTTGCTTTGCCAGTTCACCGAGCCGGTGAGCGAAAATTTGGGAAAGAAATCCGAGATAGCCACACCGATCTGCGCGGTGGCGGCATGGAGCTGGGCCTCAGAGGCACGAATGTCAGGCCGACGGCGAAGCAGGTCCGAAGGCAGACCGGCAGGGACTTGGGCCGGTACTGTGGGCAGGTTACCCGGCGGCGATAACTGCTCTACCAAGTCCCCCGGTAGTCGGGCCAGGAGCAGGCTTAAGGCGTAGATGGATTGCCGGGCCGCTGTTTCAAAGACCGGGATTTGAGACTCGGTCGTGGCGACATTGGCATCGGCATTGGCCACGTCGAGGGCGCTGGCGAAGCCCACCTTTAATCGTTTATGGGTGATCTCGGCGGTCTGTTGTTGGGCTTTCAGATTGTTTTGGGCGATGACGATCTCCTGCTGGTAACCGCGGAGTTGGATGTAATTGAGGGCCACTTCGGCGATGAGGCTGACCTGCACGTCACGGATATTTTCAATCGCGGCCTGGATGGTGGCGTTGGCCGATTCAACGTTGCGGCGCAGACCGCCGAACAGGTCGAGTTCCCAGACGGCGTCCAAACCGGCCTGATAAAGATCCTGGTCGCCTTGGGTGATGCCGGCTTTGTTCATTCGCTGATATCCGCTGGAGGCCGTAACCGCCGGCCACAAGCCTCCGACGGCCACGCCCCGCACGGCCCGGGCTTGGCGCAAGCGCGATCTCGGCGATCTGCAGGTCGAGATTTGCCTTCAAGCGCTTCTTCAACCAGAGCGGCCAACATGGGGTCGTTAAACTGTTGCCACCATTGGGTGAGGTCGGCCTGCTCGGGCAGTAGCCACGGAGGGTTCACTGGTCGGAGTCTCGGTTACTCCAACCCAGGCGTTGGGAACAGTCGGCTGGGGCGGATGATAATTCGGGCCCACCAGGCAGCCGTTAAATAACAACAGGGTAACACCGAGGGCTGCTGCCCGGATCGAGATATCGCTGTTGCTTGGGATTGGTCAGCACTTCCTTACTCATACCGAAGGGCTTCGATGGGATCGAGCCGTGAGGCCTTCCAGGCCGGATAGAAACCGAAAATAACCCCCACACTGGCCGATACCAACACCGCGGCTATGATAGCGCCTATGGAAGTGGCCGTGGGCCAATGAAGCACCGTATTTACCAGATAGGAACTGCCACGGCCCACGAGGATGCCCATGATACCGCCGAGCAGAGCAGAGCACGACGGCCTCGGCTAAAAATTGCCGCAAGATATCGTTCGGCTCGGCGCCCACGGCCATACGAAGTCCGATCTCCCGGGTCCGTTCGGTTACGGAAACGAGCATGATGTTCATGATGCCCACGCCGCCGACCACCAGCGAAATCATGGCCACACACAGCAGCAGGTTAGTCATCAATTCTGAGGTTGAACTTATGGCCTTGGTAATCTCGGTCATGTCCCGTATATTGAAATCATTCAGGGCGGTGTCACGAAGATGGTGCCGTTCCCGCAACAGGTCGGTAATCTGTTGGATGGCCGAAGGAACCTGGGCGCCGGATTGCGCCGAGATCAGAATCTGGTCGATGGTGGTGAATCGGATCGCATTGTTGGAAAGTCGGCCACTTCGGTGTCGGATGGGGTTGGATAAAGATTTTGCTGGATGTTGGGGTAAATTTGGTTAAGCGTATTGACCGTGCTGGTGGCCGTGGTCGTGTTGCTTTGATTGGCCCCGGCCAATGAGGAAGCCACCACCCGATATTTGATGGTCGTCCAGGGCGCCAAAAGAATATCGTCCTGATCCAGGCCCATGACATTGGCGCCTTTTTTCTGTAACACGCCGATAACCTTGAAGGCCACGTTGCGGATGCGGATCTCCTTGCCGACTGGCGACTGGCCGCCGAAAAGCTCTTTCACAATGGTCTGTCCGATAAGACAGACCTTGCTGGAGTTTCGGACCTCCTGCTCGGTAAAGGCTTCCCCCTCATCCAGATCGGTCCATTCGCGGACCTGTAGATAGGACGGCGCAGTGCCGAAGATATAGGTCGGGACCTAGTTGCGATTACCGTAAACCACCTGGGTACGGGCTCGCACGATGGGCGCCACGTGGCCGACGGCCGGGCATTCTTTAGCGATGGCCTCGGCATCCCCTGGCGTCATGGTCATCATGGTGCCGGCCCCCTGATTGACGCCGGCAATGGAAGCGGCGGCGGGAAAGATCACCAGGGTATTAGCGCCCATGCTGGCCATGGTGCGCTGGATGGCGATGGAGGCCCCGTTACCGATCTCCATCATGGTGATCACCGCGGCCACACCAATGATAATGCCCAAAGTGGTGAGCACGGCCCGCATGACATTGCGCCGAAGGGCCCCAAAGGCCGTTTTCAGGGTGCGGGTTGATTTCATGTCCCGATGAGTCCGTCCTTAATGGAGATGATTCGCTGGGTATGTTGGGCCACCTCGGAATCGTGAGTCACCAGGAGGATGGTCAGGCCTTCCGAGCTGTTGAGTTGCTGAAACATCCGGAGGATATCCTTGCTGGTTCTTGAATCGAGGTTACCGGTTGGCTCGTCGGCCAGAAGGACCTGCGGATGGTTAATCAAGGCCCGGGCAATGGCCACCCGTTGTTGTTCTCCACCTGAAAGTTGAGATGACTGGTGATCGATGCGGTCGGCCAATCCGACTTTTTCCAGTAATTCAACAGCCCGCTGGTTCATTTGAGACTTGCTCAAATCCTCCCTGGTGTAAGTCAGCGGCATTAAAACGTTCTCCAGGGCCGTAGTTCGTGGCCAAGAGGTTAAAATTCTGGAAAACGAAACCGATCATCCTGCGCCGCAGTCTGGCCCGTTCCTTGGCGGTTGTCCAGGAAACCTGATGGCCGTCGATCCAATACTCTCCGGAAGTCGGACGGTCCAAACAGCCGATGATGTTCATCAGTGTGCTCTTGCCTGAACCGCTGGCGCCCATCAAGGCAACGAGTTCGCCACGGACGACGTTCAGGGATATGCCCTTGAGAACCGGCAGATCCACCTCCCCAAGATGATAAGTCTTTTGTATATCTCGAAGTTCTATCAAGTCCATGGCAGCCGATTTTGGCTCCGAACTCAGCGATTTCCACCGGAACCAGCTGGAGCCTCCCTGGCCTTGACGGAATCCACGACCTATTTGCGGCGTAAACGGACTGGCTTCGGTGATCGGACTGCTTTCGGTTTCCCGTGTTTGTTCACCTATGGCCACACCCAGACCTTCGGTTACATCTTTCCCTTCCACTTCGGTCATCTGTCCGTCCGTCAAGCCTGTGGTGACACGGATCGGCCGGACAAACTTTCCTTGGGGAATCCAAATAATGCCGCTTTCCTGTGGCCCCTTATCCTGGACGGCACTGGCACTTTCTTTTCGCTTCTGAGATCCGGCCCTGGGATCTTCGGTCGAAAATTCCGGAGCAATCTGATTGGGCCGTGGCGACCAACGCAGGGCCGCATTGGGAACCAGCAATACGCCCTGATGCTGGCCGATCTTGAACTTGGCGTTGGCCGTTAAATAAGGCATTAGTTTACCGTCATCGTTGTTGGTGTTGACCTCGACGGTGTAAGTGACCACATTCTGAGACATGGTGGCGTTGAGTCGAATTTTGCCCACCCGACCCTGAAAGGTCTGATTAGGAAGGGCGTCCACCGTAAAGGTCACTGGCTGATCTTTGGATAAGCTGCCGATATCCGCTTCATTAACCGCCACCCAAACCTGAATACGTTTGAGATCCTTGGCAATGAGGAATAGACTGGGAGCACTCAGGCTGGCCACCACGGTTTGTCCGATGTTGACACGACGATCTATAATCACGCCGTCGACCGGGGTTTTGATGGTGCAGTAACCGAAATTGATCTGGGCCGTGTTAAGACCGGCCTTGGCCTGGGCTACGGCCGCCTTGGCTTGCTCGACGGCCGCCTCGGCCGAGGCCAAATTGGCCTTGGCGACCTCGTAACCGGCCTGGTATTGGTCATAAGCGCTCTGGGACAGGGCGTCTGAAGGACCCAGCTTCTGGGCTCGATTCCAGTCCGCCTGGGCCTGCAGTAACTTGGCCTTCATCTGAAGGACATTGGCCTTGGCGTTAATCACGTTGGCCTCGGCTTGCCGTAATTGGGCCTGGGCCGTTTTTACGGCGGCGGCATAAAGAGCATCATCAATCCTGGCCAAGACCATACCGGCCTTGCACGCATCGAACCGTAGTCGATGACCTTTCCGTTTTTATCCTTGCCGAAGGATCTTGATTATTCCGCCGATCTGGGCCCCCACATCGACGACTTCTTCCGGTTCAACCGTGCCGGTGGCGCTGATCGTAGCCACGATATCGCCCCGTTTCACGGCTGCTGTGCGGAACCCTGGTCCCTTGTTTCCATGGTGCCGCGACCACCACAGACCAAGGCCGCCGATCACGGCCAGGCCGATAACTACCAAGATCGTTATTTTTAATGTCCGTCGCATAGTCACCAGACTTCCGGCAGAGCCGGAGGTTTGCTAGGATTAGCCTCTCAAAGGACAGAACCAGGGGTTTACCTAAGAAAATTTTTACCGCCCTGAGGCAGTCAGGTGCTGAGCGGTAATCCCCTGAAGAGTTATTGATAATTTAATCTATTCGATCTGTCGAAGGAGATCGGTTTGACGATTTCCCAATAAATCTCATTCGTTTGGGAAAACAAGAAATAATTAATTCAACAATTAAGATAAAAAAGTCCCATACCCAACCCTTCCTTTTCGTAGAAAAAATAACCCATTCATACATGATCTAATTCTCACTCTAAGAAAACCAGAAAATAACTCCACCGTTTTCAACTCGACATCAAATGCTATTCTATTTACCGATGGCTTATGATGTTCAATGAGCCGATGTGTCTGTAGACAACTCCCAATCTTCTAAAGTTAAAAAAAATTTTACTACTGAAGATTTGGCCCCGTTTCATCCCATCGAGAACGTATCCGTCTGCGGGGAAGCAGCCCGTACTCTCTCGGTCTCCAGCCTGATTTAGGAAAATTTTTTTTATACCAGATAAAAAAGTTTTTAACCTATCAGGGGTTTTCAGTGACTAAGATATTAAAACCAAATTAAAGAAGAAATTCCCATGAAAACAAAAATCAAGTTTATTGCAGTATCAGTTTTGGTATTGGTCGGTTTATGCCTAAGCGCCTATTCAACCTTTGCTTTCTCTGGTCCACACGGGCGAGGAGGTGAAATAAGACGCATTAAGTGGGTTCTGGAAAAGGGTGGTCAGCCGTTGACGGATGCGCAAAAAGCCCAGATCAAGGTTATCATGACAACCAGCCGGACCATTTTAAAACCGACCATGGACACAGCTAAGAACAGCCCGCAGCGCTTTGAGAGACTTAATATTGTCCGGATCGGCTACCAATGACCAGATCAAAGCCCAAGTGGATGCTATGGTCCCATTAGGAACAGCCTTAGCGGAACAGCGAGCCCAAACATTTAATCAGATAGTCACCGGGGTATTGACTGCCGATCAACGCAACGTGCTCCAACAGTTCAAGGGACCAAAAACTCCTTAGAACAATTTACTTTTGGACCATTCGCATTTTTATCAAAGATCAAATCCGGAAAGCTGTAGCTGTTTGTGAAGCATGAAGAGTTACATAATATGAACGAGGTCTTCGGCTATGAATAAATTAGTATTGATTATTGTTTTTCCACTCGCCTGGCTCTTTCTTCTGCTGTTTGCCTTCCACTTGACCGCTCTGGTGAAATTTTAATCAAAAGAGGGGTCAATGAAGACAATCCACTTATTCGTTTTTGAAGGTGCAATTACAGCGTTTCATGATTGAAGGGGAAGCAAATGATGATGCCGAGACGAGAGATGAATAAAACGGCAAGGGTCCGACTTTGGGTTTGCTTCTTTTGACCGTTTCCGGGTTGGTTGCCTGTTATCCTATGCCGGAACGGGTGGCTCCCCGACCAGTGGCAGGAACCCCTCGACCTTCCCTGAGCCCAGGTCTATTTTTATCCTCTGAAGGGGCAGACCGTCGAACAACAATCAAAGGATCATTATGAATGTTATAACTGGGCGATCAAACAGACCGGTTTTGATCCGAGTCTCTCGTCTCTTCCGCCCGAGCAACGGGTCAAGGTGGTCCCTTTACCGCCTCCCGGTCATGATACGGCCGTATATGCGATCGCCGGAGCCGTGCTGGGAGCCGTTCTGGGTGGGCCAAGACACGCAGCCGGTGGGGCCTTGATCGGCGCAGCCGGAGGAGCTATCGCCGGGGCGGCCTCGGATTCGGTCAGACAAGAGGAGGCCCGGCGACAGGAAGAGGCCTTTGCCCAGCGAGATCAGACGCGCAACGCGCAATTCGAACAAAAGGAGCTTGATTTCCGGCGTGCCATGGGGGCCTGCCTCGAAGGTCGGGGCTATCGTGTAAAATAAAGGGTATCCAATAAATTTATTTCTGTTTTTATGGAGGACATTGCCATGTCATATCTTCGCAAAACCTGTATCACCTTTATTATTTTGACCTCTATTGTTAGGGGTCATGATGATCGGAGCTTTGCCAAACGGCCGGTGCGGACGAACGAGAATTCCGCCATCGTGAATTCAGGGATTCCCGATACCATCATGACCGTTCCTATCCGGCTCGCGGTCAGTATTGTTGATGCGCTGCCGTCAGGACACCGAATGGTGGTTTTTGGCAAGGCAAGATATTACTTTTTTGATGGAGTCTGGTATCTGTCCTAAGGGTCGGCGTTTCCTCATCGTGGCCCCTCCGATCGGACTGGCCAGTCCCCTTTTTACCTCCCTATTATACGACAATCATGGTAGGGGGAGTACCCTATTACTATGCCAACGAGGTCTATTACACGGCCGGCCCCGGCGGCTATGTGGTCGTTGCGCCCCCGACCGGTGAAGTCAGCCCGATACCGCCTCCGCCGGCAATGCCTCCGCAGGGTCCTTCCCCGGTACCGCCTGCCGGAGGTCAAATGTCAGGTGGCCAGATGCCGGGGGAGCAGATGTTCATTTATCCCAGACAGGGCCAGAGCGAGAAGCAACAGGCTGATGATCGTTATCAATGCCACCGTTGGGCCGCTGGCCAAACAGGGTATGACCCGACCAAACCGCCCGCCGGTATGCCTGAAGCTCAATTAATCCAGAAGCGCGGGGATTATCAACGGGCCATGAGTGCCTGTCTTGAAGGACGCGGTTATACGGTGAGATAAACGGGAACCCTCCCAACGACTATGAATCGATAAAACGGAGAAGGGGATAGCGTTTTCAAGCCTTACTTTTGAAAGTGAACAGCGAGCGCTTACTCCGGCAGTCCCTGCGGGGGTCGGCGAGGGAACCGCAAACAATAAACCTTTGCATGGTGCAGGGAGCTTCAAACCGAAGACGAAAGATTTCAAAAATCAGGTCTTCCTGAAAGAAAGAGAAATTTATGAAGGAAACAATCGGAGAGATGGCCGGAAGAGTTTGGAAGACTCTGGGGAAAAAAGGACGGGTAGAGATTTCAAAGCTTCCCCAAATTCTAAAAGAGAAAGGAGATATCGTTTACCAGGCCTTGGGCTGGTTGGCCCGAGAAGAGAAAATACTCTTTCATAAAAAAGAAGGAAGGACTTATACCTCCCTGAACCCGGAAGAACGAGAAAAATTCAATCGATCGATCTGAAACTACCTGTTTCGTGAAGCTTCCAGGTTCCATAAGGTACAAGTCGAGCGCATTTCCTGATCAATAGATGAGCCTGCGGGCTTATCCAGAATGATCCCGCAGACATTACAAAGTAGGGTGCATGCGGATTGCGAGATAATTCTGACTCCGTCCAGGACGTTTTATTGACTTAGGACTATGTCTTATGATCTAGGTGAATTTTTGATTCCCTTGGAATGGTGGCCTAGTATTGCCTCTGTCCTGGGCAACTCACAGCGGAAGCCATAGATTCCATAGCCGTGGAAATAGTGATCATTCGGCCTGATTCCAAATCCATATGGACCGGCCTGAATTAATTAACTCCTACCTGTTATGCCCGGTTATAAGTATCTGTCCCTATTGAATTTAGCGTGAAAGTATTGTCAGATGGAGATCAGAGTAATAGTGGCGGTTTGGATAGTTCCCGTGGTAGATAGTTATCTGGTCCCCCGATGAGGTCCAGGTAATGGATGAATTGGCCTTGAAATTTGAAAATATATATGTACCGGTTCCATTTGCATTGAAGACAATTTGGTTAGGAAAAGTTGTATTGGAATCAGCTCTATTCCATGTACCGACTACTGTGAGAGGAAGCGTCTCCCTCCGCTGGTCGTGGATGCTGCTGCCGCCGCCGCAACCCATCCCCATAGCCAAAACCAAAACCAAGGCCACTAATAAAAAAGTTTTTGAGTACATTTCCTTTTCCTCCATTGTTTTTAGGGGTTAATCCCAACAAAAATTTATCTCTCCCCCTTAAATTTGATTTTTATTTTTAATGAGTAACGTTTTGTTCCAGAAAATTCAAGCAAAAAAGAGTGTTAGTATTCTTTGTTCGCAAGAGCATCCCTACGGAAGAGGAAAGCTTGGAAATCGGCCTCTCGTCGGTTGCAGGGTGCTTGAGGAACTGGTGCGAATATCGCTTGGTAAGACAGGACGTTCAGGAAGGGTCAACTCGACGTGGCGTGTCTCTTTTTTATGAAACAGGGTGAGGCCAACCTTATCGCCGACCTTCAACGACGCGATCATTTTGAGGAAGTTCCCCGGCCTCCTGAGTGATTGTCCATTGATCTCGGTAATGATGTCACCCCCTATCAAGAATTCCGTTCCTCCAATCGTAACGGACAGTTCGCCCCCGTGCATTCCCGCTTGCTGGGCCGGGCTCCCTGGTTCAACCGTCTCAACCAGAAACCCCTCCACCAAGGGTAGGTTAATGATTTCCATGAGTTCTTTCTCCACCTGCTTCCCGTTGACACCCAACCATGGACGAATCACCCGACCATGTTTTATTAACTCCGGGATAACGCTTTTGGTAACATTGATGGGGATGGCGAACCCGATATTTTGCGCCTCGGCTAAAATCGAGGTGTTGATGCCGATTACCTCGCCACACCGGTTCATAAGCGGTCCGCCAGAGTTCCCTGGATTGATGGATGCGTCAGTCTGGATGAGAGGAAGTGTCAATAAAGGGGAACCCGGAAGGATACGGTTGAGCCCTGAAACGACCCCGCGGGTGAGAGTCTGCTCAAGGCCGAAAGGATTGCCGATGGCAATAGCCTCCTCACCGATCCGAACCGAATCTGAATCCCCCAGGACTGCCACGGGGTGTCCTCCAAGGGGAACTGGAATGCGAAGAACGGCGAGGTCGAAGATCGGATCCGCCCCCAGGAGCTTGGCCTCAACTTTGCGGCCATCATCAAGGGTTACGCTGATTGCCTGGCGATCAAAAACCACATGGGAGTTTGTGAGGACAAGCCCCTCATTATCGATGATAAATCCTGAACCTGTCACTGTACTGATCCGACCGCTGATTTTATAAGGATCCAATGCCAAGGCCGAGATAGAAACGACGGACCGTGAGACTCGTTGAAAAAGTTCGGGTATCGGCTCGGCGCAATCCGATTTGCCTATGGCCGGAGTGATCCCAATTGCCGTTATGATTGAAGCTATGAGAATTGAAGACAAGTATCCTTTCATCTTATTTTTTGATGGCTTGTTGCGGAGTCAGTATGGCTATATTGTGGGGTTCCGATAAGATCAAGTCAAATCGATCGTTTTTGAGCATGGTCAAGGCGGCTTCCAGAGAAACGGTTGATTTAATAAGGGTCCCTTCCCTAATCAGGATATAGATGACCTTGTAATCGTTATCGATGTGCACTATTTTGATAGGCTCTTCCATTTTTTCCCCTATTGAAAAATATTCGAGGCCATTTAATGGAAAAAGTTAAATCGAATATGGCCTTGGAAATTTTCGTCGGCCCCGGTTACCAGTTCCCAATTGAAATAGCGATCTTAGCGATAAAGTTCAGGGTATAAGCATAAGCGAAAATAAAGCTTAGGGAGAAAAAGAGTATCACTATTATTCTGGTTGTACTTCTCATTTCAGGTCCGCTTTTGCTTATCGATCGAGCCTTTTATGGACCAATCGTCCTAAGATTCAAACTTTCTGGAACCTATTTGCCCATAGGCCTCTGCTCTCCCGGACTTGGTGATTTTGATCAAAAAACAATTGAGTCGAGTAAGTCTTCATTGCTTGGTTCATAACTTTCCCGTTTTAACACCGGGTAAGGGATAGTTACTTTCTTCACCTCTCGAGGACCATGAATTGGGCAATGGAGATTTTCTAAAAAAGTGAAATTTAAGTTTGGGCAGTCTGAAAGACTTAAATTTAATCGGTGAGACATCGGCAGGCAAGACAGCACCTTGTTCAGGACGGCTCCATCCCAACAATTCCCGGTAAACCCCTTCGGTTTTATCAGTCATCCTGGTGAGGGTAAAATTATTCCAGATCAATTCGTTTGCCTGGCGGGCCATTTTCAGACATTCTTCTTTGTTTTGGTAGGCCCAATTTATAGCTTTGCTCAAGGCCTGAACATCGCGCGGGGGTACGAGAATCCCTGTTTGTCCATTTTTTACGACTTCCTCAATTCCACCGGCCGCGGTTGCAATGATCGGAACGCCCAGAGCCATGGCCTGGAGAATGGTCTGAGGGGCCCCCTCATTGGAATAAGAAGGGAGAACACATAAGTCCAGGCTCTTCAGAACCCGAGGCACATCATTTCGATAACCCGTCATGATGACGGTTCCGGTGAGGCCGTTGTCTTGGATGTAGGTCCTGATGTTTTCTTCCTGGGGACCGTCCCCGGCAATGAGCAGCTTTATACTGGGTATCTTCTCCCGCAATCCTTTTACGGCTTCCAGGAGATATAGATGCCCTTTCCAACTCCGCAACATGGCGACAATTCCTAAAAGAAAATCATCTTTCCTGATTTCTAATTCCTCTCTTACTGAAGGTCCAATTATTGCTGGAGAGAAGGTCTTCTCATTGACCCCGGTAGGGATGGAAACGATCTTTTGGGGATCATAGCCATTCACCTCGACCATCTTCTTCTTGATGATTTTTCCGCTGGAAATCACCCGGTCGGCCAATTTCATATATAAAAAGAAGGAAAAAAAATTGGTATTGATGGGAGCACTGATATGCCGACTCCGTATGACCGGAACCCCAACCAATTTGGAAGCGATAGAACAACACCAACTATCGACCGAACTGTGGGTATGAACGATATCGATGGAATTCTTTTTTATGATTTGCCTGCATTTCCAGATCGCCAACGGGTCCATGGCGATTCTCATCTTTAAAGGAATAACCGGCACCCCATTTTCCCGGGCAACACGAAAAATCCGGCTATCCGGCTGACAGGCAATCATCATCCGATAGCCCCTTTTTAGGAATTCAAGAGACTCCTGAATGATCCGGATTTCCTGACCACCCCAGCCTTTCGACCATTCCGTATGTAAAATGCTGATCATTTTTTTTCACCGGAAAGAGCAATTCCCTTTCCTATCTTCAAGCGAGTATGGAATGGATGATCCCTTAAAATCTTCCCATCATCGGCCCCACAATATACCCGTCTGGACCGTCTGTTCATCAGGGGTGCGGCTCACTCCGGCTTCTAATCCCGAATTTACGGCCTTGGTCCGTAATTGGGTTACCAGATCCATAAGTTTTTTTTGCTTGGCCATGATTTTGTCTTTTTCCGGCTGAGGGACCGTCCAAAGGGCCCGGAGTTCTAACCGCTTGACTTTGATATCATTACGCAGAAAAACCTTATCTTTTCGAAAGTGTCCCTATGTTTTGTCTTAACACGAACCTTAAACGATTCACCCTTTCCATTTTAGTGAGATGGCGTAGTTAACGAATGAAACTTCAAAAAACAAACCTTTATCTTTCATGGAAGATTCCTTGCACCTTAGTACAGGGAGTCTTCCATGTATTGCCAAAAGGTCCACGGTATGGGAAGCTGAAAATTTCAGAATGCCTGAAATTCAAAGTTCAACTTCCTTCCCGCTGACCCTTACTGATATAATCAGACAAAAGGAAGTATTTCAAAGTTAAAAATTATTTTTAAATTTTTAAGGTTGAAGTCCTGGATGTGAAAAAGGACTCGATTCGGAAGATTTTCAATTGGCTTCAGGTCAGAATCGGGCTCTTATGGATGGGAGCCCGGGCCAAGACCCCAATTGGGTTCTATATCTAACCGTAGGCCAAAGACAGCCAATTTTTCCGTCTGCTCAGGGGTAAGAAACCCTTGAGCTAATAATCTGTCAGCCGTTGCCTTGATCTGGAGTTCGGTATACAACTCCATAATTTCCTTTTTCTTGCCGTCGATCCTGTCCTTGTCCGGGTTGGGGTCTGCCCAAAGAGTTCTAAGTTCCGCAAGCTTTATCGGAATCTCACTCCGGAGAAATGCCGTTTCTTCCAAGAATTTGTCCCTTAAGCCCTTTAATTGGGCCTCCTGTTCCGGAGAAAGATTTAATGATTTATTTTCACTCGCAGGTTGTTTCCCCCGTCCGGAACCACCGCGGTCTCTGGAACCTAAACCAAAGGCATGAGCGGAACTTGTCATTAGAATCAAGAATAAAATGGTCATCATTAAGGCCGGGACGCACGTAATCGTCCGGATCTCAACTTCGGCTTTCATCTTATTATTACCACCTATTTTTTTATTTCGACCGTACTAATGCCCTGGATTTTTAGCCGGCAGTTCCATTTTACCGATGGCCTCGTAAAAAGTCTTCAAATCGTCATCCCTGCTTTTTCCGGAGAGACGAGAGGGGGGATAGGTCTTTTTACGAGGCCATCACTCCTATTTGACAAGGGAGGGCTCCCAAAGTTAAATTAAATTCTAATAGTTTTTTGAACGGAGAATAAGAAGAACAGGTGTGGATTGTTTTGGAAGGAGATGTTTTATTAAGACCGTTTACAAGAATCTCTTCCTCGTTGGGGAAAAATGTTTATTACTCGGCAGCACGATTCGGCCTCAGGCCTTTCATCCAGAGCCTGAACCGCTCCACATACAGATACATGACCGGTGTGGTGTAGAGAGTCAGCATCTGCCGATAACTAATTTTCATCACCCCGTATTTGATGGAATACCTTTGGGAATCGAGGCATTTATCCATGGTCCGCCGGAAATTCAGCTTTCGTCTGGGCATCATCGGCGATAGAATCATGGCGCAGTTGATGCCGATTCCCACCCCCCGCCCAGGGCTTTGATGAGTAGCACCGTGGCCGTCATCCTTCGCCCCGCAATGTCTGCCGTCGCCCTCTCATTCGTCAAGGCCGTCGTCTGTGCTACGATCACATTGAGATAGCTTACCGTCCCCGCCTTGTACTGGTTCATGGTTACCGTGAGCGATTGCTGTGACGCCTTCACCGCCGCCTCCTGCACCAGCGCCTCTCTTTCAAGGATGCGCAGCGCCGCCACGTTGTCCTCCACCTCCTGAAATCCCGTCAGCACGGTCTGCCGGTAAGAGGCCACTGCGCCGTCGTAGGCCGCTCTCGCCTGGTCCGTCAGGGCCTGTAAGGAGCCGCCGGCGAAGAGCGTCTGCGCCAAGGCCGGACCCAGCGACCAGAAGTGACTCGGCCAGGAGAGCAGGTTTGCCAAATCGCCGCTTTCGAAGCCACCCGACAGGCTCCAGGGTGAATTTCGGGAAAAAGGCGGCTTTGGCCACGCCGATCTGGGCGTTGGCCGCTGCCACCCGCCGTTCCGCACGCGGCGATGTCGGGCCTTCGTTCGAGAAGCTCCGACGGCAGGCCGACCGGTACAGCGGGCGGGATCGGTTTAAACGGAGCCGCGGCCAGGGAGAAGACCGAGGCCGGCTTCCCGATGAGGAGCGCTATGGCGTGTTCCAACTGGGCGCGCTGCACACTCAGGTCGATCAGTTGGGCCTTGGTGGTCTCCAACTGGGTCTGGGCCTGGAGCACATCGGCCTTTCCCGCCACACCGCTGACATAACGGTTTTGGGTCAGCTCCAGAGCCTTTTGGTAGGCCGCGACCGTCGCCTCGAGAAGCTGCCTCTGGGTGTCAACCGTTCGCAATTGGAAATAGGCCTGGGCCAGGGCACTCTGAGCGCTCAGGCGGGCGGATTCGAGATCAGCCACACTGGCCTCGGCGGTGTTCCGGCTGGCCTCGACCGTGCGGCGGATGCGTCCCCAGACGTCGGCCTCCCAGGACAGGTTGACGGGCAGGAGATAATCCGAGGTGGCGATCCCTCCCTGAGCCTGGGTCTTCGTGAGATGTGGTGGAATTCTGCGTCCGCGTAAAGGAGAAGCCGCCGGTGACGAAGGGGAAATAACTGGCCCGGGCAATCTGGACCAGGGCCAGGGCCTGCCGGACCTGGGCCTCTGCCGCCAGGACGGTCTGGTTCGAGATATTTATCTGTTCCGCCAGGTCATTCAACTGCGGATCGTCGAATACTTTCCACCAAGCTCCTCTGGGAAGGGCATCCAGCGGGCTGAGCCGTTTTCCAACCTGCGGTTTCCTTGTAGGCTTCCGGCACAGGAGCGCTCGGGCCTTTGATAGTCGGGCCCCACCGCGCAGGCCGGCGAGCAACAGAAACAGCGCCGCACCCCACATCCCCTTCATTCTCCTGATCAATTTATTCACGTTTTCACCTCACACATTCTCCGGAGTAGTTCTTATCGCTCTTGGAAGGCGTTTTTGCCTCAACCTCTTCATCCGGAGTCTGAAGCGGTCGAGATACAGATACATGACCGGTGTCGTATAAAGGGTCAGCATCTGGCTGAAGATCAGTCCGCCGACGATGGCAATCCCCAGGGGACGGCGAAGCTCCGAGCCCACGCCCCGGCCCAGGGCCAGGGGAAGGGCCCCGAACAGGGCGGCCATGGTGGTCATCATGATCGGTCTGAACCGCAACAGGCAGGCCTGGTAAATGGCCTCCTCCGGGCTTTTCCCTTCCTGGCGTTCGGCTTCCACGGCGAAGTCCACCATCATGATCCCGTTTTTTTTGACGATCCCGATCAAAAGAATAATCCCGATAAAGGCAATGACGGTCAGTTCGGAGCGGAAGATCAAAAGGGCCAGAAGGGCCCCGACCCCGGCCGACGGCAAGGTGGAAAGGATGGTGATGGGGTGGATGTAGCTTTCGTAGAGGATGCCCAGGACGATATAAACCGTCACCAGGGCCGCCAGGATGAGCAGGGGCTGGTTGGCCAGGGAGGCCTGGAAGGCCTGGGCCGTGCCGGCAAAAGCTGCCCCGGATGCTCGCAGGCATCCCCATTTGACGGGTGGCGGTCTCCACCTCCTTTACGGCTTCGCCGAGAGATTTTCCCGGCAGCAAATTGAAAGAGATGGTCACCGAGGGGAACTGGCTCTGGTGATTGACGGCCAGAGAGGTGGCGTTGCGCTCGAAACGGGTGAAGGCGCTCAGGGGAACCATGGCCCCGTTGGTGCCGCGGACATAAATGTCGCGCAGGGTATCCGGGTGCTGCCAATATTCCGGGGCCACCTCCATGACCACGTGGTATTGGTTTAACAGGGTGTAAGTGATGGCGACCTGCCGCTGGCCGAAGGCGTCGTAAAGGACGTCGTCGATCATCTGGGGCGTGATCCCGAGACGTGAGGCCGTAGTCCGATCGATCACCAGGGTGGCTTCCCGCCCTTTGTCCTGCTGGTCGCTGCTGACATCAACCAGGGCCGGTAGGCTGCGAAGCCGCTGCAGGATCCGGGGGGCCCAGGTCATCAGGTCCGCCAGATTGTCCCCCTGGAGGGTATACTGGTACATGAGCATTGCTCAGCCTTCCCGCCGATGCGTAAGTCCTGGACCGGCTGAAGAATAGGTCAGGGCCCCGGGCACCTGGGTCAGCTTTTTACGCAGCCGGGCAATCGACCTGCCCGATACTCGGATTTTCGCTCCTCAAAAGGTTTCAGGGAAATAAACATCCGCGCCGGTATTGGCCGCCGTGCCGCCGCCCCCGCCGCCGCCGGTAAAACCCGCGGCATAAACCACCTCCGGATCGCTTTTGATGATCTCCAGCATTTGGGCCAGCTTGGCCCGCATGGACTGAAAGGATATGTCCTGGTCGGCCTGAATGGTGCCCAGCAATCCGGCCGGTATCCTGCTCCGGGAAAGAAGCCCTTGGGAACGATCACAAAGAAGAAGCCATTGGTCACCACCGTGACTGACCATCAACAGGAGCATGAACCGGGGGTGACGAAGGGCCCAGCCCAGGGTTATTTCGTAGCGACGCTGCATCCAGTTGAAGATCTCTTCGCTGACCTTGTAAAGGCGCCCGTGGGCCCTGGTTTTCTCCGGATCTTAGAAGGGCGGCGCACATCATGGGCGTGGTGGTCAGCGACAGGACCAAGGAAACCAGGATGGCCGCGGACAGGGTGACGGCAAATTCGCGAAACAATCGGCCCACCATGCCGCCCATCAGCAGGATGGGGATGAAGACGGCCACCAGGGAAGTGCTCATGGACAACACGGTGAACCCGATTTCCCTGGCCCCCTGGAAGGCCGCCTCACGAACGGGTACTCCCTCTTCAATATGCCGGGTGATGTTTTCCAGGACCACGATGGCGTCATCGACGACAAATCCGGTGGCAATGGTCAGGGCCATCAGGGAAAGGTTGTCCAGGTTATAGCCGAACAGGTACATGACCCCGAAGGTGCCCACCAGAGAGACCGCCACCGCCACGGCGGGGATGATGGTGGAGCGGACACTTCTTAAGAAGCTGAAGACCACCAGGATGACCAGGACAGAAGGAGATGACCAGGGCCCGCTCCACATCTCTTAAGGAACCGCGAATCGGCGGCGATACGGTCGGAAACGATGGAAAACTCCACGCCTCCGGGCATGGCGGCCTCGAGTTGGGGGAGCAGATCTTCGACCCGATCGACCGTTTCGATGATGTTGGCCCCGGGTTGTCGAAAAATAACCGCCATGACCGCCGGTTTTCCGTTGACCATCCCGGCGGCCCGCAGATCTTCCACCGAATCTTCCACCTTGCCCACATCGGGAAGCCGCACGGCCGCGCCGGCCCGGTAATGGATGATCAAGGGCAGATACTGGTCTGGCGGTACGGAGCTGGTCGTTGGTCTGGATCTCCCAGGTCCTTTCTCTGATTGGACGATCTGGCCCTTTAGGCCGGTTCACATTGGTCTGGCTCAAAACGACCCGGACGTCTTCCAGGCTGATCCCGTATTTGTTCAAGGCTGTTGGGGTTCAAATCCACCCGCACGGCCGGAAGGGAACTGCCGCCGACAAACACCTGGCCCACGCCGTCGACCTGGGACAGTTTTTGTTGCATGATGCTCGAGGCCGCGTCATACAGCTTGGCCGTGGTCAGGGTATCGGAGGTCAGGGCGACGATCAGGATGGGCGCATCGGCCGGGTTGATCTTGCGGTAGATCGGGTTGCTGGGAAGGTTGGCCGGCAGAAAACCCCGGGCGGCGTTGATGGCCGCCTGGACGTCCCTGGCCGCCCCATTGATGTTGCGGTTCAGGTCAAACTGCAAGACGATAGCCGTGGAGCCCCGGTAGCTGGTGGAGGTCATTTCCGTGACGCCGGCGATGCGTCCGAACTGGCGCTCCAGCGGGGCGGCCACCGATGTGGCCATGGTCTCGGGATCGGCCCCGGGTAAGGACGCCGACACCATGATGGTGGGAAAATCCACCGGAGGCAGGGGCGATACCGGAAGCAGGCGAAAGGCGATCACCCCGGCCAGGGCCAGACCTATGGTCAGAAGGGTGGTGGCTACCGGTCTGGTGATGAAGTGGGCTGAAAAGTTCATGGTCAATTAATACAAAAATACCGCGTCGTTCAGTGTTCGGCGTTCGGCGAAATCAATGTAAATGCGAATATCGAATATCGATTCGAATGATGAATGATGAAGTTATTTTTTCTTTTCATTCGACATTTTCATGCTTATTGGTGTCCCTTTCACTCGAATCCTCGACCCCTTGAATCCTTGATCCTTGATCCTTTGGGCCAACCGGTCGAAAGCCAGATAGATGACCGGGGTGGTGTAGAGGGTCAGGATCTGGCTGATGATCAGACCGCCGACGATGGAGATACCCAGGGGATGTCGAAGCTCCGACCCCACTCCACCGCCAAGGGCCAGGGGAAGGGCCCCGAAGCAGGGCGGCCAGGGTGGTCATCATGATCGGCCGAAAACGCAGCAGAGAAGCCTGATAGATGGCCTCCTCCGGACTCTTTCCCTCTTTACGCTCGGCGTCGAGGGCGAAATCGACCATCATAATCCCGTTCTTTTTGACGATGCCGATCAGCAGGATGATGCCGATCAGGGCGATGACGCTGAATTCGGATGCGAAACATCAAAAGGGCCAGGAAGGCCCCCACCCCGGCCGAGGGCAAGGTGGACAGGATGGTGATGGGGTGGATATAACTCTCATACAGAATGCCCAGGACGATATAGACCGTTACCAGGGCGGCCAGGATCAGCAGGGGTTCGTTGGCCAGAGAGACCTTGAAGGCCTGGGCCGTTCCCTGAAAGCTGCCCCGGATGCTGGCCGGGAACCCGAATTGCCGGGCTGTTTCCTCCACCGCCTTGACGGCCTTTCCCAGGGAGGCCCCCTTTTGCAGGTTGAAGGAAACGGTCACCGAGGGGAATTGTCCCTGGCGGCTGATGAGCAGCGGCCCGGTGGTCTCCGAGGCCCGGCTGATCGTGCTCGAGCGGAACCTGGCCGCCGGTGGTGCCCTGGAGATAGAGGGATCCCAGGTTGGCGGGATCTTGTTGAAACTCCGGTTTGACCCCCAGGATAACCCGATACTGGTTCAACTGGGTAAAGATGGTCGAGATGATCCGTTGGCCGAAAGCATCGTAGAGGGTATCGTCGATGAGCTGCGGCTGGATGCCGAAGCGGGAAGCCGTGCTGCGGTCGATGTCCACGGCCAGCCGCAGCCCCTGGTCCTGCTGATCGCTGCTGACCTCCTGAAGCTCGGGACGTTTTCGCAAGGCCTCGACCAGCTTGGGGGCCCAGGTGTACAACTCGACCGGCATCCGGGTCTTCCATGGTATACTGAAACTGGGTGCGGCTGACCCGGGCATCGACCGTAAGATCCTGCACCGGCTGCATGAAGAGCTGTATCCCTTCCACCTGGGCCAGTTCCGGCTGGAGGCGGGTGATCACCTGGCTGGCGCTGATTTTGCGTTCCTCCAGGGGCTTGAGGTTGATCAGAATCCGTCCGCTGTTGAGCGTGGCATTGGTCCCGTCGATGCCGATAAAGGACGACAGACTCATCACCGCCGGGTCCTGCAGGATGACCTTGGCCAGGTCCTGCTGCCGCTTGGTCATGGCTGAAAAGGAGATCGATTGGGGGGCATCGGAAATACCCAGGATCACCCCTGTGTCCTGGACCGGGAAAAAGCCTTTAGGAACGATAAGAAACAAGACGACGGTCAAGACCAGAGTCCCGACGGCCACGATAAGGGTCGCCTTTTTGATGCCCGAGCACCCATCGCAAGGTCCTGCCGTAGGCCGCGATAATGCGATCGAACATCTGCCCGGACACCCGGTAGAACCGGCCCTGCTTTTCCGTGGGCGTATGCTTGAGGATCCGGGCGCACATCATGGGCGTCAGGGTCAGGGAGACGACGGCCGAAATGAGGATGGTCACCCCCAGGGTGACGGCAAATTCCCGGAATAACCGACCCACCACGTCCCCCATAAATAAGAGCGGGATGAGGACGGCGATGAGCGAAACAGTCAGAGACAGAATGGTAAAACCGATCTGCTTGGAGCCTTTCAGGGCCGCCTGAAGGGGATCTTCCCCTTCCTCGATGAAACGGGCGATATTCTCGATCATGACGATGGCGTCATCGACCACAAAGCCGGTGGAAATGGTCAGGGCCATCAAAGAAAGGTTGTTCAGACTGAACCCTAAAAGATACATGACCCCGAAGGTGCCCACCAGCGAAAGGGGAACGGCTACGCTGGGAATCGTTGTGGCCGAAAGGTTGCGCAGGAAAAGAAAAATGACCAGGATGACCAAGACTACGGCCAGCAGGAGTTCGAATTGCACATCTCGGACCGAGGCCCGAATGGTCGTTGTCCGGTCGGTCAGCACCGAGACCTGAATGGCGGCCGGCAAAGAGCTCTGCAATTTCGGCATTAATTTTTTGATCCGGTCGACGACTTCGATGACATTGGCCCCGGGCTGTCGTCTGGATATTGAGAATGACCGCCGGGGCCGTATTGGTCCAGGCCGCCTGTTGCATATTTTCGGCGTCATCGACGGCTTCGGCCACATCGGATAACTTGATAGGCGCCCCGTTTCGATAAGCGATGATCAGGGGTCGGTACTCTTTACTGGAAAAGAGTTGATCGTTGGCCCCGATGATGTAGGCCTGGCGCGGGCCGTCGAAGCTGCCCTTGGCCAGATTGACGTTGGCATTGGTAATGGCCGTCCGAAGGTCTTCCAGGGTCAGGCCATAGGCGGCCAGGGCTTGGGGTTGGCCAATACCCGAACGGCCGGCCTTTGGCCGCCGCTGATGCTGACCAGCCCCACACCGGGCAATTGGGAGATCTTCTGGGCGAACCGCGTGTCGGCCAGGTCCTCCACGGTGGGCAAAGGCAATGTTTTCGAAGTCAGGGCCAGGGTCAGGATCGGCGCATCAGCCGGGTTCACTTTGCTGTATACCGGCGGTGCCGGGAGGTCGCGGGGCAAAAAAGTAAAGGCCGCATTGATCGACGCCTGGACCTGCTGCTCGGCCACGTCGAGACTCAGGTCCAGGGTGAACTGTAAGGTAATGACCGAACTGCCGTTGGAACTGGTTGAGGTCATCTGGGTCAGTCCGGGCATCTGGCCGAATTGTCGTTCCAGGGGGGCGGTGACCGATGAGGCCATGACCTCCGGACTGGCCCCGGGATAGAAGGTCCGCACTTGAATGGTGGGGTAATCCACCTGGGGCAAGGCGGAGACCGCCAACTCGTGGTAGGCTACGGCCCCGGCTAAAAAAATGGCCACCATCAGAAGGGTGGTCGCCACCGGCCGGATAATGAAAAGACGGGAAAGGTTCATCAGCTCTTCCGGCGCCCGTTGTCGTTCGGCACCCTCAATTCGACCTTGGCCCCTTCCCTCAGCCGTTCGGCGCCGTCCACGACCACCAGGGTCCCGGCAGACAGCCCTGTCTTCAGGGAGGCTTCACCACCCTGTATTTCACCAATAACCACAGGACAGATGGTCACGGTACGGTCGGCCTTGACGCAAAAGACATAAGGTCCCTTGGGGCCTTGTTGGATGGCCGCCGCCGGTATGATCAGCACATTTTTTTTGACATCGATCAGCAGGCGGGCGTTGACGAACTGATTGGGAAAAAGCTGATTATCCTTGTTTTCAAACAGGGCCTTGAGTCGCACCGTCCCGGTGGTCGTATCGATCTGATTGTCCATAGTCTGGAGATGTCCGACAGCCAGTTTTTGAATCTGGGCGCGATCATAAATTTCGACCGGCGGGCGCCCGCCTGCCTTGAGTTTGCGCAGCACCTCGGGGATGTTGTCTTCGGGCAGAGAAAAGATGACCGAGATGGGTTGAAGCTGGGTAATGACCACCAACCCATTGGGATCGGCGGCATGGATGATATTGCCAGGGTCCACCAGACGCAGACCGACCCGTCCGCCGATCGGGGACCGTGATCCGGCAGTAAATCAATTGCAGCTTGGCATTATCGATCTGCCCCTGGTCGACCTTTAAATTACCTTCGTACTGCCGCACGAGGGCTTCCTGAGTGTCGAGTTGCTGTTTGGGGATGGAGTCCTGCTGCCAGAGTTCCCGGTATCGCTGAAGGTCCAGGACGGCATTCTTCAGGAGAGCCTGGTCGCGCGCTAACTGCCCCTCGGCCTGGGTCAATTGGACCTCGAAAGGTCGGGGGTCGAGCCTGGCCAACAATTGACCGCTGGTGACAATCTGACCCTCCTTGAAGAGGACTTCCATGAGTTGTCCGTCCACCCGGCTCTTTACCGTCACGGTATTTAAGGGGGTGACCGATCCCAGCCCGTTAAGATAAATCTTCATTTCGCCTTCCTTAGCGGGCACGGCCACCACCGGTACGGTCCGGAGGAGGGGACCGGCTCCGGGCTTGGCAACGGGGGGGCGTTTATTCTCCCCCTTTGGGAAATAGGCATAAATTACGGCCCCGACGATAATGATCACCAGTAAAAAGATCCACCCATGGCGGCTGAAAGCGCCGCGGGGGCGTTTGGGCATTTCCTGTTTTTCAGTATTTTCTTCAAGCATTATTGCCTCACCAAGAATGATCTTGACTCCTTCCCTCTGCCGGTGCGAACCGGGCCACCGCTTGCGTCCGACCGGGCTTAATCCTCCCTGAAAATCTCTATTTCCGACTATGATCTATTGGTGGAAATTCGACTTGATGGGGAAATGATTTGGATATTATCCGTTAAAATATAAATGAAATGAGACGAGAGTCAAGGATAAAACGGTCCCATACCCGAATAAAACCTTAGAATAAAAGGTGGTTCCCTCCTTCCTGCCAGGGGAAAACCACCTTCGCTATATTATTAAATTTTATCGGTCTTATCGATGTCCCTGCCCCCGTATTTCTTAAAATCCAGCCCGCATCCTACTGCCCCCGAGGTGTCTTTTAAACATCCCCGGGCCCCACATGCCTACCTGGGCGGCCTGCTCCGGGGTAAGTACTTTTCGGGCCTCCAGACGGAAATCCACCCCCTTGACCTGCAACTGACGGACCAGGTCCATTATTTCCCTTTGCTTGGTTAATATTTTGTCTTTTTCCGGCTGGGGGACGGTCCAAAGGGCCCGGAGTTCCAGCCGCTTGACCTTCAGGTTATTGCGCAGGAAAACCGTATCTTTTTTGAAGTTGTCCCTTAATTCCTTCAGCCGGGTCTTTTGGTCGGGAGAAAGATTCAACAGATTATGATGATGGAATCGGGTGTCATGGAATTTGGGCCCGTCTCCGGGACCGGGATTGTCCTGGCTTTGAACAGCCGCATAAACGCTGCCGGTAATCAATAAAAGGGCCGATAAAAACACCAAAATTTTACCTTTGTTTCTCATTTTTTTTCTCCTATGTTTTGTTTTGGTTTAATGCTAAAGTAGATTAAAATCTTGAATACCGAAGAGTTCAAGGTTTGTGCATTTTTATGGTTCACCTCCTCCCTGTTGGTCATATTTTCTTCGGTCTTATTCCAGAAGGCCTGGTTTGTAATCAAAAGACGAGGAGGATCATCAAAAGTTAAATTTAAAATTTTAACTTTTGATGATCCTTTTCTGTCTGTTTGATCGGCCAGCGGTAGAAAATGCGCTTGTGGGGTTGATTCGATCTCGTATTGAAGCAAGGGAGTTTTTGAAGTACCTATGCCTTCCATATTCGAAAGGCCAAATATTTTATCAAAGGAGTCTCTTATGTTAAAAAGATGGTTTATGTCAGTCGGATTATTATTCTGCGTTTTTTTGTTGACCTGCGCCCTCTCCTGGGCGGCCGAGCCCATTAAAATCGGGGTTATCGATGCCAAGAAATGCGTCGAACAAACCGAGGCCGGTAAGAAGATCTACGCCATCTTTAAAGAGAAAGCAGATCGAATCCAAAAGGATTTGGACGCCCGGAAAAATGAAATCATAAAAATGCGGGAAGATTTGTCCAAGAAAAGCACTTTGTTAGGTGCCGAGGCCCGAAGGGATAAGGAAAAAGATTTGCTGAGGAAAGAAGAGGATTTTCGTGACCTGGCCCGGGGGAAAGAGACCGAATATCAAAAGGAAGAAAACAATGCCTTTCAGAATCTTTCCAATGAGTTGTTTGGAGTAGCCAGTAAGATCGCCAAAGACGAGGGCTATACCTTGATTTTAGAGGCCAGGTCGGGAGTGGTTTATTTTAACAGCGCCATTGATATTACGGACAGGGTAATAAGGACTTTTAATGAAAAGAAGGCGAAAAGCAAATAAGACCTGACCGGTAAGACGGAAGAAGAGGTTTTTTAGTTGTTTAAGCAATAATGACATCGAAAGGTTTACCGAGGGAATCATGGATTGTGCATTCAAGGACCTACATTGGTCAAAAGAGTTTTCCCTCCGGGCCTATCATCTGCCGAGCTCCCTGGAGGAGGCCTTGGACTTATTGGAAACTTATCAGGGTAGGGCTCGGGTCATCGCCGGTGGGACCGATGTCATCCCCAGCCTGCGGCGCAAGACCCTGAAGGCAGAGGCCCTGGTGGACATCTCCAACCTTCCGGGGCTGAAGGACATCGTTGAAGTGGGTGAAGAGATCCATCTGGGCAGCCTGGTTACCCATGCCCAGGCGGCTTGTTCCCCCTTGATTCAGGAAAAGGCCCATCTTCTTTCCGAGGGGGCCGGCTGGGTCGGCTCTCCTCAAATCCGCAATGTGGGGACAGTGGCCGGCAACCTGGTGGGCGGACAACCTGCCGGGAGACACCAGCCTTCCCCTCCTGGCCTTAAATGCCTGGGTGACCATTGTCTCCAAGCAGGGGGAACGCCAGGTTCCCTTGACCCAATTTTTTCTTTCCCCCGGGCAGACCGTCTTGGACCCCGGCAAGGAAATCCTGACCCGAATCCGTTTCCGGGGTCTGGACAAGAGCCAGGGCAGTTGTTATCAACGCCTGGCCAAACGCAAGGCCTTGACCCTGCCCATTCTGTCGGCGGCCATAGTCGTCAAAGTCAATCCCTCTCAAAGGCTGATCGAGGAAGCCGCCATTGCCCTGGGTCCGGTGGCCCCCACCCCCTTCCGGGCCATTGGTGAGCGAAGGTCTTCTCAAAGGGGCGGCCATTACCCCGGAGAACTTTAAGGCCGCGGCCGAAAGGGCCATGGAGGAATCCACCCCCAGGGACAGTTGCCTGCGGGGTTCCTGCGATTACCGCAGGCAGATGGTGGGCGTCTTTGTCCGGCGGGGTCTTCAAAGGGCCGTTGAAGAGACGGGGATCTTCTAAAGTTTGGAGTCAGAGAGTTCGGAGTTCGGAGAAAAAAGCTTGAAATAAACAAAAACGGGGCGATGAGAGTTTTGTTTAGTCATGGGGACTTTTTATGGAGAAAATAAAAATTGCTTTTCAATTGAACGGGAAAAAGATGGAGGCGGAGGTCACGCCGGAGACCGTTTTGGTGGACCTTTTAAGGGACGGATTGGGATTGAAGGGGACCAAGGTGGGCTGCCGGGAGGGCGAATGCGGCTGCTGCACGGTGCTTCTGGATGGGAATCCCGTCAACTCCTGTCTGCTGCCGGCGATCAAAGTAGACGGGAGGTCCGTCACGACCATTGAAGGTCTGACCGCCGAAGACGGCAGGTTGCATAAGATCCAGGAGGCCTTTGTCGAGGAAGGGGCCGTCCAGTGCGGCTTTTGTACGCCGGGGATGATCATGAATGCCAAGGCCCTGCTGGACCAAAACCCCCATCCGACGGAAGAGGAGATTAAACAGGCCCTTTCCGGGGTGCTCTGCCGGTGTACGGGTTACCGCAAGATCGTCCAGGCCGTTCAGAAGGCCGGTCAGGTCGGAGATCCCGAGGCCTGATCTTTGGGGAATCAAAGGAAGAATATCCGTGAAAAATAAAAGCGACGAGAAAAGAGAGCCCCAGGTCTTTACCAAGGAGAAGTTTGATTTTAAGACCTTGATTCAGCCCTCCAAAAAGGAATTCCAGGTGGCCGGGAAATCGGTCATTCGAACCGATGCCCTCTTAAAGGCCACCGGCAAACTGGCCTACGGCGCCGATTATCCGGAAGAGGGATTTCTCAAGGGAAAGATCTTGACGAAGCCCTTATCCCCATGCCCTGATCAAATCACTAAATGTGGAGAAAGCCAGAAATTTACCGGGTGTGGCGGCCGTGCTGAAGGCCGATGATGTGCCTGGACGAAACGGCTTCGGGGCCATTTTGCCGGACCAACCGGTCATCTGCGGGGAGAAGGTGCGTTTCGTCGGCGACGGGGTGGCTTTGGTGGCCGCGGAAACGGAAAAAATCGCCCAGCAGGCCCTGGAATTGATCGAAGTGGACTATGAACCCCTACCGGCTGTTTTTGATCCCCGGGAGGCCATGAAAGAAGGGGCCCCCAAGATTCATGAAAAAGGGAACCTCCTTTCCTATAACAAGCTGCGCAAAGGAGACGTGGACCAGGGGTTCAATCAGGCGGAGGTCATCCTGGAAAGGACTTACCAGGTCCCCTTTCTGGAGCATGCCTATATGGAACCGGATATCGTCATGGCCGTTCCCCAGACCGATGGGACCATGATGGTGGAAGGGCCCATGCAGGCCCCTTTCACGGTTAGGCGGAACATCGCCGCCGTCCTGGGTCTGCCGATCAACCGGGTACGGGTCCGCCAGATCCCCATGGGCGGCGGCTTCGGCGGCAAGGAAGATTCCCCCATCGACCTGGGCTGCCGGGCCGCGGTGCTGGCCTTTCATACGGGCCGCCCGGTGCGGATGTCCCTGGAACGGGAGGAGGTCACCCTTCAGACCTGCAAGCGTCATCCCATGATCATGGAGGTCAAGATCGGGGCCAAGAAAGACGGAACCCTGACGGCCTTCCAGGGGGTAATCTATGACGAGCAGGGGGCCTATGCCAGTCTCGGCCCCATCATCCCCCCGGCCGGAGGCTCCCATATCCATTCCATGATCATGATGCCCGGACCTTACGTCATCCCCCATGTCAAGGTCGATGCCTATCTTTGTTTCACCAATCACCCATACGGCGGGGCCATGCGCGGCTTCGGCGCCCCCCAGGTCCATATCGCCCATGAACAGGCCATGGATGAATTGGCCCAGGCCCTGGGAATGGACCCTGTGGAAATCCGGCGGAAAAACGCCTTTAAGCTGGGTTCGGCCACGGCCACCGGCCAGGTCCTGGATCAGAGCGTGGGCCTCAGGGAAACGTTGGAGGCCTGCGCCCAGGCCTTCGACTGGGAAAAACGGATTCACAAAACCGGCTATGTGGATGAGGAAAAAACCAAACGCCGGGGGATCGGGGTCGGCATGGGCTGGTATCGGACCAGCATCGGCACCAGCGGCGACGGCTGCGGGGCCAATGTCCACGTCCATGAAGACGGATCGGTCCTGCTTTTTACGGGCATCACCGAAATGGGCCAGGGGTCTTACACCGTCCTGCCCCAGATCTGTGCCGAAGAATTGGGGATTGAGGCTGAAGATGTCCGATATGTCCAGCCCGATACCGACAGGGTGCCGGAATCGGGTCCCACGGTGGGCAGTCGGTCCACGACCCTCATGGGTAATGCCATCATAATGGCCGCCAGACAGGTGAAGGAATCCATCCTGGAAATGGCTTCGGAAATGCTCCTGGTGCCCGTCTCCCGGCTGGAGATGAAGAATAGAAGAATTGTTGACCAAGAACATCCGGAAAAATCCCTGGCCTTCAGGGAGGTGGCCGCCCGATGCATGGCCAAAGGAAAGCGATTGATCGGGCAGGGCTGGTGGACGCCTCCGGCAGCGACCCTGGACCCGGAAACCGGACAGGGTAACCCCTATTTCGTCTATACCTATTCGACGCACATGGCCGAGGTGGAAGTGGACGTGGAGACCGGGGAGGTGGCGGTCACCGATTACGTGGCCGCCTTTGATGTGGGCAAGGCCATCAACCCCAAGGCCGTGGAGGGTCAAATCGAAGGCGGGGTGGCCATGGGTCTGGGCTATGCCCTGATGGAAGAGGTGGCCATTATCGACGGATCCATCCAGAACCTCAGCCTGAGGAATTATCTGATCCCCACTATCCTGGATGTGCCGGACCTCAAACCGATCATCCTGGAACAACCCAATCACTACGGCCCTTTTGGGGCCAAGGGGATCGGAGAAATGCCCAATATCCCGGCTACCCCGGCCATCCTGAATGCCATTGCCAATGCCTGCGGGGGAAGGGTGCGGACGCTTCCGGCTGATCCGGAAAAGGTCTTTCTGGCCATTCAGGAGGCCGGGGGACCGCCGAAGGGATAAAAAGCAGGCGAAAGGCACGAGGCAAGAGGCAAAAGGAACTACAGTGATCAATGGCTGAACCATCACTTCTAACCCATCTTTATCCCATTTTCATTCTTTGTCGGCGCAAGCATCAGGATGGGTTAGAATGAGGTTGAAACTTTAAAAAGACGGATCGGAGGAACCTATGAAGCTGAAAGGGAAGATAATCGATTTATCGCAGGAGATCTATCAGGGCATGCCCGTATATCCGGGGCACCTCAAAACCGTCATCTGGACTCATGCCTCTCATGATGAAGTGCGGCGGCAGTTGGGCACGGGCTTTTCTTATGAGACCAGGGGTATCATGTTCTGTGATCATGGCCCCACGCACATCGATTCCGTCAGCCACCTCTGCACCGATCCCGACGCCCCGCCGATCGATAAATTCCCTTTAGAATATTGTATTACCTCCGCCGTTTGTCTGGACGTCAGCGATATCCCCCGCAAGGCCCAGTTCGGACGGGCCAAGATTGAGGCCGAGTTGAAAAGATGGAACCTGGACATCCGAAAGGGAGACACCCTTCTTTTTTATACCGCCCATTATGACCTGTTTTACGGGCAGCCAGAATACATGACCGATTATCCCGGTCTGGACCGGGAGGCTACGGAATTCATCATTGACCAGGGATGCATCAACTTCGGGGTGGATTCCCCCAGCCCGGATATGTGGTATGACAAGACCTATCCCTGTCATACGGTCTGTTCCGAGCGAAGGATTACCCACATGGAAAACCTCTGCAACCTGGATAAGATCGTCGGCAAGCGCTTTACCTTTATCGCCCTGCCGCTGAAGATCCGGGGTGGGACCGGTTCTCCACTCCGGGCGGTGGCCGTGGTTTACGGGGATGAGGATGTTTCCTGGGACCTTCATTCCGAGTCATAACCCAACTGAAGGCTCGGCCAAAGGTCGGATCCGAACAATAGGTTCTTATTTTTTGCCCAAGGATTTTACCTGATTCGCTTGAACCGACACACCCTCATAGCCTTTGGGGCCAGCCTGGGGATGGGTGTTGCCTTTTTGAACCTCACCCCCGTCCTCCCTTTGCTCCAGATCTCTTACGGGGTGACCAATGCCCAAATGGGTTTGTTGGTGACCGCCCTGATCCTGACCCATTCCCTGGTACAGGTCCCATCGGGCCTGGTGGTTGATAAAATAGGGGTAAGGATCGGGGTCTCACTGGCCCTGGGGCTTGGTTTCCTGGGGAGCCTCTTTTCGATATTCTCTTCCAATTTCGGTTTCCTTTTGGCCATGCGGCTGCTCACCGGTATCGGCACCGGCCTTTCCTTTGTTGCCGGGCTCCATTATGGAACGGCCCATGCCCGGGAGGAGCAGAAAATTCAGGTGCAGGCCATCTTCGGGGGGCTTATTAATGTCGGGAGTACGATCCCCTTTTTTACCAGTTCGTTTTTACTCAAATACGATGGTCGATTGATCCACCTTTTTACCTCCCTCTTTTTCTTCCTGCCCTTGATAGCCGTACTCATCTGGGGTAAGGAACCCAAAAAAACAGAGAAAATCTCCAGGACCCATGTGGCCCGGGTCTTCCGGGCCAGAACAACCTGGACCCTGGGTTTTTGCCATGCCGTATTTTTCGGCGGGATGATGGCCATAGGGACCTGGATCTCCTCCTATCTGATGAGATCTCAGGGTAGTCTCAAGGGTTTGTCCTGGGTGGGGCTGCTGGGGGGGATGGTCATCGGCATCAGTGCTGCAGGCCGGTTTTTAGGGGCCTTGACACCCTCCCGGGTCCGCCCCCAAACCCTTATCTCCTGGGCCCTGGTTTTATTAGTATTATCTTACGGAGGATTGGGAGTCAGCCAGGGTCTTACCCCCGGCCTGACTCTATTAGGGATAGCTGCTTTGATGAATTCAATTACTTTTGGGTCGGTCTTTTACTTGGCCTACCGCTACTCACCGCCGTCAGTCGCCGGAACTGCCGTGGGGATGGTCAATTTTATAGCTTCCATCGGGGCCTTTCTTTTTCCGGTCATCTTCGGATATTTTTTGGATTTAACCGAAACGTTTAAAATCTCTTTTTTCTTTCTGGCTGCCCTGGCCTTTTCTTCCCTCCTGACGGTCTTTACTCTTTCTGAAAAGGCTGGGAGACCGGTCAACCGGTGATATTGCCCTCCTGAGCTTAGTCTCCGGGGAGGATATTGTCCTCCCTGGCCTTTGCGACGGCCTCTTCCAGTATGGACCGGGCCTCGTCCACGGTAACACTCTTGAATCGGATGATCTCTTTCAATCTTAATTGGGCCATACGATCCATATCCGCCGAGATCAGACAGGCGATTTTTACATACCCGCCCATAGTGACTCCATCGACTCCCAGACATATGGGCTCTTTTCCGGCCGGGATCTGAATAGCACCGATGGCATTTCCGTCATCGACAATGTTGGAAGGGTCCAGGCCGGCATCGCGGGATTCGGCCCGTTCCTTGAAATAGAGTTGGGGTCCTTCAAAACGGTAACCCACCCGATTGGCCCGGATGGAAACCCGGTAGTCGGAGTTCAGAAAGGTTTGGATGCTCTCATCCTTCACGTGATCATCCTGAGGACCTAATACCACCCGAAGGGTCTTTTCTTCGCCCTCGGCCGGAAGGATCTCTTTCTTAGCCTTTCTTCCTTTGAGGGAAGCAAGCGGAACCAAGGGCTGGCCTGTTTCTAATAAATCCCCCTTCTTCAGGGTGCGGCCCCGAACACCCCCGAGGCCTCCCAGGGTGTAGGTGGATTTAGAGCCCAGGACCTGTGGTACATCAATTCCTCCGGCCACGCAGAGATATCCCCTCCATCCCTTTAGGGCCTTGCCGATGGACAGAAGGTCACCGGGGCGCACATAGATGGCTTCCCAGAAAGGGACCGGACTCCCGTTCAAGATGGCTTCGAAGATGCCTCCGGTAAGGGTGATGACGGCTTCCTCCAAAACCCTGACCGTCATCCCCTGGCCGGTCATCTCGATTCCGGCTTCCCCCAAGGGATTTTTCAGCAAAAGATTTCCCAGACGCAGCGCAAATCGGTCCATGGCCCCGGAGGGAGGTATGCCGCTGGCGAAATATCCCCGTCTTCCCAAATCCTGGACCGTGGTAAATAGGCCCGGTCGGTCTACTTCAAAGGTCGCTCGGCTCACAGGCTCCTCCTATAATGAGAAACGCTCTTCTTTGATCTTGTATTCATAACTCCCTTCCCAGACCATCTGCCGGATATAATCACATTCTTCCAGGTCCACCGGCACAAACTTGATGCGGTCCCCGATCCTTAACAATACCGGAGATCTTTCAAAAATGGAGAGACTTTGATACCGGTCATAGATAGGGACGGGGGTTATCCCCATCATCTGGTAACCCCCGGGACTGACCACGGGGTAGATGGCGGTAATACTCCCACCCAGGGCAATGGTCCCTTTGGGGGTGTAAATCCTGGGAGAAGTGTACTTGGGGACGGAAAGAAGCAGCGGGGGGGCCAGTTGCATAAGCTGGGGAGAGCCGGGTGTAAAACCCACCATCCCCACCCAATGAATGGTTTCTGAATGGATCCTCACCACCTCTTCCGGAGGGATGGCGTTGCTTTGGGCAACAAAGTCCAGATCCGGACCCCATCTTCCTCCATATTTTACCGGAAGTTCAATAAGTCTGGAGGGAACCTCGCGTCACCTCCGGGATCTTCTCTAAAAGAGTCTTCAGTTCGTTAATGAGATCGGAAGTGCGAATCACCAGGTTGTCATAGGAAAGGAGGAGAGACCTCCAGCCAGGAAAGGTCTCTATGAAACCATTGATCCGGGCCGCCTTAATGACCTGATCCAGGGCAATGACCTTGAAATTGGCCTTAAGGGTCATCTCATCGCCGATCTCTATGGTCAAATACTGGTCACCGGAGTAAAGATAGCGCGGGTGTTCATAAATCATAAAGACGGTCCCTTCCTGTTGGTTGTAGGCTCATAGTTAAGCTCGGGAGTGCCGGCGTAAAGGCAGTATTTTTACTCCCTTGCTTTCCAGGTCTTTTTTAACGGCCTGAACGATCTCCGGTCCCTTGGGGTTGTCTCCATGAAAACAGATGCTGGTTCCCCTGGTTGTGATTTCCTTTCCGTTCGAGGCCTTTACCTTTCCCTGGAGGACCATCTTTGAGACCTTGGCTACGGTTGAGGCGACGTCTATTTCGCCATGGACCTTTTTGATAAAGGTGGTCCCGTCCGGGGCATAATCCAGGTCCGCATAGAGCTCTCCGGCAACCCGGACCCCCATGGCCATGGCCATCTCATAAGGAATGGTGTTATAAAGGGCTAAAAAAATAGGTTCGGGTTTGATGGAGCGAACGGCTTCCAGGAGGCTGCGGGACAGGGCCTCATCTTTCCAGGCCATATTATACAATTGGCCGTGGGGCTTAACGTGTTGCAGTTTAATACCCGCAGCATCACAGAAGGCCTTCAGGGCACCTACCTGATAAAGGATATAGTCCTTGGCCTCTTCAGGGGTGACCTCCAACTTTCTTCTGCCGAACCCGATGAGGTCAGGATAGCCGGGATGGGCCCCCACAGCCACACCATACTTTTTGGCCAGGTTCACCGTTTTCCTCATGACATGGGGATCCCCGGCATGAAGGCCGCCGGCAATACTGATGGAAGTCAGGTACTTCATCATCTCTTCGTCGTTGCCGATCTTGAAAATCCCAAAGCTTTCGCCCCCGTCGCAATTCAGATCGATCTCAACAGCCATGGTCTAACCTCCTCTCCGCCGCTTAAATTCTGTTTACGTGTTGAGCCCTCATGCCACAGAGAAGGCTCCCTGAAACATGAAAAAACGGATTTCGCTGAACATTGATAAACCCGCAAGAGTCATTCCCGCGCAGGCGGAAATCCAGGCGACGCAAGAGCAGTAAAACCGCTGGATTCTCGATAAAGACATTCGGGAATGATGAAAAAGGTGCCGCCTTTCCTCTCTTGCCTCGCGCCTATGCTTTATTGAATGATCAATCCCCCGTCAATAGTCAGGGTGATCCCGTTGGCAAAATCGGATTCATCCGAAGCCAGATAAACGGCCCCCGGGGCGATATCCTGAACTTGGCCGACCCGGCCGTAAGGGGTGTTGTCCACCCGTGATTTAAGATATTTCGGCTTTCTTAGGAGGTGTTCGTTGAGCGGGGTGGCCACATCCCCCGGGGCGATGCAATTGACATTGATTTTTTTAGGGGCCAGTTCCATGGCCATCGCCTTGGTCATGCCCATGATTCCCCCTTTGGAAGCACAGTAGGCGGTGCTGTCGGGAAATCCGATCTGTCCGGCAATCGAGGCGATATGGATGACTTTGCCCTTGCCTTGTTTCAACATTTCAGGGACGGCCCTTTGGGTGGTGAGAAAACTGCCTTTCAGGTTGATATCTATGGTATCGTCCCAAATTTTCTCCGTATGATGGGCCAGATCGGCGCTGATCAAGATGCCGGCGCAATTGACCAGGATATCCAGCTTTCCAAATTTTTTGACCGTCTCCGTGACCATCTTGTCCACATCGGCAATAATGGAGACATCTCCGGGGATACCCAGGGCTTTTCCGCCCTTTTTTATGATCTCATTGACGGTCTTGCTTAAGGTGTCCTTTCTTCTGCCGGTTATGGCCACCCTGGCCCCTTCCTTGGCAAATTCCAGGGCGATAGCCCTCCCAATGCCTGTGCCCCCGCCGGTCACCAAGGCCACTTTATTTTTGAGTCTCACCTTGAACCTCCTTTTCTTTAAATGGTTTCACTAACCCCTGAGTTTTTCCCCGAACTCAATTAGGATCGGATTTTTCCTCTGTTCTTCTGACTTCTTTCGTTAAATTTTTATAAATGATCTTTATTCAATCGTTTGAATAAAAAGTTATGAAAAATTTCCTTTTATTTTGGGCATTAATCCCATTCTTTTCTGGACTGGTAGAGAGATAACGGGTTCAATAATTTTTGAGTCGGTAAAGGAAACGCCCTAATATCTTTAAATATAGGGATTTTAAAGGGATGTCAATAATTTTTCTTGACATCCTCCCGCTTGAAAGATAAAGATGAATGCCAACGTTTGCACAAATTATCCTTTTTACCCACTAAGGGTGGGCCGGAACAGGAACTCAGGTCCTATCGGCTTGGTCATTAACGACGGAAGGGGATACGACAGGTATAAACTTTTAACAAAGGGAGAAGGACATGAAACCGTTTAAGAAAGACGACCCCCATTTTGATCGGTATAATTTCCCGCAGGCACCGACCATCAGGGTCTCTCCTCCGGGCCCAAAGGCCAAAGAACTTTTGGATCGTCAAAAAAAGGTGGATTCCAATGCCTTGGTGTATCCCTATCAGGTCCCTCTGGCCCCGGAGAAGGGTTTGGGGGCCACGGTTATGGATTTCGACCAAAATGTTTATATTGATTTCAGCGGAGGCGTTGGGGTTCTCAATGTGGGCCATTCCAATCCGCAGGTGGTGGCGGCGATAAAGGCCCAAGCCGAAAGCCTGACCCATGCCCTGGATTTCCCCGGCCTTCCCCGGGTCAGGCTTTCTGAAAAATTGTTTGAGATCGCCCCGGGAGGATTGAAAGAAGAATGCAAGGTCTTTCTCTGCGGCCCCACCGGGGCGGATGCCGTTGAAGCCGCGGTGAAACTGGGAAAATTTCACAGCCAAAAACCGGGGGTGATCTCCTTTGAGGGCGGCTGGCATGGCGTCACCGGGGCCGGACTGGCCGCCACCGGTAAAAAGGGGGCCAAGGAGAGATTTCTCCCCCTGATGCCGGAAGTCTATATCGTCCCTTATGCCTATTGCTATCGTTGCGCCTTCGGTCTGACCCATCCCTCCTGTGACCTCCAATGCGCCAAATACCTGGAGCATGTCATCCGGGACCCGGACTCCGGGGTCACCAGCCCGGGCTCCATCCTGATCGAACCCATTCAGGGGGAAGGGGGCATCGTGGTTCCACCGGACGGGTATCTGCAGGAGGTCCGTCGAATCGCCACCCAATACGGTTTAATCCTCATCATGGATGAGATCCAGACCGGGTTTGCCAGAACAGGCAAGATGTTTTGCTGTGAGAATTGGGGGGTGACTCCGGATGTCATGACCGTTTCCAAAACCATGGGGGGAGGACTTCCCTTGGCGGCAGTCGTCATCAAAAAGGAAATGGATACCTGGCCGGCCGGCGCCCATGTGGGTACCTTCAGGGGCAACCTCCTTTCCTGCGCCGCCGGACTGGCCTCAATCGATTTTATTGAGGAAAACGATCTTATAAAGCGGGCGAATGATTTGGGCCAAAAGGCCATGGACCGACTCGAGAAGATAGCTCAAAAAAGCCGGTTTATCGGGGACCTGAGAGGTCAGGGGCTTTATATCGGTGCGGAATTGGTTAAGGACAAAAAGAGCAAGGAGCCGGCAGCCGATATTCTGAAGACGTTGCAGGAAAGATGTTTTCAGAAGGGTCTGATACTCTGGAAAGGAGGGCGCTGGAACAACGTGGCCAGGTTCCTCCCGGCCCTGGTCATCACCGAGGACCTCCTTATGCAGGGCCTGTCCATCTTCGAGAAAGAATTGAAGGCCTTGGAGGGAAAATAAACAGACCCATGGATTATCACCGTGTAACCATCAAGGACCTGGCCAAGGCGGCCAACCTGACGCCTTCCTCCATATCCAGGGCCTTAAATAACCACCCCCGCATGAGCCTGGAGACCAAGGAAAGGGTTTTAAAAATTGCCCGGGAAATGGGCTATTCGCCTAATTTTTTTGCCCGTAGCCTGGTCAAGAAAAAAACCAACCTGGTCGGCCTTCTGGTCTATGATTTTTGCAATCCCTTCTATGCCGAACTGACCCGTTCCATACAAGATACGGCCCATGAGCTTGGCTATTGGGTTATTCAGGCCAGCACCGACGACGAGCAGGAAAAGGCCGACTCCCTCATTGATTCCATGCTCAAGATGGGGGTGGAAGGGTTTATCTTTGCCTCCTGTAAACTCCAGGACAAAGTCGTTGAAGCGCTGATCGACGACGGGTTCCCGGTTGTCATGGTCAATCGCAAGCTCAGAAAAAATAAAGGAGACTACGTCGTTTTAGATAACAGGTACGGGGCCTATCTGATGGTCAATCACCTGATTCACCAGGATTACCACCGAATCGCCATGATCTCCGGACCACGCTCGGTTTCGACCAGCGCCGATCGCTACCGGGGTTATGTCCAGGCCCTGAAGGATAAGGGAATAACGATAGACAACGAGATCATCAAGGTCGGTTCTTTCTCCCAGGAGACGGGGTATAAATTTACCAAGCAACTGATGTCTCTCCTGAATCCGCCGGGGGCTCTTTTTTGCTGTGACGACGCCATCGCCCTGGGGGCCATGAAGGCCCTGGGGGAATTGGGATTAAAGGTCCCGGAAGATGTGGCGGTGGTGGGGTTTGACGATGCCGAGATCTCTTCCCATCCCTTGATTCAATTGACCACGGTCAGCCAAAATCTGAAAGAAATGGGAAGACTGGCCGGAAAAACGATTGTGGACCGGATGAAAGGGAGGGAGGAATCCCCCCAGAGGATTTTACTGGAGCCCCACCTGATCATCCGCCGGTCTTGCGGATACCAATTGAACGGGGAAAGCGGACGCATCCCCCGTGGATAAGTCCGAAGAAAAGACCGGCCCGCAAGCCACGGTCGGAAGAAAAGGATGCCTCACCGGGTCAAGACTCCAATGGGACGGTTAACAACAGATAAATATTAAAGGCAGGGATGAGCGGTTAGCTGGATCCTAAGACCACTTTTTCCCCAGCTTCTCAAGACCTGCCCGCCCCAAATCTTCCGGGGTCATGACAATGTGAAAATCGACGTCGGCGTTGAACGATAGAAACCACGGTTCCGCAAACTTTGGCACTTCTGATGGGTCATTGACGTTGACGATCATAATGGCCCCACGCTGGCCGTCATAATTGGTAAAATAAACGGCTTCCGCCTTTATTTCGCTGAGAATTTTTTTTATTTTCCCTCCTACGCTACCGTCTCGAACAGCATCGTTGAACTCCTCGTGGGGAAATCTTGCATGTAGAAGCATTCTCATCGTTGGGCTCCTTTCATAACAGATATTTTTGTCATTTTATTCAAAAAATAAGCACATCTAAATACGGCCAACACCAGGGTACTTTAATGCCCGTCTGTTCATTCGGCTATTAATCTGTTTTGCGGATAATTGATTGAGGTTGAGGAAACTTGATTCTCGGGGAAGATATTCTCGATGGATTGAATCAATTCATTTCTGGAGATGTCTTTTAAGATATAACCATCGGCGCCAGCCTTAATCGCAGCCGTGTCGTATGAATGGTAAACAGTAAAAACCAGGATTTTAGTCTTGGGCCATTTTTTCTTGATATTCCGAGTGGCATCCAGACCATTCATTCGGGGCATGGATAGATCCATTAAAACCAGGTCGGGCTGTAATTTTCCGACAAATTCAACTGCTTCCGAGCCGTCTTCAGCCCCGCCCACAACACAGAAATCCTGATGGGAGGAAAGAAGAGACCGCAATTCTTCCCTGAGAATGGGGTGGTCGTCAACAATAAGGATACGTTTCTTTTTCTCCATTTGTATACCTCCCGGAGTTCCCTATTTTAGTCACATTAATTTTTTTTCTCAGTTTGACTGAAATATACCAGAGACTTTAAAGGGGAGGAATAGTGCCAATATTGTATTTTTTTAAAAAAAGGTCTGTATTTTTGATTCTATCTAAAAAAGACCTCAGTTATCTACAATTCGTTAGTCCAAGATGATCTGAAATTAACGATTGACCTTTCCCTGAAAAAGGAGCGGTCTTATTTCCTGCCTATTAGAGAGAAACCCCCAGAGGCTACCACTGGGTTAAAGGGGGAAAGGCCATAGGTATTGACGTCATCACAGGAATGTTATAATAATAATCTCCACAGATTAAAACTGCTGTATTCATGATCGGGACCTTCTCGGTTGACAGCATTGATAGCCTGTAAAATCACTTAGGGGGTATTTATAGCCGTTTACCTGAACGTGTCTCTATCGATTATAAAAAGGTACCCCTTTCTCATGGACGGATAGTCGGGCTTCTCAAATAAAAAATAACCTTAAAGGAGTAGAGCCTATGAAGAACATGGAGGAAATGCATGCAGTTATCTTAAGAAGTGTCTTGGTCAAAATGTCGGATGGGTCCTTAATTCAAGGCAAGGTGAATGTCCCGGATCAACATCGCCGCCTCTCTGATTGGTTCAGGCATTCCCCCCAACCTTTTATTGTGGTGGTTTCTGAGGAATCTCCGGAAAATCCCCCAGAAGTTTTTATCGTTAACAAGACCCATATCGCTTGGGTTAAGGCTCAGGATTAACCGGATTCATTTCCTGGACGTTTTGGGTTTGTTTGTCTATAGTAAATTTCCTGCCGACTTGATAACAATTATCGATTGTACTCTTGTCTTTTTTGAAAAATGGAAAGCTGAGGGTTACAGGAAGGAGCCCTCAACCTCGATCATCCTCCCAAATGCCATATTTCGTTTAGTATTCAATAAGATACCTTTTAAAGTCTTTATTTGAAGAAGATTAGATTGAATCAGGCGCTGGTTCAGACCGGCCGGGAGAATAAAAATATGAAAAAGCTCATTAGTCTATTAAGTATCCTTTTTTTGATAACCCTTTTCGCGCCGTTTCAAGAGGCCAAGGCTGACCGCGGGTCTGGAGGAATTCAGGGCTCTGGAGGACGTGATGGGTTTCGTGGAGACGGGGGGCATGAGGGGTTTCATGAGGATGGAGGGCGTGGAGGATTTCATGGATCTGGAGGGCAGGAAAGATTTCGTGGGGGTGGTGACCATGCTGGATTCCGGGGAGATGGTCGTCATGGAGGATTTCGAAGAGATGGAGGCCATGGAGGATTTCATGGGCATGGGGGATTCTTACCCGGATTGTTTATCGGCGGTGTCTTAGGTTGGGGACTGGGGACTTACGATTACCCCCCGGACGAGTATTATCCGCCTCCGGATTATTATCCACCTCCTGCCGAAGGAAGTCAGGCTCCGCCGTCGGCAAGCCAAGGGTCCGGTGGTCAAATCTTTATCTACCCCCGCCGGGGTCAAGGCGAAGAGCAAAAAGCCGAAGATGTAGAGGCCTGCCACGACTGGGCCGTTGGCCAGACGGGCTTCGATCCGTCAATACCCCCCGCCGCCCCGGATGCCCGGACCATTCAAAAGAGTAAAGACTATTTACGGGCGATAAGTGCCTGCCTTGATGCCCGAGGGTATACCGTAAAATTGCAATGATTGGCCATCCTGCGGTGTTCTGAATATTAAAGCCTACTGGGCTTGGTAATCTCTATCACCGAGCCCAGGTGCTTAGTTTAAATATTATTTCATTTTATCGGATTTTTTATTGTAAATTACAAGAAATTTTCTAATTTTGGTGAATGAATTTGTCGGCAATCATTTGGGCGATCAGCGGGGCATTTCCCCCGGTTCGATTATTAACCAGGACATTTACCTTGCCCCCCATTTCTATCCCCTTATGCATCAATTTAGCAGTTTCTTCGATCATCTTCGGCTGAAGCATTCCTTCGACCATTTTGTCGAATGGATGGGCCTTTGCGTAGGCGACCTCATAGCGCATATCGATAGGAGTAACCAGTCGGATAATCAATTCTCGTTTGGAATTAAATACCTTGTGCCCGGCTCTGGCGAATTGTCTCCGCAAGCGGGGGAAGCCATGTCCAATGGGAAAGGATCTGACCAACTCCATGTTTTTCAAGAACCTCGAAGACAGCAGGGGTTAAATAGGATTCGGTTCGAAGCTCAATATGGTACCGCTGGTCTTTGGGGATAGCCTTAAAAAAAGCATCCAGTGATTCGGCCATCCGGTTTTCGGGAGGCCGGTCTTTGAATTTTTGATACTCCTGTTCAAAAATAAAGCCGGTAAGGGATTCCCCCAATACCCCTAAGGCCGGTTTGTAAAATTGGTTGGTAAATATTTCCGGGTCGAGGTAGTCCTCATTGGGGATATATTCTTTACCCCGATGAAACTTTTGGGCAGATATCATTTGGGGGACCTTTAGAATGAGACGATCCCCATTTTTGATATACCGTCGGTAATTGCCTAATAGACGATAGTTCTGGGTTGGGGTTCCATCCGGCTCGGTTAAAGGGCGGTAAAAGGTATAATCGATTTCGAGAACTCGAAAATGGTCAAAATATTCCTCAACGCTATCGACCGGAAGCACCTCTTCGATAAATTTTTTTTCGCCTATGATATTGGTCCGTCGAGTTATTCTACCGACATAGCTGGATTAAGTAAAAGGACTAAGGAGTTAATGGGGAAGGTCTCCACCTATCCAGCCAAGAGGGCGGGAAAGATCCTTACTTTTTGGCTTCCAACCGGCTGAGAATATCCATCATAGCCGGAGAAATATCAGCGTGGTGGTGGACAACCTTCCACTTCCCGGCTTCTCGGCGGTAGAGGTTTGTAACGCGATGTTCCATGGAAACCTGCTGTCCGCTAATTTTAGCCTGCCCTTGCTCGGTACCCACTTCGTAGGCGATATCCCCTTCAACTCGAATAAGTTGATCCCTCAATTTAATGTTCCCGTCAGAGGATAGCCCGGCTAATTGATCCCATTTTTCTCGAACCTTGTCCCATCCGACTTCCCGACCGCCGACGGGATGCATTGTGGTTACCTCTGTTTTATGCGACCAGATGCTATCCATCAGGCAGGAGTCACCGTTGAGCATGTGGAACAAGGCATCATATAGATGTTCTGATGCCTTGCGGATTTCGTCTAATTCGTCTGATGCAGACATACATGATCCTTCTTGAATGAATAGGGCGTGGTTGGTGATAGGTCACACTAATTTTTATGATTCAAATAATGCGAAAAGAGATCAGCTCTCCCCCGATCGTTCTTTAAATTCTTGGAAATGTAAAATGTAAAAATGGATAATGAGAGCTAAAGCCCCTATCATCATTTCTGCAGTTTACGAACATTCTCAGCAGCAGGACCCTTGGCCCCTTGGACAACATCAAAGCTGACGCGATCACCCTCGGCCAGCGATTTAAACCCTTCTCCCTGTATCGCGGAATGATGTACGAATAGGTCCTTGCCGCCGTCCTGCTCGATAAAACCATATCCTTTTGAATCATTAAACCATTTAACTTTTCCTTCCGGCATCGTTAACCCTCCTTCTTATTGAGTTCTCCGTGGAGAAATTTATAATGTCTAAAATAAATATGGATAATTCTTTCTGTAAATGCAAGAAAATTCACTGTTCGCCAGATGGGACCACCTGGTTCCCTTCCACCGCCACCGCGTCGGCCTTTCCCATCCCCTGGGGGGATAAAAAGCGGCCCAGTTCCCTCAATGCCTCTTGGGGAACTCGGCAAAGCCGAGCGGACCGGCTCCCGGATGGGAGCCTCTTCAAAAGCTCGATGAAATCGAGCGGTCTGACCGTATCGTGGTGTCACGCCCCTGGCGGGGCATGAAGGCTTAATATGTAATATGATTCCATTTGTGAAACGAGATTAAATTGACATAACTTAGTCGGGGTATTATAATTTTAAAAATTACCGACTTTATTTGGAATATCCTCTGTCATAAAACAGGCATTTATTTATAGGAAAAATAACTTTGGAAGGAAGGAACTTAACATCCGAAAAAAACAGATTGGTTCTTAGTTTTGGAAAATCAGACCTATCCTTTAGTGTCAATAATTAGACAAAAAGGTTCAATACCTAAAAGATAAGGCCATTCCTTATCGGCCTGGCTATAAAAAATACCATATATATCAATCAGTTAAAATTAATAAGGATTTGGCCTATAGATTGCATTGTATTGGTGAGGTTGTTGAAAATAATTATTTTAAACCCTGTGGCGTCGTGCCAAGATAAGCCTGATGGCGAGGACGAGGACTATGATCCATAAGAACTATTCATTATGAACTGGGTCAATAGGCATTTAGATCCAAAATTTAACCCATTTATTATTCCAGGAGGAGAAAATTGAAAATCAGGACGGAATTGGCTTCCATCTCAATCATTTTCCTTTCCATATTTTTTCTTTCGGCCTGTACCTCCTCAGTTATATCAGTTAAAAAGGAAGCTTATACCCCATCCCCGGCATCCTCCCCGGCCGCTCCCCAATTGTCCGAATACCGGATCCAGCCGGGGGATCAATTGGACATTAAATTTTATTATCATCCCGAGTTGAACGAATCGCTAACCGTCCGGCCGGACGGGAAGATTTCCCTGCAATTAATCAATGAAGTTCAGGCCTCCGGTTTGACCCCGGAGGAGCTGCGCGGACTGCTTAAAACAAAATACGAGCCTCAGATTAACCAACCGGAAATCGCGGTTATCGTTCGGTCCTTCACCGCCCAGAAGGTGTACGTGGACGGAGAGGTGGCCAAGCCCGGGCTGATCCCCCTGACCGACCGGATGACGATCCTCCAGTCCATCGCCTCGGCCGGGGGATTGAAAGACACGGCCCGGATCAACGAGATCATACTCATCCGCCGGGGCCCGGAAAACCGGCCGGCCTCAAGGCTGGTGAACGTGGAAAAGGCGATCGACGGCAGCGACCTCTCCCAGGACCTGGACCTGATGCCGGCGGACATCGTCTATGTCCCCAGGTCCCCCATCGCCAACGTCAACCTGTGGATAGACCAGTACATCCGGAAGAACATCCCGGTCTCTATCGGGGCGTATTATAATTGGGGGACGACAGCTACCAGCAGAATAAATAAAAGGGGTCAGTGGTCGAGAGAACTGCCTTTTAGTCAGGCTAGGCCCTGGACACAGTCTGTGGGGCACGAACTCAAACCCTGTAGTTAAGGAGATCTATGGAATACTCGAATCCTTCGATTATCGAGGAATCCTCCGGCGGCAGCCTCCGCGATTTCTTTTCGATCCTCTTCAAACGGAAGGTCGCCATCCTGACCATCTTCCTGGCCACGGTAATCACCGTCACCGTCGGCTCCTTTCTCATGTCTCCGACCTACGAGGCCAAATCCAGCCTGCTGGTCAAATTCGGGCGGGAATTCGTCTATCGGCCCGAGGTGGGCAATAAGGTCCCCATGATCGCCTTCAACCAGGAGGAGGCCGTCAACTCGGAGATCAACATCCTCACCAGCCAGGACATCATCGAGCAAGTCATCAAAACCATCAAGCTGGAAAATATCTACCCCGACCTGGTGAAGAATCCCCCTTCCCGGATGACGCCCATGGAGGCCGCGGTCATCACCTTCCAGAAGAAGCTGTCGGCCGAGGGGGTCAAGAAGTCCAGCGTCATCGAGGTCTCCTTTCAGCACAAGGACCCGAAGGTGGCCGCCCGGGCCGTCAACCTCCTGGTGGACTTTTTCAAGGAAAAGCACCTTCAGGTCTACGGCGGGACGGAATCGAACTTTCTCGAAAGCCAGACGAACCTGTATGACCAGGAACTTAAAAACTCGGAAAACCGCCTGGAAGACTTCAAGCAGAAGAACCGGGTCTTCTCCCTGGACGAGCAGCGGAGCCTGCTCCTGAAACAACGGACGGAGCTGGACACCTCCCTCAAGAGCACCCTGAACCGAATCGACGAACTGGGTAAAAAACTGGCCTCCCTGCGGGGCCAGATGAAAAAAATCCTGGCCGACAAGGACTACTACACCCAGACGGAGCGGGACAAAATCATCGTCGAGGCCCGGGCCAAGCTGCTCACCCTGCAGTTGAGCGAGCAGGACCTGGCCTCCAAATACCCGGACACCAACCGGCTTCTAATCAACGTGCGCAAGGAGATCCAGATCATCAGGGACTTCCTGAAGGAGCAGGAAGAGACCATCGGCGGCAAGGTGAAAACCGGCAACCCGGTCTATCAGGAGGCGGAGAAGGAGGCCATCAACGGCCGAGGCCGAGGAGGCCTCCCTGCGGACCAAGGCCGCCACACTCCAGGCACAGATCGGCCACCTGGACATGGAGATCAAGACCCTGGACCTCCAGGGAAAGGAGCTTAAGGACCTGAATCGGGAGGTCAGCACCAACGAAATGAATTACAAGACCTACCAGGAGAAGAAGGAGGAGGCCCGGATCTCCGACGAGATGAACCGCCAGAAGCTGGCCAACATCAGCGTCATCCAGGCCGCCGTGGTCCCCTCCAGGCCGGTCAAGCCGAAAAAGGCCCTGAATATCCTGCTTGAGCATCATCCTGGGGGCCGTCTCCGGGCTGGGGTTCGCCTTCTTGTCCGAATACACCGGCCAGGGATTTTCCACCCCCGGCAGCGTGGAGCAGCGCCTGGGGCTGCCGGTGCTGGTGACCATATCGTATAAAGAATAGGATTCAAGGGGTCGAGGGGTCAAGGATTCAAGTGAAAGGCAAGGAAGTAAAACCCTTGGACCCTCGAACCCTGGAATCCTTGAACCCTGGAATCCTTTTTAAAAAAACATGTACTTAGAATTCTATCATCTCCGGGAAAAGCCTTTTCAGATTACCCCTAACCCGGAATTTCTATACCTGAGCCCCAGCCACCAGGAGGCCCTGGCCACCCTGAACTATGGCGTCGAAGAGGGAAAGGGTTTAATGGCCCTTATTGGCGAAGTAGGCCTGGGAAAAACGACCCTGCTCCATGAGTTTCTGAAGCGGAGAAACAACCCGAAAGAAAAGATCATTTACCTCTTCAACAGCCGACTGACCTTTATCGAGCTGCTCCGTGCCTTGACTCGGGAAATGGACCTGGACACCGGCGGGGATGATCCCCAGGTCTTCCTGGATCACCTTTACCAGGCCCTGATCAAAGAATATGCCTCGGGACGCAGTGTCATCCTGCTCCTGGATGACGCCCAGGTCATGCCGAAAGAGACCCTGGAAGGGCTGCGGCTGATTTCCAACCTGGAGACACCGACGGAAAAGCTGATCCAGATCGCCCTGGTCGGCCAGCCCGAGCTGGAGAAAAAGCTGGACCTTCATGATCTGCGCCAGCTCAGGCAGAGGATCGCCGTGAAGGCCACTCTGGCCCCCCTGACCCGCCAGGAAAGCCTGGATTATATAAAATTCCGGATCAACAAAGCCGGCGGCCGGGTGGAATCCATCTTTACCCCGGGAGCCCTGAATGAAATCATCCGCCGGGCCAGAGGCATTCCCCGGGTCATCAACATCCTTTGCGACAATGCCCTGGTCACCGGGTACGGCTACAACCAAAAACCAGTGACCCCAAAGGTGGTCAGGGAAGTATCCGGCGATCTGGAGGGCGGTCGAAGAAACTTCCGGCGACATTGGGCCATACCGGCCTTTGCCGCTGTCCTGCTGGCCCTGTCCGTTCTGGTGGGATATTTTCAATGGCCCGATTCGAAACCCAAGAATTCGATACTCCGACTGGAGACCGGACTTTCAAAAAATAGTTCGGTTTCCGTTGCACCCCCGGCAAAAACTGAGCCGCCAACCTCAGCCGTCGATAAACCGGCCAGGGAGCCGATAGAGGATAAAAAAACTTTCCCCCAGACCCGGATTGTCCGGGAAGGCCAAAACCTCTCCCAAATGGTCATGGAAGTTTATGGGGTTAATCGGATGGTCCTGTGGGATCTGGTGCGTCGGTATAACCCCCAGATCAAAGAAGACCTGACGATCCATCCGGGTCAGAAGCTGGTCTTCCCTGCCCCGGATCAGGCGTCCGCCGACGATTCCGGAATTCAGAAAATCAGAAACCCGCACCAACGAAACTTTAACAGGAGGGATAGGAAAGATAATGGGTAAAATTTACCAGGCCATGAAGCAGGCCCAGAAAGTCCGAAGCAAACTGGAGATGCAGACCGGGGCCCAGGATAGGGTTTCCCTCCCCCCGCCACCGGAATCGCCAATCCAAACACCAATCAGACCGCCCTTGCAGGAAACCCGGCCGGAGCCTGATTCACTCACCGGCCTCTGGTTGGAGGATGAGGTTGAGATGACTACCTTGTACCAGAACATCGAGTCCCGGCTGAGCCAGGAGCGGAAGAAGATCATCCAATTCATCGGTACCCAACCCGGAGAAGGGACCACGACCGTGGCCCGGAATTTTGCCCGTTATGCCGCCTCCTGGCTGGGGAAGAAGGTCCTCTTCCTGGAAGGGGATCTGACCGAAGAATCCGTTAACAATTCTTCCCCATATCTGGGGATCACCCTGGCGGAAACGGTTCCGCACGGGGATGAGGCCAAAACAGCCATCGGCCCCTTCAATGATGCCGGGCTGACGGCCGCCTTTGTGGCCCGAAATGAAAATATTATGATCCATTTCCTTCAATCCGAAAAAGGCGCCTCGGTCTGGGGAGACCTGAAGAAAACCTTCGACCTGGTGGTGATCAATACCCCGGCCCTTTCGACCTCCGCTGCCGGCCTGGCCTTTTGCCGCCATGCCGACGGGGTAGTCCTGGTCCTGGAGGCCGAGCGTACCCGGGGGCCGGCGGCAGAGCGGGCCAAAGAGCAGATCGAAAAGAACGGAGGGAATATTCTGGGGGTGGTTTTCAACAAACGGCGATTCTACATCCCGAAGTTCATCTATAAACGGCTTTAGCCGTTAACAACAAGGTTCTTCTCCCAATGAGTTGATCACAGACGAATCGTTTTGTTGGATAAAATAGGTTTAACCGCCCGTTCCCTTTGGTCACTTGATAACTGGGACGAGACAGGACAAAGAAAGACTAAACCCTCATGTCCACCCGAGCGGGCACCGACGAAGCATGAAAATAGGTTGTGGTGTACAAGTTAAGACGCAAAAAACTTTTTTGGCACGGGTCCGGCCGAGCCGGACACACAGGATCACACGGTTACTGCTTTTTTGGCTCCCTCAATCATGCTTTACAGGATTGATGGACAATCAATTTGCCATGCCGTGTCTATCCGTGAAATCCGTGCCAAAAATTTTATTTCTTATTGAACCCCATGCCCTGTGGGGCACCACGAAGTATGAAAATAGGGTTCTCCGAACTCCGAACTCTTAACTCCGAACTTTATTTTCGTACTAAGGCTGACATCATGTCCATCAAAATTGCCATCGGCAGTTGCTGCTACCTCGTGGGCGAGGCCCTGAAAAAAATCATCGAAGAAAACCCGGAATTGAAGGTTATCGGGATCTTTACCGAGACAAGGGATTTAACGGAAGTCCTCAAATTGAATCCCCATATTCTTATCGTTAGTTCCCCCATTTTCGAGGCCAACGAGGAGGAAATTTTATTCACTGACGGGATAAAACTGCTGATCCTGGACCATGGAAATTTGCGGGACCTGGACGAGAGCCAAGTTTCCGACCTGATTGAAAAAGGCCTGGTGGGGATTCTTCCCCAGGGTGAGGAGATCTCGTCCCTCACGAAGGCACTTAAAGCCGTTTCTTCCGGGGAGCTCTGGTTTAACCGCAAGACCTTGAGCTCCCTCCTGTCCAATAAACACGCCCCCTCCGTACCGGCGGTTCGATTTACCAGTGCGGAGGAAAAGGTCATTTCCCTTCTCTGCCGCGGGTTCCGAAATAAAGAGATTGCCCAGGAACTTCAGGTCAGCGAACAGACGGTTAAGTCCCATTGCAACCGATATTTTTAAAAAAACCGGTCTGACGGACCGCCTGCAATTAGTCATTTATGTTCACAAGTTAAGGCCCAATTGAGTATCCCGTCCTCCATCCTGCTAAGAGCGGGATGGCGTTTTGAAAGAAGTAACCGTGCCCATCCGCGTGTCCGGCCCATCCGGACCCGTGCCAATAAGAAGCCTTCCTTGACAATTTGGTTGTACCCCTATAAACTTTCAAATAATAATAAATATTTTGGGAGGGCAACAATGCAGGATCTATTAAATCGTATCACCTTTAATAAGGAGGTTCTTTGTGGAAAACCTCTTATTCGAGGTCTGAGGATATCTGTCGAAATGATATTGGAGCTATTGGCCAAAGGAGCAACACAAGAAGAGATCCTTCAAGACTATCCCCAACTGGAGCCGGATGATTTCCGTGCTGTTTTGCTCTATGCGCATCATATGGTTGCCCGAGAAGATGTTTTTGATCGTGTCGCAGTTGGCTAATCTTCATGAACTTCTTGTTGGATGTTAACGCAAGTGGGGTTGTGGCTCAATGGTTGGTTCACCAGGGGCATGACATAGTCGAAGTCGGTCAGAAGGACCCCAAGATGAGTGACAATGAGATTTTGAATTGGGCCATAAAGGAACACCGGATTATTATTACGACCGATAACGATTTCGAGGAAATGATATGGCGACAAGGTAAGCCTCATTGTGGTGTCCTACGTTTGGAAAACTTGCCGCGCTTTGAGAGAATAAAGCTTTTGCATGATGTCATGGATCGGCATAGCCGGGATTTGGAATCCGGAGCGATTGTTATTGCCTTCGCGCCTTCGCGGTTCAGTCCCACTCTGCGCGCTTGAGCGACCGGCGGAAGCGAGCGAGAGGCAGCCTTGATTTTGAAAAAGAACCGTGCAATCCGCGTGTCCGGCCCTGCCGGACCCGTGCCAAGAAGAAGCCCTTGGCTTTTGCCCTTTTTTATTCCGCCCCCGGCGGACCGTCGGTCTCAAAAAATCGCCTGCTGATAGCTCCGTTAAGCAATGTAAAGGATAAAGATTTGATCCCCAAGCCCCGCTGGTTCATGAGTGCCAGCCTCTTCACCGTCCTAATCAAAAAATGACTTGTAAAAGTATCAAATGACTTGTAAAATAAAATAAAATTTAAAGAAGAGGTTATTTATGGAAACGGCTGTTACAAAGCGCGGGCAGACTGTCATCCCCGCCGCTATCCGTAGACGGTATCGGATAGACAACGGTGCTCATTTGGTTTGGCTGGATGACGGGGAGACGATAAAAGTTGTTCCGGTCATCTCCGACCCGCTGCAAACCCTTCGGGGGCGAGGGCGGGGAAAGAAATTGACCGAAAGGTTATTAAATGAACGCCGAAGAGATCGTGATCGTGAAAAACGGCCCTGAAAGCGGGAAACGGCCTTTATCAGATGAAACCGATGACGGGCGTCTATCTTCTTGATACCTCGGCGCTGCTCTCTTTTATTGAGGATGAAGAGGGTGCGGACCGTGTTGAAAAAGCGTTAAAACAGAAGGAAACCCTTTTGCCCTGGCCGGTGTTGCTGGAGATGGTTTACATCACTCTGCAAGAGGAAGGGCAGTCGGAAGCGGACAAACGATTTGCCTTGATCAAGCAACTGAAGGTGAAAATTCTCTATGACATGGATGAGGCGACCTTGTTGACCGCCGCCAGGTTGAAAGCTTTTCACCGCATTTCGCTGGCCGATGCTGTCATCGCAGCCTATGCATTCGCCATGATGCCATTCTTATGCACAAAGACCCGGAATTTGAGGCCTTATCCGGTTCGCTATCCCTGGAACCGCTCCCCTATAAATCAACAGTTGAGAACCGGAAGCCCCGCGGCTAAAAAAGTCTTTGTTTTGTTTTTATCATAACGGCAGTATCCGTGTCATCCGTGTGTCCGGCCCACCCGGACCCGTGCCAAAAATTTCTTAATCATAACCAGATCAGCCGCCGCAGGCTGAGCCGGTTGGTTTGAATCTTCCCCTCAAAGATTCAAACCAAAAATAGAGGTCTAACTTAGCGCCCCCTTTGCGACCTTAGCGCCTTCGCGGTTCAATTCCACTCTGCGCGCTTGAGCGACCGGCGGGAGCGGGCGAGAGACAGCTAACCAGCGGTAGATGGAGGAGTCTGTAATGGAAGGATTTAAGATTTTTTATGATGATCGAGAGGATATCTTGTATCTGGGCAGGGAAGGACAGGAAGAGGAAGTAGTGGAGCTTAGTCCGAACGTAAATATGGAATTAGACAAGGCCGGTAACCTGATCGGGGTTAAGGTTTTTCAAGCCTCCCAACTATTTAAAGACGTCATTAAACAGATGGATAAAAAACTCCAAGCAGCCTAAGGTTCACCCCTGACCATACCGTCTTTCCCCGGAACAACCCGACAAACCCAATGAACCCAAGCAACCCAACAAACCAGATAGACGAGATTGCTCTCTGCCCTTTGCTCTATGCCAGTTGGCCGTGTCATCCGCGTGTCCGGCCCATCCGGACCCGTGCCAAAATTTTTTTTTACTCTCTCAGCTAACGTCCCCCTCTACAATAAAGTTTTTGATTCCCTTACCCTTTCATGATACTCTTATTATGAAACACTGCATAAAGATCTAAAGCAAACAAAACACCATTTTATTAGATGGAGACTGATAATGGAAATACAATTTATCACAGATAAACAAGGCAAGAGGACTGCGGCAATTATACCTTTCGATGAGTGGGAACGGACGGAGAAAGCAAAAGATATTCTTGAACATGTCTACCTGGCCGGGATCATTGAAGAACGCAAAGACAGTGAATCAACAGTAAATCTTGAAGACTTATTAAAGCTGGAATAAACATCGAAGGATATTTTAAGTTGTACGCCGACAAGAAGCGCATTAGGATTGTTTATAAGGAAATTGAAAATGTTATCAAGGTGATTGCAATCGACAAGAGAGAAGACTTGGAGGTTTATCAAGTAGCCTTGAAAAGAATTCTATCCATGGGTGGACGGCAGTAACCGTGTCCATCCGCGTGTCCGGCCCATCCGGACCCGTGCCTAAAATGTATTCCTGGGTTTCCAATGAGCTATCAGCTATGAACTATGATCTAAATTCATCCGTGCCAAAAAATTCTTTATCCTAACCAGATCAGCCGCCGCAGGCTGAGCCGGTTGGTTTGAATCTTCCCCTCAAAGATTCAAACCAAAAAAAGAGGCCTAACTTCGCGCCCCCTTTGCGCCCTTCGCGCCTTAGCGGTTCAAATTAGGTTTATGGTTTTAATAGAAATCGGCAGGCACATCGTTCAGACCGGATAGACCAGATCAATCAGTAATATCCATTGACAAGATCTATTATATGCCATAAAATCCGATAAAAAGTATGATTATCGGAGTGGATCATGAAAACTAAGAAAAAAATGAGCATCACCATTGATGAAAGTTTATACGAGGCGGTTGATCAAGCTTCTCGGCGTTTTCAAGTGGCAAGGAGCCAATTAGCCCAAGAAGCATTAACCCTTTGGTTAAAAGAGAATACCGAAGCCCTAATGGCCAAGGGATACAAGGAAATGGCTGAGGAAGATCGGGAGATGGCTGAAGTCGCGTTGGCTGCTCAAAGAGAGGTCCTCTAATGAAGGGTTTCCCCCACAGAGGAGAAATTTGGCTGGTCAACTGGAACCCGGCTCGAGGAAGCGAGCAGGCCGGGGAACGGCCGGCGTTGGTCATCCAAAATGATATCGGGAATGAACACGCCTCCACGACCATTGTGGCTGCCATTTCTACAACGATACGATTATATCCTATGAATGTTTTCCTGGATCCCCCTGAGGGAGGGTTGAACAAACCTTCGATCATAAAAACCGGACAAATTCTAACTGTCTCGAAAGAGCGTTTGAAAAAGAAGCTCGGCAAAATCAATCAGGAAAAAATGCAGGAAGTCAATCGAGCGCTTCAATTGAGTTTGGCCCTTTGAGCATTATCAGCCGACCCTTTTCCCCTGGGAACATCTTCCCCTCAAAGATTCAAACCAAAAAAAGATGCCTAACTTTGCGCCCCCATTGCGCCCTTAGCGCCTTAGCGGTTCAAGGTTTTCCCCCAACCGCCCGCTACGCTCAAGAAGCCAAGTACGCCAAGGTAAGAAACGCCGATAGGCCGAGGTTCTTTTTCGGATCGTTCGTCCCGATCCGAAAAAAGTGTTATCCTTCGCGCCCCCTTTGCGTCCTTCGCGCCTTAGCGGTTCAAGC
>CAVYLJ010000052.1:0-93221 GCA_963769305.1 uncultured delta proteobacterium | reverse complement strand
CCATGATGGTTTTAATCGGCAAAAGTCCCAGGCCGGAAAGGGTTTGACCATCCGATTCAATTCTGTGCGGGTCAGCGATTTCCTGTCCTAAAATCTGGAAGCCCCCGCAAACCCCGATGACCTCTGTCCGGCCTTCTTCGGCCAATTCCGCTATCTTTCGGTCCAATCCACACTTTTCGCAGAAACAACAAATCCCCTAAGGTCATTTTTGCTTCCCGGAAGGATCAGGGCATCAGGATGATCCAGGTCTTCGGCTGAGCGAACGATCCTTAAACGCACATCCGGTTCAACCCGGAAGGAATCGAAATCGGTGAAATTAGAGATGTGGGGCAGATCGATAACGGCGATTTCAATCCCTTCTTCCTTGGAGGTATGGGCGTCGAAAAGACCGTCTTTAAAACTCACCGAATCCTCCTCCGGCAAACCCAGGTCTCGGAATGTGGGGGACAACTCCCCATACAGGCCGGTCGGTGCAATGCCTGGTAAATTGAATCGCCGGGCCGAGCAGAGACTCTTCTCCACGAAAACGATTGATGACAAAACCAGCCAACAGCTTTCGTTCCCAGGGGGACAGGATCTCCCAGGTGCCTAAAAAAGAGGCGAAGACCCCGCCCCGGTCGATATCCCCCACCAGCAGCACCGGGGCATTGGCATATTCGGCCATCTTCATGTTGACGATATCATGGTGCTTTAAGTTGACCTCGGCCGGGCTGCCGGCCCCTTCCAAAACGATCACTTCATATTCCCCGGCCAGGGCATCATAAGCCTCCCGCGCCTTTTGAAAGGCCTGGGGTTTATATTCGATGTATTGGTCCACATCCATATTCCCCACCGGTTGACCTAAAATGATCACCTGGGAGCCGGTATCTTTGTTGGGTTTAAGCAGGATGGGATTCATCCGCACATCGGGCTCCAGACGGCAGGCCTGGGCCTGAACCACCTGGGCCCGTCCCATTTCACCCCCCTGACGGGTGACAAAAGAATTCAAGGACATATTCTGGGATTTAAAGGGCGCCACCCGATAGCCGTCCTGAAGCAAAATCCGGCACAGGGCCGTGGTCAGGATACTTTTCCCGGCATTGGAACTGGTCCCCTGGAACATGACAGCCGGGATTTTTCTTTTGGTCTTTTGGGTTTTCGGTTTACCGGTCAAGGCCAGGGCAAGGGCTTGACCGAGTCGATCATTTTCTTCGGCAGTCCTGACGGCCAGCCGAAAAAAACGGCTGTCCAATCCTTCAAAGTTTTCACAAACCCGGATGGCTATTCCTTGAGTCAGTAATTGGGAGGCCAATTGGGGAGCACTTATATTCTTAAGGTCGATTCGAATCAGCAGGAAATTGGACTCTCCCGGATAGACTTTCAGCCCGGGCAGGCCTTCGAGAGTCAGCCGCAAGTCCTCCCGCAATTTTTTTACCAGGGCCCTGGTCTGCTCCGCGTAGGTCCTGTCGCTTAAGGCCGCCTCGCCCACTTTTTGGGCCAGGGTATTGACCGACCAGGGCGGCAAGACAGCGCGCACCTTTTTGGCTATTTCAGGATCGGCCAGGGCCCAGCCCAATCTTAAACCGGGGATGGCAAAAAATTTGGTAAATGATCTAAGGACAATCACATTTGAAGGGCGGTCCCTGGTCAAGCTATCCAGGCCCTCGATAAAATCGGCAAAGGCCTCATCGATCACAAACCAAGAAGAAGGATGTCTTTGGGCCATCCGGCGTATGGCCTTGGCTTCCACGGTTATTCCGGTCGGATTGTTGGGTTGGCCTAAAATAACCAGGCCATCGATCTTTGAGTCGGGCTTCCAGCAGGGCAAGATCCGGACGGAAGTCGTCCTCTTCTCTTAAAACAATTTTTTCTACGGTCATACCGGATTGTTCGGCGGCCTGAACATAATCCCGGTAAGAAGGGAATGGCAATCACGGCCCGAGGGAGGTCTAAGGCCCGGGGGATTTGGTAAATCAATTCCGTCGATCCATTCCCGATAAGGACTTCCTCCTCTTTTACCTGATAGTGATGGGCAATGGCGCCGGTCAGCTCAGAGCAAGCGGGGTCAGGATAGTGGATCAGGGATTCTATTTGAGAATTGATCAAAGGGCGAAGCCACTGCGGCGGCCCCAGGGGATTTATGTTGGCCGAAAAATCCAGCAGGTCTTTGGCCTTCAACCCCGGCCGATTCGGCTAATTCTTTTATATTCCCACCATGTCCGTGGTTTATCATATCTGTACCTATTCTATCTGTCTTTTCCCAAAATCAAGCTCAATCATTCCTGGCGAAACGATGCTGGATACTGGATTCTGGATCTGGATCTGGATAAGATCTTTTCAAATCGGCTGAATAAATTCTTCATCAGCCATTCTGTACAGGATCTTGCACGTTGCATTTTTATTTATATCCTGAATCCGGTATCCAGTATCCAGTATCCATCAGTCCGGCTATGCCTTATAAAATATCCCATTCATCAGGGTCACCTTAAAACTATTCCCGTAGCACTCGATAATATTCAAGCAGGCATAGCCCTGGTCCATAAAAAACATATTTTTAAAACGCAGCCCCAGGGCCCGGGCCAGGATGATGCGATTGACCCCGGCATGGGCCACTAAAAGGATATCCTTCCCCTGGTTTTCCTTAAGCAGGATTTTCAGGCCCTTTAAGACCCGGCCACGAAATTGGGTCCAGTTTTCTCCGCCCGGAAAATAAAAATTTTTCAGGTCATAAAAAAAGAGGGATTTGATTTCCGGGTTCTTCTTTCTTGACCTCCTCCCAGGATTTTCCGTCCCAATCACCCATATTCATTTCCCGAAAGGCCGGACGGGTAACCGGCTTGATCGACCGGCCCTGGCAGATCGACCGGGCCGAATCAACGGCCCGCTTCAGATCGCTGGCATAAGCCTGATCCAGGGAAACACTCTTTTAAATATTCGGCCAGGGACTGGATCTGTCTTTTCCCCCGATTGCTCAACCCCAGATCGGTAAAGCCCAGAAATTTCCCTTGCCCTTGACTGACCACTTCTCCATGACGGACTAAAAAAAGACGGGTCGGTTTTTTTTGATCAGACATGAGTGGTCACTCCTAATACATAAAGCATTCCCCAAACCTCAGTAGATTCTATGACCGCCCCCATCACGTCTCCGGTGATGCCTCCCAATTTTTTAAGGAAATACCAACCGCAGATCAAACCCCAAGCCAGGACGATCAAGATCAATCCCAGCCCATAAAACTTGGCTATGGCCAGGGCCGGACCCCAAGCCAAAAGGGTGGCCCAAAAGAATTCCTTTTTCCCCGTGCCTTCAACCAGGGCCTGCCCCAGACCGCCCGACGGCCGGGCATAAGGGAATAAGAAGGACAGGAAAATCGGGGTCCAGCGGCTGAGCATGGGTATGAGGATGATCCACAGCCACAAGGATGGAAAAGACAGGATTTCTTTCAGGGCCAAATATTTGATCCCCAGAATCGCTATCAGCCCGACGATCCCCATGGTCCCAAGATGAACATCCTTCATGATATTCAAACGTTTTTCCGGATTGGTCCCGCCGTAAAGGCCGTCTAAGCAGTCGGCCAGACCGTCCAGATGCAAGGCCCCGGTCAGGACCACCCAAAAGGCTACTAACAATCCGGTAGAAACCGGGGTGGGGAAAATAAGATTGACCCCATAAAAGAAAACCCAGAGCAATCCTCCGATAGCCAGAACCCACCAAGGGATAATATTTACCGGCGGCCGCCACGGAATCGGAATTTATTTCTTGGCCATGTCCCCAAGGAATAATGGTCAGGAACCGGAAAGCCAATAAAAAAGAGTTCATCTATTTCCCTTTGACCATCATAGGAATCCCGGCCACCATCAAAATGACCTGATCGGCTATTTGGGCAATCTCCTGCTTGAGCCTGCCGCTGACATCCCGAAAGGTCCGGGCCAAGGGATTATCGGGAACGATCCCCCAGCCCACTTCATTGCCGATGAGGATCACCGGTGTTTCCAGCTTCTTTAATAGGGCCAAAAAGTCAGCCGTCGTTTGCCGAATACCCTCGGCCATCCTCCCCCGCTCTCACCCAACAAATTGCTCAGCCACAAGGTCAGACAATCCACGATGACAATCGAGAAACGTTCCCCTATTTTTTCAAGCTGGGAGGTTAAGGCGAGGGGTTCTTCAAAGGTCAGAAAGTCCGATTTTCTTTCTTCCTGGTGCTTGCGGATGCGATCATTCATTTCCTCGTCCAGATTTTGGGCGGTGGCAATATAGGCCCGGGGTTGGGGAAAGGTGGTAGCCCACTTGACGGCCAAGCTGGTCTTACCGCTGCGGGCCGGGCCGGTAATGAGGGTCAGGCGGGATTGGGGATTTAGCTTAGGGTCCAAAATAAAAAATCCTTAAGTTCAATTTCTGAACTTAAGGATGGCACCCAGCTTACTTGATCCATTAAGTCGAATCCCCCCGTGTCCAACGCTTTTGGGGATTCATCCATAAAGGCAGGTCTTCTGACTTCCGGATCTTCCTACTTTCCACGCCTTCCCGTTTACCTGAAGATAAACAGTGGCTCTTGCGGATTTCGTCCCCGGATACAGCGGCGGGACCGTGACGGCTTAAACCGTCTTCCCTTTTAAACCAATAGTGGTACCTTGATGTTGAAAACCATACTATCGCAACCGATCATTTTTAGTCAACAAAAAAATACCAGTAAGGAATCCATGTTGACAATGGGTCCGACTTTGCGTATCCCTATAAGTAAACAGCTAATACCAATTTAAAAAAGGAGGATGGAAGCATGATTACCGCCATCGTTCAATTCAAGCTCCCCCAACCCATTAATCGGGAGAAAGGCCAGGAAATCTTTTTAAGCACGGCCCCGAAATACCGTGAAGTCCCGGGACTCCTGCGAAAATATTACCTCCTCTCCATGGATGGTCAAACCGCCGGCGGGGTATATTTGTGGAAATCCCGAGAGCAGGCGGAACAGCTCTACACCGCGGAATGGCGAAAATTCATCCTGGGAAAATATGGGTCGGAGCCGTCGGTGACCTACTACGAAAGTCCGGTTATCGTGGACAACCTGACGGGCGAGATCATCAAAGAAGGTTGAAGGGTGTCTCCGTCAATAATGGCCCATGCCCCTCCGAGTCAGGAAAGGTCGCCATGGATTTGAGTGAATCGGCCCTCGAAACACCCAATTATGAAAATTGGGTATCGAAAAAGTTTATTTATGCGCCGGGGGTAACAGCCTTAGCCTTTTTGATAACGGCATCTTTCTTTAAGCCGGCCATAATACCTTCCATTTTGTTTTTCATTATTGCCATGTACTTTGCCTATGCCCGGCACCTGTTTTCTCCGCGGGGTGGAAATGTGCAAGATCAGATCCTGGACCTGGTCATGTCTCATCTTGATTGGAACGGAGAAGGCCGGGCACTGGATATCGGCTGCGGAAATGCCCCGTTGACCATCAAGTTGGCCCAAGAATATTCGGGGGCACGAATCATCGGCATCGATTATTGGGGGAAAAAATGGGACTACTCCAAGAAGGTCTGTGAAAAGAACGCCAGACTGGCCGGAGTGGAAAAACGGGTTTCCTTTCAAAAAGCCAGTGCGGCCCGATTGCCCTTTGAAGACGAATATTTTAATGCCGCCGTGAGCAATCTGGTCTTTCATGAAGTAGGCGATGTTAAAGACAAGCGGGAAGTCATCCGGGAGGCCTTACGGGTGGTCAAGAAAGGGGGGCGATTTACCTTTCAGGATCTCTTCCTCTTTAAGAGCGTCTTCGGTGACCCGGATGAATTGATGACGACTATCAAAAGTTGGGGGATCGAGAAGGTTGGCTTTGTCAAGACCCGCGAAGCCCCCTTTATCCCAAAGGTCCTGAAATTGCCCTTTATGGTCGGGACCATCAGCCTTATTTACGGGGAGAAATAATAAGGCGTTCCCATCTTTCTCCTTGACCTCCATCTTATTGCTCATTAATATTTCTTTCATCCAAGTTATTAACGGTCTCAGGATAGTCTTGACAGGTAACACCCCCACCTCTATCCCCCATCAAGGGGGAGGAAGTTAATGTGGTTCCCTCTCCCCTGGTGGGAGAGGGCGAGGGAGAGGGGGCTTATGTCGACATTATTATGAGACACTTAATAATACTATCCGTTCATAAAGGTGGCTCATGATTTTAATTGACCGGGAAGGCCCGATGGTTACGATTACCATCAACCGCCCCCGATTTTTAAATACCCTCACCCATGAATTGATTCTGAACCTGACTGAAACGGTTAAAACTTGGAGCGCCAACAAAAACATCCGCCTTATTATCCTGACCGGCGGCGGGGACCTGGCTTTCGTCGGCGGAGTGGATGTGCGGGCCATGATGGAGTTGGGTCCGGAAGAGGCCGAGCGGTTCATCACCGACCTGCACCGCTGTTTCCTGGCTATCCGTCAGGCAGAACAGATCGTCATTGCCTCCATCAACGGGTTTGCCCTCGGGGGCGGCCTGGAAATGGCGGTTTCCTGCGATTTACGCCTGGCCTCGAATAATGCCCGCTTTGGCATGCCCGAAGTCCGGGTGGGCATCCCTTCGGTGATCGAAGCATCCCTTCTTCCCCGTCTGATCGGCCTTGGCCGGGCCGCCGAGTTGGTCTATACCGGCGAAATGATCGACGCAGAAGAAGCCGAGCGCATCGGTTTGATCAACAAAAGGGTCCCCCGGGAAACGTTGAAAGAAGCTACCCGGCAATGGGCGGAAAAGGTCCTGCAAAACGGACCTACGGCTATGATCCTTCAAAAAAAACTGGTTGCCCAATGGATGGAGCTGAACCTCAGCGAATCGATTACGACGGGTATCAGGGCCTTTCGGGAATGTTTTCTGACCCAGGAACCCCGCGAAGGGATGAAGGCCTTCCTGGAAAAGCGACCGCCGGCTTATCACAATAAATTGGGGTAATCATGAGCCCCCGTTTCGTCGTCCATGAACACCATGCCACCCATTTGCATTTCGATTTCCGGCTGGAACTCGACGGGGTCCTTCGTTCCTGGGCCGTGCCCAAAGGCCCCTCCCTGAACCCGGCGGAAAAACGCCTGGCCCTGATGGTCGAAGACCATCCCCTGTCCTACATCGATTTTGAAGGGATTATCCCCAAAGGAATGGTCGGGGCCGGGCCGGTGGTCATCTGGGACAGCGGCCCGTACGAGCTTTTGGAAAGGACGGAAGACAAATTAGCCTTTATTCTCCGTGGCCGGACTCTGAAAGGCGAGTTTGCCCTGGTCCGCCTGAAAGGGAGGGGCAAGGGGAACCAATGGCTCTTGATCAAAAAAAAGGACATTTATGCCCGAGAGTCCTGGAAAGTAGAATCCAAGCTGCAGATCTCAAAAAGGCCCGGATAAATACGGTTAACTATTGATCAAAATACGGCGTCCGCCCTATTTATTTTCCGATTGTTTATTGGGAGTTATTTTTAATCTTTTTAAACCTTCAGGGTCTTATTAAGAAACATGAAAAAACCTCTTCAAAACCTATTATTGATTTGGAGGTGAACCCGTTGGAAAAAGAAGAAAAAGAAACGGGAAGGATTTCGGGAAAGCAGACAAAAGAAACTGAAGGAGGAAAAAGGATCGTGTCAATCGATCCGGCTGAAAAGGCTGAAAGCTGGTATGAGAGATTTTTTTGTGGCCTCCTCTACTATCGTTCGGACAGAAAACACTTTTCGGAAAATTGTCCCAAGGTAAAATTGCCCCGGAGTCGCCACAAATAAAAATTCATCAAAGAATCCGACCCCCCCACTCTTCCCTTCCCCTTTTAATCGACTTGATCTCTCAAAGCCTTGTGAAAAAAGCTTGACTTATCTGAATAAAGGCCTTATCTTAATAAATAAGAAATCCGTTATTGACCCCGTACGGTGTGAATGACGGTCGAAGTTGGTGAACAATTCGATGAGTACAGGCATCGGAGGATTTATCTTCGATGCCTTTTTTTTAGGCAAGTCGTATCCCAACTTGAGAAATAATTCAAGAGAGGAATAGGACTATGCCAGAAGGAAAAGTAAAGTGGTTCAACGAGAACAAAGGTTTTGGCTTTATTGAAGTGGACGGTCAGGATAAAGACGTTTTTATCCACCATTCAGCTATCAGTATGGCGGGATTTAGAACTTTGGAAGAAGGCCAGCGGGTAAGCTTTGATATTGAGCAGGGCAAAAAAGGCCCGGCCGCAGTCAATGTAACGACCCTGTAGCCTTTAGTTAATCACTAAAAACCAAAAAGGGGGGTGAATGTCCATTCACCCCCCTTTTTTTATTGAAGCTCATTGCGGCGGAGCGACACCTAAGAATTATGCACGTTCTGCACGAAAATTCCCTCGAACGATTGACCCGCCAACCTCCCCCCTGGCCGGATCTAAGGATTGCCGGCAAGAATCGAGAATATTAGTTATTCGACCCAATGCTCCACATGAACGATTGGATGTCGATCATATCCCTTGGTTTGAGATCCTTCAGCTCGGACCGGAAGTATTCGGAGAAATTCAGAACGGACTTATAAGTCCGCCAATTCAAATCCGAACGGTAATTTATTTCAAAGGCGGATATTTCCGCGGCCAGTTCGGTAACGATCGGCTTTAAAAAAATATATTTGTCGGGGAAGACAATGAAAAGAAAATAGGACAGGGTGGTCCACTTGGCCGCCTTGATTGCCTCCAGGGTTCGGGCAAACGAGATAAATCGCTCCTCCACGCCCTCTTTCCCATATAACAGTTGATAAAGGTTTTCGGAGAATAACTTTATGTTTTCCGAATCTTTCAGACCATTCTTTAAGGCCAATTTTTCGCTGGGGACGATCAGATTGGTGGCGTTCACCAATCTCAGTGCCCGCTTGCATATTTCCTCATAATCCTTTTGACCCAGTAAGGCCTCCAGTTGCTCGGGGCCTATTAAACTCAGGGCCAGTTCATGGGCCGCTACCTTAACATTTCTTTCACCGTTCAGGTAGGCCTGATCATAAAATCCATCGGGATAGTCCCTTAAAAACATTTCTTTTGATGTTTTAAGGCTTTGGTACTTGCTTCCCCCGTCATCCTTAATCCACAAATGATCCAATACCGGGTGCCTGGCTTCTTTCCCGGAAATTTTTATCGGCTCAACATGTTTTAATGAGAGAGTCTTCCGGCCATCCTCGGTGAAGAATATGCGGACCTTGTAATCCCGGCTGTCCTCCAATACTTTCCCCAGCCCCCATTCCGGCATGGTGGGGTGTTTTACCATTTCGCCCTTTTTATAGTCCATTTTTTTACCTCTTCTTTTTTAAATTGTTGACGTGTCTGCGTTCCTGTACAAAATTCCAAAAAAAACCCTCCGGTCCGAATACGAACGAGAGGGTTAGATATAGATTTTCGCATCCTGCTTGAAACGCAAATTCTGAAATGCTTATTATTTTAAGATAGGCCTTTATTCCATAAAGTCAAAGGGTATTTATTTCAGGGAGTCTCCCTTGCGTCGTTCCGAAGGGATAAACAGACTAAACTAATTGAATCCATTGCAATTATTATTTTTTCTTCTTTGTTGAAATTTCTATAAAAATGGGGGCTTGAGGCGTACGGTCGGCGTCAAAAACGCCCCATCTTACTTTACCCTGCAAATTGGCTGGCAAACCAAGCCAAGGTCATATTATCAGAAACGGCATCGTGGGGGATCAAAAGATACTCCCAGGGTTTGCCGTCGTAAGTCCGGGCATAATCCGAGACCTGCCCGCATCAACGAACAGCGGATTCTTTTTTAGCCAGTACTTCAGGTGATTCCATTTCAGGAAGGCGAAAAGAAAAAGGTCTTGGTTTTTGACTCTCGTCTAAGTTGCCTTCGCCGGACTCTTTGTTTATCCGAATACGACTTGGATGCCCATCCGGGAAAGGTTGTTGGTAATCATCGCTATGATACCCTGTTCCAGGCCCGTATCAATTTAAAGATAATCAGTGAAAGGGGCTTGAAATTTATTGACTTTATACCGAATAGGGAATAGGAAATTCGACAATAAATTGAAGTCTTCGAAATATTAATCCCCATTCCTTAAAGAGAGGGAGGGGCTGTGGTTTAATCGAGTCCTTTTGGGAAAAACCAAAAGCTATGAAAGGAGAAAGATTATGAGTGGACGACTCAGAGGGAAGACGGCAATCATTACCGGGGGAACCAGCGGTATCGGCAAACGGACCGTGGAGGTTTTTGCCGATGAGGGGGCTTACGTCCTCATCGCCGCCCGCAGGGAAAAGGAAGGGCGGGAGCTGGCCAACGCCCTTGGCCCCAAGGTCGATTTCTTAAAGACCGATGTCTCCAAGGAGGCCGATGTAAAGACCATGATCGCCTATGCCGTTGAACGGTTCGGGAGGGTGGATTGTCTCTTTAATAATGCCGGCTGCCCGGCCCCGGTAGGGAGTATAGAGACCATCCCTTGGGACAAGTATGAAGCCGCCCTGTCGGTCCTCCTGGGCGGGGTCATGCTGGGCATGAAACATGTGGCCCCGGTCATGCGGGCCCAGGGCTCGGGCAGCATCATCAATAACGGCAGCGTCGCCGGGGTCCTGGCCGGATATTCTTCTTCCATGATCTACTCGGCGGCCAAGGCCGCGGTGATCCATCTGACCAAATGCGTGGCCATGGAATTGGGCGAGAAGAACATCCGGGTCAACAGCATCTCCCCGGGAGGGATTGCCACCGGTATCTTCGGCAAGGCCCTGGGACTGCCGACCGAAGAGGCTGAAAAAACGGCCGAGGCCGTCAAACAGGCCCTGGCGGGCTTCCAGCCGATCCGCCGGGCCGGTCTTCCCGAGGATATCGCCATGGCGGCGGTTTTTCTGGCTTCCGATGAATCGACTTTTGTCAACGGCCACAACCTGGTGGTGGACGGCGGTCTGCTCGGGGGAAAACAATGGTCGATGCAGCAGGAAGGATTGAATGCGATGCGGGCCGCCTTCGGCATTACGGTTGAATCCTGATAAAAATATTCTGACAGGATTTACAGGATATTATTTTTAGCTTTCTTCCGGAAAGCTAAAAGAAATGAATCCGGAAGATCCTGTTTATCCTGTCTGAGAAAAACAAAAATGGCGATTTATACCTTTGAAAACAAAACTCCCAAGATCCACCCATCCACTTATGTCCATCCTCAGGCATCCATCATCGGGGATGTTGAAATAGGCGGGGATTGCTTTATCGGGCCCGGGGCCGTGCTCCGGGGTGATTTCGGCAAAATACAAATCGGCCCGGGGACGAGTATTCAAGACAATGTGGTCATCCATGTAGGGTTTACGGAAGGGGTCTCCATAGCCGGCAAGGTCATCGTCGGCCATGGGGCCATCCTGCATGATGTCACCATAAATTCCTATGTCTTAATCGGCATGGGATCGATCCTGATGACCGGCGTAACCTGCGAGGATCATGTCATGATCGCCGCCGGCTCGGTGGTCAAAGAAAATTTTCATATCCCTGCCAACGTCGTCGTTGCCGGAAACCCGGCCAAAATAGTTAAACCTTTGTCGGATGATCAAAAAAAACGAATCCATCAAGGGGTGAAGACTTATAAGGAGTTGGTGAAACGATATCAAAAAGCCTGATAGGCTATTGGTAATTTGAGAATCCAGGAGCCAGAATTCAGACCGAACGACGTAATAGTAAGGATATTATCCTGTCTGACTCCCGGATTCCAATCGTTTCAAAAAATAAATTCATCCATCATCCGAAAACCAATTGATAGCGGACGGTATAAGGGGCCAGGATCCCCGCCGTCTTTTCTTTAATGGTCTCTTCCGAGACACCGGGGGCGGGAGTGATGGTGATGGTGGCCAACGATCCATGGACCTTGTCCTCTTTCACCTGGACTTCTATTTTGGCGGTCAGTTCTTTTAAGGCTGAAAGTTCCTGCTGGTAGACCTTTTTGATGCTCTCCCAGCGGAGGGCCGGTTTGAAGATCTTTCCTACCGGCGTCAGGGGTATCTGGGGGATGATATAGACCTGCTTGGGCACGGCCGCCCGTTCCCCCACTTCTTTCCCCAGATATTCCAGGATCTCGCGGCTTCGGTGATTTTTGCCCCTTCCTTCAACTCCACGTAGGCCACCGGGATTTCACCGGCATAGGGGTCGGGACTTCCCACGGCGGCCGCCATCTTCACATCGGCAAGTTTGTACAGAGGCTCTTCGATAATCGCCGGATCGATATTATGACCTCCCCGGATGATGAGTTCTTTTCTCCGTCCGGTGAGCCAGAAATAGCTGTCCTTATCCTGTCTCCCCAGGTCCCCGGTATTAAACCATTCGGGAAGGGGCCAGATCCGTTTGTTGTGGGCCTCTTCCAGATAGCCCTTAAATACATTAGGGCCTTTGATACAGACTTCTCCGATCTCATCGGTTTCCGCCTCCCGCACGAACTTGCCCTCTTCATCGGTAATAAAGACCTTCATCTCCTGATAAGGAAGTCTCAGACCGATGGACCCGATCTTCCGTTCGCCGTGAAAAGGGTTCATGCAGGAGGCACAGGTCCCTTCGGTCAGGCCGTAACCCTCGATGATCTTTCATGCCGCTGTGGGCCTCAAACCGCTTGAAGAGTTCGACGGAGAGCGGGGCGGCCCCGCAGACCAGATAGCGGAGCGACGAGATGTCCGCATCCCCTTTGGGGATGTCTAAGAGCACGGACAGGATGGTCGGCACGGCGGAAAAGGTCACCGCCCGGTAATGCTCGACAATCTTGTAAAAATTTTTCATCACCGTCGGATCCCGGTAGCCCCGGGCCGAAAGGATCACTACGTGGGCCCCGATGGAGAACGGAAACGATCCGGTCACCGTGGTGCCGTTGACATGAAAAAGGGGCAGACCGCACATGGTCGTTTCTCCGGCATAGAGCTCGGCTCCCATGCCCGATCATTTGGGCCATGACCGCTTCATTATAGTGGGTGTGGGGGGCCAGCTTGGGTGTTCCGGTGGTGCCGCCGGTGTGATACATGGAGGCCGATGTCTTCGGGGTTGATGGTCCGGCCCGAGACGAGTCGGTCTCCCGGGTAGCGGGGGAGAAGCTCTCCAAAGCTGTAGATCCCCTCTTTTTCATCCCCCGGTCCCATGACCCGGACAATCGCTTTGAGTCCCGGAATATCTTTCCTGATCAGAGAGACCTTCTCCCAGATGTCCGCCCCCGGAAACTCGCCCAGAGCCACCAGGACCTTGGTGCCGGCGGCCTGACAGATATCCCGGATGGTCGCCGGGGCCAAAAGGGAATTGATGGGATTGACGATCCCGGCGGCCTCGCCTCCCCAGAGCACATAGTGGGTCTCCGGAAGATTGGGGAGGAGGTAGGAGATAACATCCTTGGGCCCCACCCCCAGGTCGTGAAAAAGGTTGGCCGTCTGGGTTATCTTAGAGATGAAATCCAGGTAACTGATCCTCTGGGGAGAGGCATAGCCCTCACCGGTGAGGAAAAAACTGATGGCCGGGGCTTCAGGGTTGATGGCCGCCCCGTTCTTCAGCAAATCATAGGTATTTAAAGCCTTAAGCCTTTCTTTGATAGGGGTTTTCTCGATAGCCTCAATGTCAGCAACTGGTTTGCACCTTAATTTTTTCATCCAACATTTTTCCCCTCCTATAGCGAGTCTGAATTTAAGAAATCTCAAAAAAAATTGTCATCGATGAATCAAGATTCTTTGATACTCTTTACCAAAAAAGGAAAGAGATGTAAAAAAAATAATAAGATCCAAGCCCCCGGCCGATCACAATGAAACCTATCTTGTGGGCGGCGAGGCCTATTTCCAAATGATCCGGGAGATCCTTCGAAGATGGAGGCTGGTGCTCCATAACTATCGTTTCCGGATTTAAAGCTTGTGATCTTGAGAAAAACTTAAAGATTCATCAAGTAAGTTGAGAAAGATAAAATTGGTCCAAAATTATTTTAATGAGGCATTCGTAAAAATGCGTCATTCCCCGCAGGCGGGAATCCGGGCCAGGCTTAACCAATTAAAAACACTGGATTCCCGTTTTCACGGGGATGACGAAATAGGATTTTTCTATCTTTTTACGGTCCATCAATACCAATATCGAGATGAACTTATTTTATTAATTGACATTTTCACTTAACTATAATAAATTTTATTGTTTAAAATTAAACCATCTATCCGGCTGACCCAGCGACCCTGATCAGCCCGATCCGAAGAAGGCCTTATGGATTTATACCAAAAAGCAGGCGTGGATATCAATCTGGGGAATACCTTTATCGACCGGATAAAACCCATGATCCGTCAGACCTTTTCTCCAGAGGTCATCACCGACATCGGCGGCTTTAGCGGCCTGTTCCGCCTGGATCCTTCCGCCTATTCGGAGCCGGTCCTGGTCTCCTCCACCGATGGCGTGGGGACCAAGTTGAAGATTGCCCAGCTTTTGGGGCGGCACAATACCATCGGCATCGACCTGGTGGCCATGTGCGTCAATGACATTATCGTTCAAGGGGCCCGTCCGCTTTTCTTTCTGGATTATCTGGCTACCGGAAGATTGGATCTGGAAACGACCACGGCCATTATCGAGGGCGTTGTGGCCGGCTGCAAACAGGCCGGTTGTGCCTTGATCGGGGGGGAAACCGCCGAGATGCCCGGCTGCTATCCGGCGGGAGAATACGATCTGGCCGGTTTTGTGGTGGGGATCGTGGAAAGAGAAAAAATCATAGACGGCTCAAAAATCCAGCCGGGAGACCGGATCATCGGTTTGGCCTCCAGCGGTCTGCACAGCAACGGCTATTCCCTGGTCCGCAAGATCTTTTTTGAAGACCTGCGGATCGATCCTAAAGAAGTCATCCCGGAACTGGGCCTGACCCTGGGAGAGGAACTGCTCAAACCTACCCGGATTTATGTCCGGTCTATTCTTTCCCTGATCCAAGAATATCCGGTTAAGGGAATAGCCCATATCACCGGCGGAGGAATTACCGACAACCTCCCTCGCATCTTACCGGCCCAGTGCCAGGCCAGGATCGTTCGAGATTCTTGGGAGATTCCCCCTGTTTTTTCCCTGCTCCGGCGGTTGGGGGGGGTATCGGATAAAGAGATCCACCACGTATTTAACAACGGCCTGGGCCTGATCCTCATCGTCCCGGAATCCCAGGTCCGGGAAATTATTTCCCGTCTGGAAGGATTGGGTGAAAAAGGATTTCTAATCGGAGAAATTATTCCCCGCAGGCAGCCGGATACACCCATTGAGTGGGCTTGATGAAATTCAGGGTTCAAGGGGTCGAGGAGTCAAGGGTTCAAGTAAGAGGCGTTAAAGAAAAACCTCGTTTTTACCCCGCAGGCTGAATGATGAATGGGGATCTGAGGGCTTTTCCTTGAACCCTCGAATCCTGGAATCTGGAATCCTATAATTTTTTATTATTTTTTTTGGAATTTGAAAGGAGTACCCATGGCTCAAGTATGTAGTATCTGCGGCAAAGGCCACCAAGTAGGTCATAATGTCAGTCATGCCAACAACAAGACCTTTAAACGCTGGAAACCCAACCTTCAACGCATCAAAACCGTGCATGAAGGAACGGTGAGGCGATTAAATATTTGTACCCGCTGTCTGCGTTCGGGGAAAGTCACCCGAGCGAAATAGTGCTCATCCGGAAAAGAGTTTCCCGGATGAGTGCGGTCAGCGATCGCCTTTCAGCTTTCAGAAAAAACCCTTTGAAAAGTGGCTTATGCTGTCCGCCTTATGCTAACGGGAGTAGGTTCCATCCGGAAATCCGAAGTTTCCGGATGGAATCCTACTCCCTTTTTTCATAAGACCGGGTTACGTTTATGATGCCTTTGATTTTTTTCAAGTTGGATATGACCGTTTGCAGATGATGGGTATCGGAGACCTCGATCAAAAACTGATAAAAGGCCTTCCTATCGGTGGTGGTAATGGCATCGGCCTTTAAGATATTGGACTCGGCCGAAGTGATGGCCGTACTGACCTCCGCCAGCATCCCTTTTTTATCGTTGGACCAAATCTCAATTTTGACCGGATAGAGGGCTCGGACCGAGGTGTCCCATTGAACTTCGATCAGACGATCCTGGTCTTCGGCCACCACCTGGGGACAAGAACGGGCATGAACGGTAATCCCTCTTCCACGGGTAATGAATCCGACCACCGGATCGCCGGGTAGAGGGGTGCAACATTTGGCAAAACGGGTCATCACATCCTGAATCCCCCGAATCAAGACCCCGCCCTTTTCCTTGGGAGCATGGCGCCGCTGGGGGACGGCCATGGTTTCAGGTTCTTTCTTTTCCTCGGCCTCTCCTTTGGGCACCATCCGATTAATGACCTGGTGAATCGAAATCTTGCCGAAGCCGATCCCGGCCAGCAGGTCTTCGACCTTTTGTAAGGATAATTCCTGGGCCACCCGGAGCAGGGAATCGGTCTTCATTTGTTGGCTCACACTCAACTGGTGCTTCCGCAGTTCCTTCTCCAGCAGGTCCTTGCCGATATCGATACTCCGCTTCCGTTCTTCGGTCTTGATCCATTGCCTGATCCGATTCTTGGCCTTGGAGGTCTGGACGATATTCATCCAATCCTTGCTGGGAATATGGTTGGCCGAAGTGATAATTTCCACCACGTCGCCATGCTGGAGGACCGTACGCAAAGGGACCATCCTCTTGTTTACCCGGGCCCCGCTGCAATGATGTCCCACATCGGTATGAACGGCATAAGCAAAATCGATGGGCGTGGAGCCCTTGGGCAGGATCTTTACCTGGCCCTGGGGGTAAAAACATAGACCTCATCGGGAAACAGGTCGAGACGGACCGACTCCAGAAACTCCCCGGGATCCTGGTAAACCTTCTGAGATTCCAGAAGCTGTCGGACCCACTTAAATTTTTTGGCGTCGGTTTCGTTGAGGTGCTGTCCTTCCTTGTACTGCCAGTGGGAAGCGATTCCCTCTTCGGCGATGCGGTGCATTTCCTCGGTCCGGATCTGGATCTCGATCCGCTCCCCAAAAGGACCGATGACCTTGGTGTGCAGGGATTGATAATTGTTGGTCTTGGGCAGGCTGATATGGTCACTGAATTTTCCGGGGATCGGTTTCCAAAGGGAATGGATATGGCCCAGGGCCTCATAACACTCGGCCTTTTCCTTGACGATGACCCTGAAGGCGATCAGATCATATAATTGGCTGATATCCAGGTTCTGGGTGACCATCTTCTTATAAATACTATAAAAATGCTTGGGCCGCCCTTCCACCCGGCAGGGGAGATTGACCGATTCCATTTTTTTCTGGAGCAGTTCCTTGACCTCCCGGATATACCTCTCCCTTTCCTCCCGTTTCTTGGCCACGCCATCCTTGATCATTTGATAGGCTTCCCGCTCCAGATAATAAAGGCAGAGGTCTTCCAGTTCGGTCTGGATCCGGTGCATGCCCAATCGAGCGGCGATCGGGGCGTAGATATCCAAGGTTTCCTGGGCGATGGTCTTCTGTTTTTCCGGAGGGTGAAAACCCAGGGTCCGCATATTATGGACCCGGTCGGCCAGCTTGACCAGAATGACCCGGATGTCATCCGACATGGCCAGGATCATTTTGCGAATATTTTCGGCCTGTCGTTCCTCCTGGCTTTGAAAATGAATGGCGCTGATCTTGGTGACCCCGTTGACGATCTTCAGGACCTCGGGCCCGAACTGTTTCTCTATAATTTCCGGGGTGGCCAGGGTGTCTTCGAGGGTGTCATGAAGGAGTCCGGCGGCGATGGTGACCAGGTCCATCTTCATCTGGGTCAATATCCAGGCCACCTCCAGGGGGTGGGAAAGATAGGCCTCCCCTGAAAGCCTCTTCTGTCCCTCATGCACCTTGGCTGAAAAGATATAGGCCTTCTGGATCAGGTCGATATCGGCCTGGGGCCAATAGGATAATATCTGGTCGATGATGGTATTAATGCGGATCATGATTATAAATGGCTGAAAGCTCGAAGTTGAAAGGAAAAACAGTCTGTCTTGGAGCCATCGAGCTTTGAGCTCTTTAAATCAGGCCTTCAAAGCACCGGCGACGATTTCTTTGATCATCCGGGCGGCCTGTTCCTTGGCCACTTTTTGCACCTCTCTGGTCCGTCTTTCTCGAACCTCCACTTTTCCCTCGGCCAGCCCTTTCGGTCCGATGGTGACCCGCAAAGGGATGCCGATCAAATCGGCATCCTTAAACTTGATCCCCGGTCTTTCCGCCCGGTCATCCAACAGGACCTCGACGCCGCCTTGCTTAAGGGCTTCATAGATAGCTTGGGCCCACTGGGCCGTTTCCGTTCCCGGCTCCCAATCCACCGGGGTGATAATGACCTGAAAAGGCGCCAAGGCCATGGGCCAGATGATCCCGTCCTGGTCGTGGTTTTGTTCAATGGCGGCGGCCACGGTCCTGCCGACCCCGATTCCGTAACAGCCCATGATCAAAAATTGTTCCTGCCCCTGTTCATCCAGATAGGTGGCCTTCATGGACCTGGAATACTTGTCCCCCAATTTAAAGACGTGGCCCACCTCGATCCCCCGATAGGCCTTCAGAGGGGCCTGGCACCTGGGACAGGGTTCACCGGGCAACACCTGGCGCAAATCAACGAAACGGGGATTGGGGACATCGGTCCCCCAGTTGAGGTTGATTAAGTGGACATCTTTTTCATTGCCGCCCATAACAAAATTTTTAAGCCCTTTAAGGGTCTGATCGGCCCAGAGCGGAAGGGACAGGCCGACGGCACCGGCAAATCCTACCGGGGCACCGGTCAAGGTCTGAACCGTCAGGGCATCGGCCAGGACCAATTCCTGGCCATCCAGGTGCTTTGCCAGTTTGGTTTCATTGACTTCCTGGTCCCCCCGGACCAGAACGGCCACCGGCCCTTGATCGGTCTGATAAATCAGGGTCTTGACCAGCCGCTCCGGCGGGAATATTCAGAAAACGGGTCACTTCTTCTACGGTCTTTTGGCCGGGAGTGGATTTTTTCTCCCGGTCCTTTAATTCCTCATGGGCATCGACCTGAAAACGGTCAATGGATTCGGCCCGTTCCACGTTAGCGGCATATTTGCAGGATGTGCAGGCCAGGATGGCATCTTCGCCGCTTTCAGCCAGGACCATGAATTCATGGGAATAGCTTCCTCCGATGGCCCCGCTGTCGGCCTCCACGGCCTTAAAAAGCAGACCGCAGCGCTGGAAGATCCGCTGATAGGCCTCAAACATCTTTTGATAGGTTCTGCCGGCCCCTTCCTCGTCCCGGTCGAAACTGTAGCCGTCTTTCATGCCGAATTCCCGGCCCCGCATCAATCCGAAGCGGGGACGGATCTCATCGCGGAACTTGGTTTGGATCTGATAAAGATTAACCGGCAATTGCCGATAGGAGCGGATCTCATGACGGATGAGATCGGTGATCACTTCCTCATGGGTCGGTCCCAAACAATAGTCGTGGTTATGCCGATCCCGGATTCGAAACAATTCTTTTCCGTATTTGTCCCACCGGCCGCTTTCCTGCCAGAGTTCCGCCGGCTGGAGGGCCGGCAGTAAGACTTCCTGGGCCCCGGCCCGGTCCATCTCTTCCCGGATGATGGCTTCCATCTTTCGGAGGGACCGCACCCCTAAAGGCAAAAAGCTGTAAATTCCGGAGGCTAATTTTCGAATCAAACCGGCCCGGAGCATGAGCTGATGACTGATGATTTCGGCCTCGGTCGGTTTTTCCTTCAATGTGGGAATATACAATTGAGAATAGTTCATCCTTTTGGGTTCTCCTGAATCATTTTTTTAATCTCTTCTAATAAGGTTTCCACCAGGTCCGCTTCAGGGACCTTTCGAATCATCTTCCCCTTGGCAAAGAGAAGACCCAGCCCCTTTCCCCCGGCGATGCCTATATCGGCCTCTTTGGCTTCCCCGGGACCGTTGACCACACATCCCATGATGGCCACTTTTAAAGGCCGGGTATATTTTTGAACCGCCTTTTCCACTTTTTTGACCAGGGGGAAAAGATCGATCCGGCACCGCCCGCAGGTAGGGCAGGAAATGATCTTCAATCCCCCGTCTTCTCAAACCCAGGGCCCGGAGTATTTCATAGGCCACCCGGATCTCCTCGCGAGGATGGGCGGTCAGGGACACGCGAAAGGTATCACCGATCCCTTGAAAAAGAAGGAGCCCGATCCCCAGGGCGGACTTAACCGTCCCGGAAAGCAAGGTCCCGGCCTCGGTAATCCCCAGGTGAAAGGGATATTCCACCTTCCGGGCCAACAACTGATAAGCCCGGATGGTCTGGAGCACATCGGAGGATTTCAGAGAAATTTTAAGATTGCTGAAATTCATCTTTTCAAAAAAGGCAATATGCCTTAAAGCCGAGGCGACCATGGCCTCGGCCTGCCCCTCATTCCGGCTCATGGGCAGCAGATCCTTTTCCAGGGAACCGGCATTGACCCCGATTCGGATACAGACCCCTTTTTCCCGGGCCATCTCAATAACCCGGGCGATCTTGGCCGGTCCCCCGATATTGCCCGGATTGATTCGAATACCGGCCGCACCGGCCTTCATCCCTTCCAGGGCCAAACGATAATCAAAATGGATATCGGCGATTACCGGCAAGGGAGATTTGCGAATGATCTCCCTTAAGGCCGGAACGGCTCCCTGGTCGGGAAGCGCCACCCGGATCAACTCACAGCCCGCCTGCTTAAGCTCCCTGATCTGCCTTAAGCTCCGGTGCACATCATGGGTGTCCGTGCAGATCATGGACTGAACCACTACGGGATGCCCGCTTCCGATCTTTACCCCTCCTACGGAAACAGTCCTTGTTTTTCGCCGCCCCGTTTCCGCCGGAGGCTTAATGTCGACCATCGAGTTCATCATATCCGTTCATGATAGAGGATCAATCCTTATTATGGTTGCTTGATTTCCAAAAAAAATTGACAACCCGGGGTAAATACGATAGAAGATAATTGATGCAGGATTGAACGGCCTGAATCAAACTAAATTCTCTTATAACATATTATGCGATGGATTTTAATCCATTTTTTAAAATGCCTTTTCCCGTCCAGATGGAAAATCTCCCCGATTATGGACTGAAAGAATTAATTCAACTCATCAGCAATGTGACCGAGGCCTTTACCACGGCCCTCTTCCTGATTGATCCTGCTGAGAACAAACTCAACTCTAAGAGGATATCAGAGCTTAAGCCTTCATATAAACCCGGAGACCAGCCTTCAACTCGGAGACAGTCTGATCGGTTGGGTGGCCAAAAATCAGCGCCCGGTCAATATTTCGCAATTTGATCGGGACACCCGAAACCTGAAACTGTATCTGCGGGATGAAAAGATTAAATCGTTTTTGGCCGTACCTGTAGGGGAAGTCGGGGTCCTTTGTATCGACAGTAAACGCAATTATGTCTTTACCGATAAGGACCAAAAGATACTTCAGGATTTTGCCTTGCTGGTCTTAAAGATCCTTCAGGCCCAATGGACCGGGCAAAAAGAAAAGCAGCAGAGTCATATTTTGGATTTTTTGATGATATAAAGACCCTTTCCAGTGAAAAGCAAGAGCTAAACCAGTATTACCTGAAGGTGCTGAATCGTTGCCGCCTCTTTTCCAATACCGATGCGGCTTTTTTGGTCTTGGTCCCCAAAAAGGAGGACCGCTACAAGATTGTGGCCTCAGAGGGGACCTTGACGGCCCCGATAAAAAAAAACATCCTTTCCATCGAGATGGGGTTAACCGGGTGGGTCATCCGCGAAAAGAAACTTTTAGTGCGGCGTTCCATGAAACCAAGGACCCACAAGTCCTATGTCTTTTTCCCGGATGACCCTTGTATGCATTTTCAGTCCTATATCGGGTTGCCCCTTTGTTTTTTCGGGAAGTTATACGGGGTGATGAATCTGGTCGGCCACCGGGAGAATGATTGGCCGGAAGAAGAAATTCAGGCCTTGATCTCGGCCGGGCAGACCATTATCACTTCAATCCTTTTTTTAATGAATCTGTGAAGCGAAGACAACCATGCTGATACGAAAACTCGTCGGTCTCTTTTCGGAAGATATGGCCATGGATCTGGGTACGGCCAACACCCTGATCTTCAAAAAAAACCAAGGCATCGTCCTTAATGAACCTTCCGTGGTGGCCATTAATAACGAAACCGGCCAGGTCCTGGCCGTCGGGAAAGAAGCCAAGGACTATTTGGGCCGAACCCCTCCCCGTATTTCAGCGATCCGTCCCATGAAAGACGGGGTTATTGCCGACTTTGAGGTCACCAGGGAAATGATTAAATATTTTCTCATCAAGGTTCGGGGAAAATCCAGATTTTTCCGGCCCAATCTGGTCATCGGTGTCCCCTCCGGCATCACCATGGTGGAAAAAAGGGCCGTGGTTGAGTCGGCCCTGGAAGCAGGGGCCAGGGATGTCTATCTGATCGAGGAACCGATGGCCGCGGCCATCGGGACCGGTATGTCGGTCGAGTCCAACCGGGCCAATATGATCGTGGACATCGGAGGGGGGACTACGGAAGTGGCCATTATCAGTATGTTTGCCACGGCTTATTGTGAATCCATCCGGGTGGCCGGCGATGAAATCAACGAATCCATCATGTATTTTCTGCAAAAAAAATTCAATTTACAGATCGGCGAGAATACCGCCGAACAGATCAAGATGGAATACGGTTCGGCCTATCCCCAGGGGAAACCGGTTCCCTTTCATGTGTCGGGGAAAGAGGTTTATTCCGGGATCCCCAGGACCATCCAAATAACCGACAAGGACCTTCGGGAAGGGATGGCCGAACCCATTTGGGCCATAGTCGATGCCGTCAAAAGGGCCTTGGAAAAGACCCCGGCTGAATTGTCGGGGGATATCAGCCGAGATGGGATGACCATAGCCGGCGGCGGGGCCCTGCTTACCGGGCTGGACAAGCTTTTGGAAAGAGAAACCGGCCTCAAGGTTCGTATCGCCGAAGACCCCCTGACTTCGGTGGTCATGGGGGCCGGCAAGGCCTTAAGGGAAATCGACTTTTACACCAAGGTGTTCATTAATTGAACTTAGACCTCTCTTTTCAATTGGCTATGGAAGCCGTGTTGGCCGCCGGGAAAATCTTAAAAAAGGGATTCCATAAGAAAAAATCTTATCAGAAAAAGGGGGCCATCGATCTGGTTACCGAATGGGATTTCAAGTCCCAGGAGACGATCCTGGCCATACTTAAGTCCCATTTCCCGGATGCCGATTATCTGGTTGAGGAATCAGGGATAGAACGCCGGCCTTCTCCTTACTGCTGGGTCCTTGATCCTTTGGACGGGACCACGAACTTTGTCCATGGCTTTCCCTTTTTTTGTGTTTCTCTGGCCTTGAACTACGAGAATGTCCCTCTCCTGGGAATTGTCCACAACCCGGAACTTAAGGAAACCTACTGGGCCTTAAAAGGCCAAGGGGCCTTTTTCAACGGCCGGCCCCTGCGGGTATCGTCTCTGACCAAGGTTTCTCAAAGTCTTTTAGCCACCGGATTTCCTTACAATATAAAGAAAACCCATGGCCAAATCCTGAAACGGTTTGAAAGGGTAATCACCCAGGCCCAAGGGGTCCGCCGGCCCGGCTCGGCCGCCTTGGACCTTTGCTGGGTGGCCAGAGGGGTAGTAGACGGCTTCTGGGAGCAATACCTTAAGCCCTGGGATACGGCCGCCGGAATACTCCTGGTGGAAGAGGCCGGGGGCAAGGTCTCCGATTTTGCCGGTCATCCCTATCATATTGAAAAAAAACAAATATTGGCCACAAATGCGGAGAATTCATCAAGAAATGGTCAGGCTTTTATCCATCTGAAAGTGCCCGGCTTGAAGCCTTACTTTTCCTGATTTTCTTTTATATGGACAAATGCTGATGCTTAGGCTATTATAATACCCACGCAACGCTTTTCCTTAAAGACTCACTGCCGATCTTCCAAATTTTTTTAAGGAATCCCTCTGTGTTGTTCATGCAAAGACCCCTTAATTCCATGATTTTTTTTAGGGGAGGAATTTATGAAAAGAAAATTCACCGCCGAGCAATTACATGGCCGTTTTGATTGTTTCAGCCATTTTAATCGGATCGATCCCATCTGCCTAAAATATTGCGCCTTAAATATCCGCTGTGCCTTAGCCAAAAAACAATGGTTCGATTTGGAGATACCCGACGACTATTATCCTTCTGTTATTCCGGCAGATCCGGATTTCGGCCCGGAATAAGGGATAAACATTTTCCCAGGGTCAACCCCTTCACCAAAAATACCTTCGACCGGGATTTTCCACCCTTGAGGAGTATTACTTCGGACCTTCTCACCCCGAAGCAATGGGCCAAAAAGGTAATACAGGCCTGATTGGCGGCCCCTTCCACTGGGGGGGCCTGGACCATTAATTTCAATTGACGGTCGTATAGTCCGGCCCATTCCGTCTTCCTGGCGCCGGGTTGGACCCGAAGCATCAGTAGCATTCCTTCAGGGGTCGGGTTCAAAAAAGGAGGGGGAATTTTTTGGATGAGGTTTTTGGTGGCAGGACTGTTCTTTTTGTTAGTCACATTTAGTAAGCCAATTGATAAGCTAATTGTTCTAAAGTGGGGACCAAGAATCTTTGTAAAAATCCAATAAATATGAGAACCAAGAGCGGAGAAAAATCAAATCCACCCCAAATTACCGGCAAATGACGTCGAATGGGTCTTAATACTGGTTCGGTTACGGCATAAAGAAATCGTACGATTTGATTATAAGGGTCAGCTCTAACCCAAGATGTAAGAGCTTGCGCGATAATAATTAAAGTATAAGCCCACAATAAATTGTCTAATACCCAAGCCACAGCTTTGATAAAGTTTGCCAAGATAAACATTCTAAAAGATCCCTGTTTTTTGATGAATTGGCCAAAAGTCGTCACCCCGGTGGAAACCGGGGTCCAGAATTATTGAAAGTGCTTTAATATACCGGATTCCAGCTTTCACCGGAATGACTGACAGAGTTAATTTTCGACCTTTTTCGAAACTATTATTTTTTGTAACATATAAAGATAACCGTTTCAAGAAGAATAAGTGCCTATTAAAATTAACTTTCTTCATTTTTTCCTACCCGTTTGATTTTCTTGAATTTGAAACCATTTTTTAGTATGGTACCCGTGCGTGCGCCCGTAGCTCAGTCGGATAGAGCGTCGGACTTCGAATCCGCAGGCCGCCCGTTCGAGTCGGGCCGGGCGCACCAAAAGAAGCCCTCCGGCCTGAAGCACGGGCTTCCCATTAAATTTTTTAGCCACGGACCCGCTTTGACTCACAGGGCAGGCCAAGAGGAGATCCGCTATTCCGCCGCAAACCCCGGAGGAGATGGCCGATCCCCCTGGCCAAGTCATCCTTCGGGCATGAAGCCCATTGGCAGCAGCCATCCATATTTTTGTCCGGGCGACATTGACCTGGCAAAACTTCTGTAGTTTTCTGAAGGGGTCGGTGGCCAAAAATCGATTACGACTTATTGAAGCTCCCTGCACCAGGGTGGGCGTGAAGACTCCCGCACCGGGGTGCAGGGAATCTTCCGGGTAGGGTAGAAGTTTATTTTTTGGTTTTCGCTCGCTAATCCCGCTTTAGACGGGACATACTGCCCAATAGTCAGGCCTTTGTCCTGACCGGAATGCGTTCGCTATCCCTTTTCAAGTTGAGCAATTATAAAATGAGATGGTATCGGATCTTTATCGGGCTTGGCCTGTTATCGATGTGTTTCTTACCCCTGGGTTGTTCTTCCAAGAGCTCTTCCCGGGCTCATTCCTTAACGATCGCCGGCTCCACCTCCGTCCAACCCTTCGCCGAGAAACTCGCGGAAATCTATATGGATCTCAATCCTCAGGTGGCCATCAATGTTCAAGGAGGGGGGTCAACGGCCGGGATCAAGGCCTGCCGGGAAAAAGCCGCCCAAATTGGCACCTCCTCCAGAGAACTCCATCAAGATGAATGCGATTTAAACAAAATCGTCATCGCCAAAGACGGGATCGCCGTTGTCGTTCATCCTGAAAATCCGATCAATAATTTAACCCTCGAACAACTGCGCGGTATCTTTTCCGGGAGAATCAAATCCTGGTCCCAGGTAGGCTGGATGAATAAATCGATTTATTTTGTCAATCGCGAAGAAGGTTCCGGCACCCGGGATGCCTTTGAAAATCTGGTCATGAAAAAGGAGGAGATTTCCGATAAGGCCCTGGTCCAAGATTCCAACGGCTCGGTCCGGGAAATCATAGCCAATAATCCCCAATCTATCGGTTATATCTCTTTTGGGCTCGTAAACCACCAGGTCAAGGCCTTGTCCGTCAATGGCATAAAACCATCTACGGCCACTATCAAGAGCAATCAATATACCTTGACCAGGCCTTTCATCTTTGTCCTTCCGGGTCAGCCTTCACTCTTGGCCAGGCAATTTGTCGATTTTATTTTAAGCCAGGAGGGTCAGCAAATCCTGGAAAAAGAAGGTCTGGTAGGAATCCACCCAAAATGAAAGAGAAGATCATTGAAAAGGTACTGACCCTTTTGGCCTTTTCCGCCATCGGGCTCCTTTTGCTCATTACGATCTTCATATTCAAAGAAGGGTTTCCTCTCATCCTGAAGACGGGACTAAAAGACTTCCTTTTTAATGCCAAGTGGGCCCCGACAAAAGGCCATTTCGGAATTTTATCCATGATCGTTTCTTCTTTGGCCGTGACCCTGGGGGCCATTGTCCTGGGGGTGCCCCTGGCCTTGGCCTGTGCCGTTACCCTGGCCGAATTTTGTCCGCCCCGCTGGCTGGTCTTCCTAAAGCCGACCATCGAACTCCTGGCCGGCATCCCTTCCGTTGTTTTCGGATTTTTGGGGGTGGTCCTATTAGTGCCGATCATCCGCGAATACCTCGGCGGGCCCGGGCTTTCCCTTTTGGCCGCTTCGATCATACTGGCCATTATGATCCTCCCGACCATCACCAGTATCTCCATTGATGCTATTCAGGCCGTCCCCTTATTATACAAAGAAGGGGCCCTGGCCATGGGGGCCACCCATTGGCAGGCCATTCATCTGGTCCTTCTTCCAGCCGCCCGGTCCGGGGTGGTAACGGCCATCATTTTGGGTATGGCCCGGGCCATTGGAGAAACCATGGCCGTCATTATGGTGGCCGGGAATGCCTTAGAGATCCCCCATTCCCCGCTGGATCCGGTGCGCACCCTGACCAGCACCATTGCCTTGGAAATGGGCTATTCGGCCGGAGATCATCGGACCGCTCTTTTTGCGGCCGGTATCGTCTTATTTGTCTTTATCATGGCCCTTAACGTCCTGGCCAATCTTTTGATGCGGAAAAAATAATGCGTTTAAGTCCCATTTTAACTCAAAAAATAGTCAAGGCCCTGCTCTGGATCCTGACCGGTTTAACCATCGGGGTTTTATTTTTTATCATCGTATTCATATTTATTAACGGACTCCCCCAACTTTCCTGGACCTTTCTTTCCACCAATCCTGTCGATATGGGCCGCTCGGGGGGTATCCTGTCCACCATCGTCAGCACCATCTATCTCATCGGGATCGCCCTTTTCTTCGCCACCCCCCTGGGGCTGGGAACGGCCATCTATCTTACCGAATATACCCACGGAGGAATGAGCACCAGGATCATCCGTTTTGGGACCGAGTGCCTGGCCGGAATACCTTCCATCATTCTCGGTCTTTTTGGATTTGCCATCTTTGTTATGGCCTTCGGCTGGGGGTGGAGCCTGCTTTCCGGCGGCCTGACCCTTTCGGCCATGCTCCTTCCAACCATTATTCGTACCTCGGAAGAATCCATTTTAGCCGTGCCTCAAGAATACCGGGAAGTCGCCTTTTCTCTCGGGGTGGGCAAATGGAGTACCATCACCCGCGTGGTCCTGCCCGCGGCCCTCCCGGGGATTGTAACCGGCATCGTCTTGAGCATCGCCCGCTCCATCGGTGAAACGGCGGTCATTATTTTTACGGCCGGGTCCTCTTTGAGGTTCCCGAATTCCATCTTTGAATCAGGCCGGACCATGGCCGTCCATTTTTATATTTTGGCCCGGGAAGGAATCTCTTTGCCCATGGCTTACGGGACCGCAGCCATCCTGGTCCTGCTTATTTTGATCATTAACATCAGTGCCTACTGGACCATGCGGCTTCTGATGAAACGATACTCATGACAATTTACGATTTCGGATTTCGGATTTCGGAATATAAAATATGATAAACCCAGACGACCCGAAAATCACCATCAAGAACCTGACGGTTTTATACGGAAAAGAGGCCGCACTCCAGTCCATTTCCCTGAACATTCCCAGGAATCAGATAACCGGGATCATGGGGCCTTCCAACAGTGGGAAAAGCACCCTGTTGCGGATCTTGAATCGCTTAACCGATCTGATTCCCGGCATCTTGATCCGGGGGCAGGTCTTTTTGGATGGGGCTGATATCCTGGTGCCCGGCTATGATGTCAATACCCTCAGGGCCCGGGTGGGGATGGTCTTTGCCAAGCCGATCCCCTTGCCCCGCTCTATCTATGAAAACCTGACCTTCGGCCCCCGGATGCACGGCGTGAAAGACCGGCGCCTCTTGAATGAACGGGTCGAACACAGCCTTCGGGCCGCCATCCTTTGGGATGAAGTCAAAGACCGTCTTTTTGAATCGGCCCTCAACCTTTCCGGCGGTCAGCAGCAGAGGCTCTGTATCGCCCGGACCCTGGCCATGGAGTCGGAAGTCATCCTTTTGGATGAACCGACCTCCGGCCTGGACCCCATATCTACGGCCAAAATCGAGGAGGCCCTCCGGACCCTCAAGGAGAATTATACGATTATCCTGGTCAGCAACAACACCAAGCAGATCGCCCGCATTTCGGATAAGGTGGCCTTTTTCCTCATGGGAGAACTGATTGAATACGGCTCTCCGGACAAGATCTTTACCAACCCATCGGATAAACGAACCGAAGATTATGTCTCCGGAAGATTCGGTTAAGGGGGAAGCATCTTGCCGACCATCGCCATTAAAAATCTGAATTTGTATTACGGTTCTTTTCATGCCCTGAAAGGGATATCTTCCTTTTTTAAAGAAAAGACCATCACCGCCCTGATCGGCCCCTCGGGGTGCGGGAAATCCACTTTGCTCCGCTGTTTGAATCGGATGAATGACCTGATTGACGGTGTTCGAATCGAAGGGCAGGTTTTCATCGGAGATAAGGACATTTACGCTCCGGGGACCAATTTGATCAAGCTTCGCAAGGAAGTGGGTATGGTCTTTCAAAGACCCAATCCTTTTCCCCTTTCCATCCTGGAAAATGTCGTTTTTGGCCTTAAAGTCCATGGACAGCTCCCCTCAAACAAGAACAGAACAAGAAGAGATAGCCTTTAAGGCCTTTTCCGCCGTGGGTCTCTGGGATACCTTAAAGGACAAATTAAACCAGTCAGCCCTGAGCCTGACCCTCGAACAACAACAACGGCTCTGTATCGCCCGGATCGCCGCCCTTCAATCCCATATCGTTTTGATGGACGAGCCCTGCTCGGCCCTCGACCCTATGGCCACGGAAAAGATTGAAAGCCTGATGCTGACCCTCAAGGAAAATTTTACCATCGTCATTGTCACCCACAACATGCAACAGGCCGCCCGGATTTCCGATGAAACCGGTTTTATGCTCCTGGGGGAACTGGTCGAATTCGGGACGACCGGACAGATCTTCACCAAACCCCAGGACGACCGGACCAATGATTATATTACCGGAAGATATGGATGATGAAAAAAAGGCGCAAGGTACAAGGTTCAAGGTGCAAGGCATGAGGTGTAAGGTTTTCCTTGCGCCTTGCGCCCTGGGCCTTGCGCCTCCCATGATAATTGAACCATTCAGAGAATAAGGACACCTCATGACTGAAACTACAAAATTGATTCCCCTCGACAAGCGCATCATTTTTGCCCTCGACGTAAGCACTCCCGCCGAGGCCCAGACCTGGGTGGAAAAGCTGGAAGGCCAACTCAAGTTCTTCAAAGTGGGGCTGCAACTTTTCCTGGGAGGCGGATTCCCCATCGTGGATTGGATCGTCAAGCGGGGCCTGGAAGTGATGCTGGACCTGAAATTTTTTGATGTCCCCCAAACCGTTTCTTCGGCAGTAAAACAACTGCAAGGAAGAGGGATTACCTACACAACGGTCCACGGCAACGACGCCATATTACGAGCGGCCGCTGAGGCCAAGGGAGAGGTGAAAATCCTGGCGGTCACGGTCCTGACCAGTCTCGACCAAGGGGATTTGATTGATTTGGGGTTTAAATGTTCTCCGGAAGAACTGGTCCTCTCCCGAGCCCGCCGGGCCTTGCAGGTCGGCTGTGACGGGGTAGTGGCCTCCGGTCTGGAAGCCCCAAAAATCAAAAACGAGTTGGGATCGAAGTTATTTATCGTCGTCCCCGGGGTCAGGCCGGTTGAAAACCGCCCGGATGATCAAAAAAGGATCGTTGATGTCCGGTCAGCCTTTTTAAACGGGGCCGATCATATCGTCGTCGGCCGCCCTATCCGACAGGCCCCGGAACCGACGATCCTGATTGACCAGATGCAACACCAGATTGAAGAAGCGTTAAAATCGGTAATTTATGCTCTTCCCACCCAAAAATGATTTTGAGTTATAAGAAGGAGGAAAGTCATGGACCAAGATATTAAAAAAAGAACACAAGAGACAGCGGCCAAGCTCTTTAGCGGCGGTATTAAAATGGACCCACCTTACCTGACCTGGAAGGAGTTCGACCGCGGCCTGGCCAACGATCTATCCATGTTCATCACCGGAAACCTTTATTCGAGGACGATCCTCTCCCTGCCGGAGAGGCAGATGGTAGCCTGTGCCATGCTGGCCGCCCTCGGGGCCGCCGACGAACTGAAGCTTCACCTCAATGCCGCCCTGAATGTCGGCTGCGACCCGAAAAAAATGGCCGAAGTCTTTTTTCAACTTGCGCCCTACGGGGGCATGCCCCTGGTCAATAAGGCCCTGGAAGTTTTCCGGGAGGTTTTAAAAGGCCGTGGAGAATGGGAAAACTTTCAGAAAAAATGAGGAGATACTGAACAAATCCTAAAAAGTGCTTGAAGGGGAAGTCGAATTATTCGGGGATTCGGCTCTTTTTCCCTTATCTTTTCCAGGGTGTCCCGGTAAATCGTTTCTTTCGAGGGATTGAGTTCCAGGGCTTTTTGAGGCCAGGTCTTCCGCTTCCTTTAGATTCTCTCCTTTGGTGTAATAAAGCCAGGCCAGATTATTGTAGGCATCGGCGTTCTGGGGATCTTTTTGGATCGCTTCTTTATAGTATTTTTCGGCTTCAGCCCATTCTTTTTTTAAAAAATGGACATTACCCAGATAAAGATAAGCCAAAGGCAGCTTTTTAGAGGCCAGGCGATACTCCTTTATGGCGTTATCCAACTCTCCTTTTTCCTCATAGGATACTCCGAGGTTTAAATGCTCCTCCGCTGTGAGCGGATCTTTAAGGACATAGAGCCTCGGGAAAGTACAACTGCTCAAAAGTATCAGGAAAGCAAAGCCAGTCAGAAAAAAAATCAGACTTTTAGACGTTACCTGCCTGTAAAAACCCTGAAAGAACCCATTTTCGTCATTCCCGTGTAAACGGGAATCCAGAATTTTTAAAGGAAACCTTCGATCTGGATTCCCGCCTGCGCGGGAATGACGAGTTTTTACGAAGCCGTCAGACGTAGCCTTCATTCTATTTTTCATATCCTCGGGGTACGATCAGGAGGGTCCAGAAGTCTGTTTTCCCCCAGGGTGATAAAAAATCTTTTAAGGGAATGAATTTTTCCCGTTCTTTCCCGGAATGAACAATGACGCCGTCTTCTCTGTAGCCCAAGACGACCATAAAATGATTTTTCTCATAGACCGAGAAGCCGTAATCCACCAAAACTATCAAGGGGTGACCTGAATCGATATTTTTTCTAATGTCCTCGAGGTTACCCTGATACTGCCTGACTGCAAACCCTTTCTTCTCGGGAATATAAAACCATATCCATGGTCAGGGTCCCCCTGGCCGATTTACTGTATATCTCCCCGGCGATCTCCTTCGGTGAGACCTTTTTCCCCCAAAAATTAAAGACTTCGGAAAGGGAGGCCGGACCGCATTGGAGCATCTCCTGCGGGTAAAAAGGGACATCCCTTATTATCTTCGCCTTCGTGGGTTCGGTAACAGGGATGGTCCCGGCACAGGAAAGAAGGAATACCGGGAAGAAAAGGACGAAAAAGAGACAGCCCCATCTCCGCAAACCCCATGGGATCTCTTTTAAGGACAATTAGTCCGCCCTATCTTTTTAACAAAAATGAAGGGGTTTTAAGTTAAAGTTACCTGACAAAAACTCGATGTCCGAGGAGATAAGCGAGAATAACGACCAGTATGGCTATCACCAACAACCCGATGATAATGCCCAGGCCGCTATCTCCGGCCACCTTCATTTGATCGAGCTGCAAGGCGAACTGATGGACCTGTTGATCGCTGAGTTGGCTCATTCGCGTCCGGATTTCATCGGGAGTCAATCCGAATTCGGCCAGCCTTTGATTGATCATTTTCATCTCCAGGGTTTTTTGAATCTTTTGAAGGTCGGCAACCCGTTCGCTCGGTGAAAGATTTACTACTTCAGATGGGGCAAAGCCGGCATAAACCCGGGGGGTAACGCCTAAGACAAACATGGCCACAACAAGATACCAGGAGATATACTTTAAAAATGTTGATCGCAGAACTGATTGCATAGTGTCCTCCTTCCTTTGCATCCCACAGGGAAATAAATTTTCGGGTTTAAATATTTGGATCCGCCCCTCTGACCACGGGCGGTGACTTTAAAAATTGTTTTAATATTATCATAAATCCATAAAAATGGAAAATAATATATAGACTGTATATTGCTATCCGTAAGACGGTATTTCATCTGTAAATGACATTCACAAATCTTGGGCGGCAACGTCTTTTTCTCCTTGACCTCACCGTTGAGGTATTTTATGCTTTTTACACCGGAAAGAAAATTTATCCAAGGATCATTAATGACTTCCCTCCTCAATGATCAAATGGTTGAACTCATCCGTACAACCGGCAATGCGATTGAGAATGTCCCTGACCGGGTGGAGATCATGGAATCCCTCAATCTTCCTTATGACCGTCGGGCGGAAAATGTGATTATCATGGGTTGCCAGAACCTTAAGTCCATGCCTGGGGTGATACAAAAATTCGCCCGAATTTTAGACCGCGGTGGTATGGATTATACCTTTCTCTCCAGGGAAACCTGCTGCGGGAATTACCTTTACCGTCCGGCCATAAAAGCCAAAGACGAAGAGGCCATGATCCGAATGCCGATCCCTTTCCAAAGAGTTTGTCGGAACGAACCTCCAGCAGGCTGAAAAGTTAGGGGCCCGGAGGCTTATCCTTTTATGCTCTCCATGCTATCCCATTTACAAATACGCCTTTCCCGAAAAGGACATTATATTTTACCCCCAGGCGATCCATGAAGCCATGGGCCGATTGGAATGGTCCGAGGAAATCGACTATTATGCCGGATGTTATCGCCTTCACAGAAATTTCGCGCCGGTCCCCATGGATTTGGCCTCGACCAATGCGGTTTTCCGCAAAATCGAAGGACTTTCCATTAACCGGATCAGTGCCCCGGCCTGTTGTTTCAAGCCCGAGGGATTGGCTCATATGATTAACCAGGTAAAGACGAAGTGGTTGGTTCATATTTGTACGGGGTGCTATTTCCAGGCCCTTTCCAATATGCCCGAAGACAAACGGGTTCGGATTCTCATGCTCCCCGAATTTATCGACCTGATACAAGGAGGATAGAATATGAGTTTATCGGAGCTTTCCGGCCGGGTCGCCTTGGTAACCGGGGCCAGTCGGGGGATAGGACGGGCCATTGCCCTGGCCTTGGCTAAGGCAGGGTCAAACGTAGCCGTCAATTTTAGAAAGCAGGAAAAGGAAGCCAAAGGGGTATGTGACAGGATCGAGGCTTGTGGCCGCCGGTGCATCGCCGTTCAGGCCGATGTCGGTAAAGCGGCGGAGGTCTCCCGGCTGATCAAGACCGTTGAGGAACATCTTGGAACCATATCCATTTTGGTCAACAACGCCGGGATCGCCAAGGCCCGGAGTCTGGAAGAAATAGACGAGCCGCTATGGGATGAAACCCTCACTACCAATCTTAAATCCTGCTTTCTGGTGATCCAGGCGGTACTGCCCGGAATGCGGTCTCAAAGATGGGGAAGGATCATCAATATCTCTTCGGTGGCTGCTCATGTCGGCGGGATCGTCGGTCCCCATTATGCCGCCTCCAAAGCCGGGATCCTGGGCCTGACCCATTCCTACGCCTCACTCCTGGTCAAAGAGGGGATCACCGTTAATACCATTGCCCCGGCCTTGATCGCTACCGATATGGTCACCAGCAGTCTCAAGGCCCGGCCCGACCTGATCCCCGTAGGGCGCTTCGGCACCGCCGAAGAGGTGGCCGACGTGGCCCTCATGCTGGCCGGAAATGGCTATATGACCGGACAAACCATCAACGTCGATGGTGGCAGGTATTTTAGCTGATTCCATCTCTCAAGTCTTTCCTTATCAGACGGCGGTCATCCGCTTGTTCAGGCTGACATTTAAACCATAGTCTACGAACCCATCCCGAAAAATATTTAGCTCGGTTTTTAGCGGAAGTTGCTGACTCCTTCCTGAAGTCTTGTTTTTGAATTTTGGTTCGCTATGCCAGATTTCTATCGGTAATCATTGATGTTATTCCCTCAGAAAATATGTTATAAATGGACAGCTATGTGAAGGTTTGGGGCCATCGGAGAATGATCCAAATATTGTGGCACCGCCGGGAAACCAGGCGGGTAACCGAGAAAACAAACCTCAACCTGTAGTATTGGAAGAAACCGGTCTACTCGACTAAAAAAAGGAGGTCATCATGGCAAAGCTCACCGAAGAAGCAAAGAAGGTAATCGGAGTAATCCGTCCATCACTCGTGGCTACAGCAAGTAAGACTGGCAAGCCCAATGTCTCGGCAAAGGGCTCGCTACGCGTTCTGGATGATGAACATATTCTATTTGCTGACGTCGCTTCCCCACGCACCATCGCCAATATCAAAGAGAATCCGCAGGTTGCTGTCATTTGTCTGGATGCTGCAACGCGTAAGGGCTGCCGTATCTGGGGAAGGGGCGAAATACTCGACTCGGGCGAACTCTTCGACAAGACTGTAGCCGAGTTTGCCGACAGGAAAATGAAGGTAAAAAACGTGGTGAAGGTGACTGTGGAAGAGGTTGAGACCTTCTAAGCAGATTGTAACTCTTCAAAAAAAGAAGTCATTCCCCCGACAGACGAAACTGTGTCGTAATTACTTTGAACTATTTTGTGGAAAAAGAGGTCCTCAAATCTCCATTTCAGAAAAAAGAAAATAATTCAAACGGTAAGTGTGCCACGAAGCTGTACAAGAGATGAGGGGAGGCCCCTCGAAGTCGGCTTGCAGGAGCAGGCTTCAAACCACCTTAAGCTGCGAGGGTAAAGAACCATGGTGGTGAGCGTTAAGGAAAAGGCAGGGCGAGACCTTGTCAGGTAGGAATCAAGGAGACGAACAAAAGTGAACCGCTGATCACTTGTCGAAAACTAAAATGCGATGTCAATACCGAGGGGTTTCACTGTCTCGGGATAAGTTCAGATGGTACCTGTTTACTACTTGGGCGGCATCCGGCATAAAGGTAGTGCGAACCTGATTCAGGCTCTGGTATGGAACGTGGGAACCTGTCGTTCCGATGATAAGGGAGAAATTCAAGTGGAGGACCCACCAGAATGAGAGTACCGATGCGGGGCACAGGGACGGACCAACTCGTAGTAGTGTTGAAGTCTCTGTAATGGGGATGGAGCGAAGGGGTTGGATCATCTGTCCTTGCCTTTTGGTCAACCAGCGATGGGAGGAGCCAGGAAGCAAGGTAAAGTTGCTATAAAAGGCAACTGGATGATAGGAGTCGGATGACGGGAGACTGTCACGTCCGGTTCTGTGAGGGCCTATGGCCAACGGATACCTGGCTGAACTAATGTACCACCGTCGGGGAAACCAGGCGGCTAACAAGGACAAACTTCAACCTACAGTGTCGGGAGAAACCAGTCTACTCGACTCAGTCAGGGTTTTAGATGGCGAGTTCCCCGGTAGCCATCCATTTCAAAAAGCTAAGCTGTTACGAAATAACTCAATCTATCAAGGAGTAGTGATGAAAAAGAAGCCTGCTATTGCCATTGTCGGGACCTTTGATTCGAAAGGGGAAGAGCATCTCTTTCTCAAGGACTGTATTGAGCAAAGACGCATCCCGACGCTCACCGTCAACGTGGGAACCAAGAAGCCGTCTGCTTTTCCTGCGGATATCGACCTTTATCCCAAGGTTAGAAGGAGTCTCGGAGGGAATTCCGGGAACCGGGACAAGGCGATAGAAACAGCGATCGCCTATGCTCAGAAAGTCATCCGCGATCGTTACGCGAAGGGAGAGATCGCGGGAATGATTTCCGCCGGAGGGGGAACAGGGACCCATCTCGGGACAAGCATCATGCGGGTTTTGCCCCTAGGCGTGCCGAAAGTGATGGTCTCCACCGTGGCCTCCCGCAACATGGCAAAGACTGTGGGCACAAAGGACATCACCATGATCCACAGCGTGGTGGATCTTCTCGGAGTCAACAGCATTTCGGGCATGATCCTCGAAAAGGCGGCAGGCGCGGTTTGCGGAATGGTCAAGAGCAGATGGCAGGCAAAGGGTAAGAAAAAGCGCATTGCCCTCTCCTTTTTCGGCTTCATCACTAAGGGAGCCGAGGAAGTCAAACGCGCTCTGGAGGAAAGGGGCTATGAAGTGGTTTCCTTTCATGCCAACGGAACCGGTGGCATGGCCATGGAAGAACTGGCCAGGGAAGGATACTTTGACGGGATTCTCGATTTTGCCATCCACGAACTGGCCGATGAACTGATGGGCGGGTATTGTCGCGGTATAGGATCGCAGAGGCTCGAGCCTCCGACGGGGCGGCCTGTCCCCCGCCTGGTTGTGCCGGGAGGAATGGACTGCGCGGTGCTGGAGTTCACTCGCGACACCGTGCCCCACGAACACAGGAACAGGAAGCTCTTCTTTTATGATTTCCGGTCGGCGATCCGACTCAACAAGAAGGAAACCACCACCTTGGCCGGGCAGGTAGCCGACAAGCTGAGGCTCGATCCTAGCCACGTGAAGGTCCTTGTACCGAAACAGGGTTTCTCAGAAGCGGATCATGCCGGTGGGCCGCTCTATGACCAGGCCATGAACGAAGTTTTTGTTCGGAAACTGAAAAAAGAACTCAATCCATTGCTGGAAATCCGAGAAGCGGACTACCACATCAATGATGCGGTCTTTGCTCGCCTTGCCGCAGAGATGATGGACGCCATGGTGCGGGTGATATGAAACGAGTACATGAATAAAGAGCATGAGCACTCTCTACGATAGAATTTACAAAAAGCGGAACCCTTCTGGGCCCCGAGAAAGAACGATCTCCATGTTCCCAGCTCTTATGATTTCGCTCGTCGCCTGTTGAGCTTTTATCCATCTGCAGACGAGGACATTGTCTTGCCGGCCGTGCTGCTTCACGATGTGGGCTGGAAAATGGTCCCTGAGGAAAAACAGCGCGATAGCCTTTGGGCTGGAAGTAAAGGACCAACAGATTACCATTCGCACTTTGGAGGTTTTGGGAGTGTTAATTGAAAGGGAATACGACTTTTTTACGGAGACCGAGGCTATCCGAAATATTTCTTCCTGTAAGTCTCAAAATTTAATTTTTCAAAAACCGGAAGAGTACAAATGATAATCAGCGGAAAAGAAGATTGAAATTAATTGACTTTTTGGAAATTAAGAGGTAAGAATTTCTTAGTATTTTGAAAAGGCTTTCTTGTTGGCAACCCTTAAAAGGAGTTCCAATGGAAGAATAATGACCCCATTTCTCAGATGAGAGGTGGGGTTTTTATTTTGACTCCAGTTATCGACAAGAAAGCAGATATTACAAAGTATGGATTATTGTGTTTGACCTAACCGTTTAAGGAGTTGATCCCATGACCTCGGATCAGTTGAAAAGAAAGCTTGCAGCCATCCTCAGCGCGGATGTCAAGGGGTACAGCCGGCTCATGGGCGAGGATGAGGAGTGGACGCTGCGGACCCTGACCTCCTACAAGGAGCTGATTCAGAACCTGGTGGGGGAGCACCGGGGTAGGGTGGTGGGATCGCCGGGAGACAACGTGCTCGCCGAGTTCGCCAGCGTGGTGGATGCGGTGCAGTGTGCGGTGGAGATCCAGCAGGTGCTGAGGGCGAGGAACGCCGTGCTGCCCGAGACCCGCCGGATGGAGTTTCGCATCGGGATAAACCTGGGGGATGTGATTGAGGAGGGAGATTCAATCTACGGGGATGGGGTGAACATCGCCGCCCGGCTGGAAGGGTTGGCCGAAGCAGGTGGAATCTGTATTTCGGGGAGCGCCTACGAGCAGATCGAGAACAAGCTGCCGTTGAGGTATGACTACCTGGGGGAGCACGCGGTTAAGAATATCGCCAAGCCGGTGCGGGTGTACCGGGCGAAGATAGAGCTGGAGGCGGCTGCCCCTGCTATGACGCAACAGAAGAAGGCCGTTTCAGGGCAGTGGAAAAAGGCGGCCTTGGCGCTTGGCGTCATCCTCGTGGCGGGCATTGCGGCGCTGACCATCTGGCACGTCTTCCTGCAACCTTCGCCTGCCACGGTAGAAGTGGCGTCCAAGGAGAAGATGGCATTCCCGCTGCCCGACAAGCCTTCCATCGCCGTGCTGCCATTCGTCAATATGAGCGACGACCCGAAACAGGAGTTCTTCAGCGATGGGATCACCGAGGAAATCATCACCGCCCTCTCCAAGATCCCCCGTCTTTTTGTGATTGCCCGCAACTCAACATTCACCTATAAAGGAAAGCCGGTGAAGGTCAAGCAGGTGAGCGAGGAGCTGGGCGTGCGCTATGTGCTGGAGGGAAGCGTCCGCAAAAGTGCCGACAAGGTCAGAATTACCGCTCAGCTCATCGATGCCATTTCGGGAAATCATCTCTGGGCGGAGCGCTACGACCGTGATTTAAAGGACATCTTTGCCCTGCAGGATGAGATCACTCTCAAGATCATTCAGGCTCTGCAGGTGAAGCTGGCGGCGGGGGAACAAGCCCGGTTGACTGGGAAGAGTACAGAAAACCTAAATGCTTACCTTAAGACCTTACAGGCGAATGAGCAATTCCTCCGTATGAACAAGCAGGGCTCTACCATGGCCAAGCAACTGGCCCAGGAAGCCATTGCCCTGGACCCGAAATACGCGCGTCCTTACGCAGTCATAGCCTATAGCCATATGTTGGACCTGTGGTTCAGATTCAGCGAATCGCCCGAAGAGTCCATGAAACTGGCGGTTGATGCCGCTCAAAAGGCCCTGGCCCTTGACGACTCAGACTCCCTCACTCACAGTTGCTTTTCCGCCCTATATATTATGCGAAGGCAGCATGATAAGGCTATAGCCTCGGCAGAACGGGCTCTGGAGCTAAGCCCCAGCGGAGAGCGGGCTCTCTCCACTCTTGGCCTGGCCTTATCATTTGCGTGCAGGTTCAGCGAAGCCGCCCAGTATTTTGAGCAGGCCATGCGAATCGACCCCTTCCCTCCGCCTTCTCTCTTCCGTAATCTCGGTATAGCTTACCGCGGTATAGGGCGTTATGAGGATGCCATCGTGCAGTACAAGAAGGCCCTCAAGCTTGAACCAGATGATCTTTTCACCCGCTTAGGCTTGGCTTACACATACATCAAATTGGGCCGCGAGAAGGAGGCTCAAGCCGAAGCCGCAGAAGTCCTGAGGATACACCCCAAATTTTCCCTGGGGTATTATGCCAAAACATTACCCTTAAAAGATCAGTCCGTTACGGATGACTATATAGCGTGTCTTCGCAAGGCTGGGCTGAAGTGAGACTCTGGAAGGTTCCTCAGAGGACTGGCGAATGGAAATTTATTCAAGGCGATAGTAAAGGTTGAGGAATCACGGAAGGTAAGTAGATCTTCCCGGGTATAAGCCAACCCTGTGCCCGGATAACATGAATTTATGAATTGAAGAAATCGGCAACGAAAGGCTAAGTCAAAAAATCAGGGTATTTTTGTTTTGCCTTTTTAAGTATCCATTCATTGTCCTTCGGGCATTTGGGCGAAAAGCATAGATACCTGCTCTATCTCCTCTGTTTTCAGACCAGTGAGGATGTTTCGATAGACTTTTCATCCAGGGAATCGGATGCGAGATTTCGAATAAGCGTCAATCCGAAGTTGCTCAAAGAAAGAATATGAAATTATCCAAAGAATTGAAAGCAATTTTGGATTGACGCATGAAGAACGGAGCCGATGGGGAAAGGTTAATGATTTATAGTCGTAATCGTTCAACCTTAGGATGACAAAGAAGCAACATTAGTAGGTGCAATTTATCGATGAAGCAATATCGATAAAATTTAAATAGTTATAGCCGATGGTATAAGGGCTGATTTTATTTCGGACATTATTAACCCGGGCCTTGGCCAATTCATTTCCCGGTTGCTCTCTTACCGATAGAAATTTTTTTGAGGATGGGCAAAATTTACCGGAAATTGATGGGTCCACCTTTTATTTGTATTCGAACTGTGGAGGTTTTTGGGGGGTGAATTGGGAGAAATGAGTTTTATTTTTAATGGGATAGGGGGCTACCTGAAACATTGCTTCCTGAAATCTTGTTTTTGACAGATGGTCTTTTTTGAACGATTTCAAATGCAAATCTTTGAAGTACCCCTTCCAAATTATAGGTCCAGCCTAATAAGAAATTTTCTATGGCTACTTTTCTAGAATCATGTATAATGTGACCCAATCATAACTTAGAACAACAAGATAACGCATCTTCCAGTAAAGCCACTTTACCCTAAAGGGGGGTAAGCAAATGGAGACATTTAGGAAACCCCGTTTCTCAACCGAGAGGTGGGGTTTTTTATTTTTCAGAGTGAGAAGGAGTTAGAAGAGGAGCCTACAAAAAAGCAAAAAATCTGAAGTCAGCAAAGAGGTTACAATGATTTGTCCCAAGTGCCAGACTGAAAACCCTGAAGGTAAAAAGTTCTGTGGGGAATGCGGGGCAAAACTGGAAATTCTCTGCCCGAGCTGTAATTCCTCCAATCCACCTCAATTCAAATTCTGCGGCGAATGCGGCCACCCTTTAGCCACTCCTTCCAAGCCTACCCTAAAGGACCTGACCTTCGACGAGAAGCTGGCCAAGATCAAGAAGTATCTCCCCGGCAATATCGCAGAGAAGATCCTTTCCCAGCGGGACCGGATCGAAGGGGAACGGAAACAGGTCACCGTGCTGTTCACCGACATGGCCGGTTATACCTCCATGTCGGAGAAGCTCGATGCCGGAAGAGGCCTTCGCCCTCATGGAACCAGGTCTATGAGATCCTCATCCACAAGGTCACCGAATACGAAGGGACCGTCAACGAACTGACCGGTGACGGGATCATGGCCCTCTTCGGCGCCCCTATCGCTTTGGAGGATGCCCCGCAGCGGGCCATCCGGGCTTCCCTTTCCATCCACCGGGAGATGGTGCAGTTCAATGAGAAGATGCAGGAGAGAGAAAGCCGGCCATCTCCCTCTGCGGATGCGGGCCGGTATCCACACCGGACCGGTGGTAGTCGGGACCGTGGGTAACGACCTGCGGGTAGACTTCAAGGTCGTAGGGGACACGGTGAACCTGGCCTCCCGGATGGAAGACCCTGGCCGAACCGGGGAGCACCTATGTCACGGAGGACACCTTCAAGCTGACCGAAGGACTGTTCCGCTTTGAGGGATTGGGTGAAAAAGAGATCAAGGGCAAGGAGAAGCCCATCCGCATCTACCGGGTGATTGCCCCCAGCACCAGCCGCACCCGGTTTGACGTCAGCGCTGAGCGGGGCCTGACACCCTTTGTCGGCAGAGAACGGGAACGGGAGCTTTTGCTTGATGCCTTCGAGCGTGCCCGGCAAGGAAGGGGCCAGGCGGTCTCCATCGTCTCCGAGGCGGGTATGGGTAAGTCGCGCCTGCTCTATGAGTTCCGGAAGGCCGTGCTCAACGAAGACATCACCTTCCTTGAAGGTAAGTGCCTCTCCTTCAGCCGTGCTGTAGCCTATCAGCCCATCGCTGATATCCTGAAGTCGAACTTCGACATCCGGGACGGCGAACCGGACTTTGCCGTCCGGAACAAGGTGAAGCAGGGACTTAAGGCCGTGGCTCTGGAGGAAGGACCCACCATGCCCTACCTCCTGGAGCTTCTCTCCGTCCAGGACAGCGGCATCGAGCAGATCGCCATCTCCCCGGAGGGAAGAAGGACAAGACCATCGAGACCATCAAGAAGCTAATCCTCAAGGGCTCACAGCAGAGGCCCCTGGTCATGGCCATCGAGGACCTCCACTGGATAGACAAAACCTCGGAAGAGGTCCTGAAATATCTCCTGGAAAGCATTGCCGGGGCCCGGGTGCTCCTGATCCTCACCTACCGGACCGAGTATATCCCGACCTGGGGCGCCCGGTCGTACCACAACCAGCTCCTGCTCAATCGCCTTTCCAACCGGGAGAGTCTCTTCATGGCCAACCACATCCTGGAAACGGAGAATCTGGAAACCGCCCTGGAAGAAGTCATCCTGGAGAAGACCGAAGGCATTCCCTTCTTCGTCGAGGAGTTCATCAAGTCCCTAAAAGACCTCGGCTTCATTGAAAGAAAATGATCATACCTACCGTATCTCTAAAGAGCTCCAGACGATCCGCATCCCCTCGACCATCCAGGACATCATCATGGCCCGGGTGGATGCCCTGCCCGAGGGAGCCAAGGAACTGCTCCAGGTTGGCTCCCTGATCGAGCGGGAGTTTCCCTACAAGCTCATCAAAGTGGCCATGCATCTTCCGGAAGAAGAATTACTCCGGCGCCTGTCTGTCCTCAAGGATGCCGAGCTGCTCTACGAGCGGGGTCTCTTCCCCGATTCCACCTTCGTTTTCAAACATGCCCTGACCAGGGAGGTGGTCTACAACACCCTCTTGGAGAAAAAGAAGAAAGACCTGCACATAGACATCGGGGGGGCTATCGAGGAGGTGTACAAGGACAATCTTGAGGAGAAAGTACAGCGCCCTGGCGGAACACTTCGAAGAGGGCGGCGATTATGAGAAGGCAGCGCTGTACTTCCGTTGGTCGGCGAGCAGAGCGCGACGAACGTCTGCGAACACAGATGCCATTGCCTTTTCCAGGAAAAGAGTCGCCTGCCTGGAGAAACTCCCCACCACCAGTGAGGTGCAGAAACAGGTCATTGACGCCACGGGTACGCTGGCCAACAACTGGATGAGTTGTAACTATTATGTCGAGGCCAGGGATGCCGTCGCTCCAGTCATCGATCTCGTTCATCAACTCGATTACCGGAAAAGACTACCTGCATTATATGTCGTCATAGCGGCTAATCTCATTCTGGTTGAAGAAAGACACAACGAAGATGAGACGCAACGGTACCTAATAGAAGGGCAGAGACTCGCCCTGGAAGAGAAGTATTACCAACCTCTATGGACTGCGTATTATTACAAAGGCACGGCACATGCGTACAACTGCGAGTTTGCCGAGGGAGAATCCTGCTTTCTTCGCATGATGGAAATGTCCGAAGCGGAAGGGAACGTACAGGGGCTGGTAATCGCGATGTTTAACTTAGCACATTCCATTTATGCCTGGAGTGGAAGGCCCGAGGAGGCCTTGAAGTACAGTCAAAAAGCCATGCAGCTCGCCCTCCAGGCCGACGACCCATACTTGAAGGGTGGGGCATACTGGGCCTTTGGCACGGCCTTTTTCAGGAAGGGTTTATTCCCAGAGGCTGAAGAAAACCTGACGCTGGCCATTGAGACGAACCAGAAAACTGATTTTGCTGGTCCGCTGTTTCTATGTTTCTGGTATTTAGGACTGATCCGATTTGCGATGGGCCGGTATCAGGAGGCCCAGGAATGCTGCGATGGCCTTCTTGCGGTATACGAACGCATTAGAATATTCCCTTCCATTGCCAGATCTGCGCAAATCCTGAAAGTTGCGGCCGGGGTCCGGGGACGTCTTAATCCAGCGCTCGATGCAGTGCTAAATTTTGACCTGGAAGAAATAAGAATGAGGATTATACAGAGAATGGCGGCTCATGGCATGGGAGAGATTTATCTCCATATCGACGATAAGCACATGGGTGAAGCCGAGGGTTGGATCAAGAAGGCCATCCGGGCGGATGAGCGAAACCAGATACCCTGGGATCTGGCGACCGATTACGCCCTCTACGCCGATTTCTTCAGAAAGAGGGGCGATCCGGCTCAGGCCAAAGAAAAGCTTAATAAGGCCATCGAACTGATGCGGGGCATCGGCGCTGATGGATGGGTGAAGAAGTACGAGGAGGAGCTGGCCGGGCTGTGATAAACAGGTTTCTTCCTACTAATGGAGAAATAATCATGAAATGTTTGAAGTGTAAAACGGATAACCCGAGTGGATCTCAGTTCTGCGGAGTCTGCGGACAAAATCTAAAAACCGAGAATTCCATCGCACATTTCCATTGGTAATCGATAAATTTTGGTCGCACCGATTCCGTTTAGTTGTAGGTGTAAGTTCCCAGGAAGGGAGGGTCTGCCTTTTCTTTTACCCTTATCACTTCTTATTTGTAAAACTCAGACCCGCATATCCCGTTATCGTCTCCTGATCCAAAATCATCTGAGGGTTAATAACCGTGATAGCGGATTATCAAAGGTATGGTCACTATGTCAATTCTTTCAAATTGACAGATGATCCAGGAAGCCCGTTCAGGGTCTAAGAAGAATATGGGTCCATCGGTTATCTGCTTTGCCGATACCATGGCGGGTATAACGACAGTCCAGCATATTCCCCCGGTGTCCCGGACTCTGCAACCAGGTCTTATAGACCTCTCCGCCGGTGGACAGGCCTATAGCAATATTTTCGGCAGCCGCTGAAAAACCAAGATTCGCATCCCTCAGTCGATCAAATGGGTCCCTCCCGTCAGGATTGGTATGACTGAAAAAATTCCGCGAAACCATGTCCCGGCTGTGAGCCAGAGCGACAGCGGCTAGCCGATCATCCCATTTTAATTCCGGACAGCCGGTTCCGCGTCGTTTGGCATTGACCAATCGGACCAATTCCCGGATCTCGGGATCTTTAACGCCGTTCAAGTCTTTTGCATCATCGGAAAAGCTCGCCGACGCCAAGAAGATCAGGCTGAAAAAAACCGCTATCGATAAGTATCTCATCTTTGTTAATATTACAGGGGCGCTTTTGTCGTCATTCCCGAATGTCTTAATCGGGAATCCAGATTTTTCAAGAAAATGACCCAAAAAGTCCATGGATTCCGGCTTAAAGCATGCCGGAATGACGGGTAAATGGCTGTTTTTGAAAAAATCCGCTTTGGCGTTAAATCACTCGGTTCTATAGGTCTTGGTGAGTTATGTATCATCTCCCCGAAGAAAGCATAAAGGATTAGGTTCTCAATTCCAACGCATCCAACAACCTTTCATGGATACGGTCAAATCCTCCGTTGGACATGATCAGCACCACGTCGCCTTCCTTTAGTTCACGAGAAAGGTACAACAAAATTTCATCGGTATCCGGAAAGAATCGGGCCATTCGCCCTGAAGCCGTCAGATCTTCCACCAATCGGGCCGAGGAAAATCGCTCTTCCTCCGGGATCTTTTCCAAGCCCGGGGCCTCCCGGATCAGGATCAAGTCCGCGCCTTCAAAGGCGGAAACATACTCTTTTTGGAACACCTTACGACGGCTGGTATTGGTTCGGGGTTCAAAAACGGCGATCAAACGCCGGTCCTGATATTGAGACCTGATGGCCTGGATGGTTTCCCTGACGGCCGTTGGGTGGTGTGCAAAATCATCGATCACCGTGACCCCGGCCCGAACCCCCCGGACTTCCTGCCGGCGATGGACCCCCTGAAACCCGGCCAATCCCCTGGCAATGTCTTCAAGGCTCAATCCTATTCGAAGCAATACAGGAAGGAGGGAAAGAAAGTTTAAGGCATTGTGTTTGCCGACCAGCGGCGAATAAAAAGAATAAACATATTGATTGCCATGATAAACCTTAAACCTGCTTCCTCGCTCATCCGTCTTCAATTCTTCCAGATGCCAGTCCCACAGAGGTTCCAGGCCGTAGGTTTCCTGCGGACATCGTGCTTGATGAAGGATTTCCTGAATACGCCTGTCTGGACCATGAGCAACCAGTAATCCGTTTTCGGGGATGATGGAAAGGAACCGAGAAAAGGCCTTCTGAATGGCCGTTAAATCGGAATAAATATCGGCATGATCGAACTCAATACTGGTCAAGACGGCATAATGGGGCCGGTAATGAAGGAACTTGGGACCTTTGTCAAAAAAAGCCGTATCGTACTCATCCCCTTCAACAACGAAATAACGGCCTGTTCCTATCTGATAGTTCCTTTCATAACCCCTGAGGATACCGCCGATCATAAAGGAAGGGGATAAACCGGCCTGATCCAAAATGGCCGCTAACAAGGCCGAAGTGGTCGTCTTGCCATGGGTACCGGTGATAACCAAAGAAATCTTATCTTTTAGGAAAAGCTGATCCACGGCCTGGGGCAGGGAAAGAAAAGGGAGATTAAGACGAAGTAATTCCTGAGCCTCGGGATTAACCTGGGTGATCACATTGCCCACAATGACCAGGTCCGGATGGGGCTTGAGATTTTCCGGCCCATAGCCTTGGATGACTTCTATTCCCAAATTGGCCAGGAAGGTACTCATGGGCGGATAGACCGCCTGATCAGAACCCGTAATCCGGTACCCTTTCTCTTTAAGCATCCCGGCCAACGACCCCATGCCGGTGCCGCAAATACCCATGAGATGGATATGGCGCATATTTTCGGGTAGATCATTTTTTGATAGATCGATCATACTATTTGATTCTCTTAAACCCAACAATAACCGGTTCGTCTCTTTGATGACTCTTTACGGACTCATCAACAATCTTTTACCCATAATTTAAATCATTTTTTATATCGGCTTTATTATACCTCTTTTAAGCTTTCGTCAACCCATTAGGAGGTCCACTCCTCAGACCTTGATGGTCCGTCGCTGCCAGCTTTTTCCTTGACTCCCAATTTCCAATCCAATACATTGTCTCTGCCCAAATCTAAGTTTTACATAACGAAAAAAGGAGAAACAGCCATGAAGAAACGGTTTTTGGTGTCAGGATTGGTGATACTCTTGGGTCTTTATGGTTCAGGAATGGGTTTGGCGGCCGGCACGATCAGGATCGGCTTCAACATCCCTCTGACCGGCGACATCCCCAAGGTGGGGGAGGGTTCGAAATATGCGGGGGAAATGTTGAAGGAGCGGATCAACAAGGCCGGCGGTTTAAAGGTAGGAAACAAGGCCTACCCTCTTGAGTTTATCTATCAGGATAACGAGTCCAAGGCCGAATCGGCCACGGCCACGGCCTTGAAACTGATTGCCCAGGACAAGGTCCTGGCCATCATCGGCCCCCAATCCAGTAAACAGGCTATCCCTGCCGGGGAAGTCTGTGATGCCAATAAGACGGTCATGATCAGCCCTTGGTCGACCAACCCCAAGACCACCCTAAACCGACCCTGGGTATTCCGGGCCTGTTTCCTGGATCCCTTTCAGGGACCGGTGCTGGCCAATTTCGCCACCAAAGAATTAAAGGCCAAAAAGGCGGCGGTCCTTTATGATATTGCCAGCGACTACCCCAAAGGCTTGGCTGAATTCTTCAAGGAAGCCTTTGAAAAAATTCACGGCAAAGGGGCGGTGGTGGCTTTCGAGACCTTTACCACCAAAGACCGGGATTTCAGCGCCCAATTGACTAAGATCATCGCCTCCAAGGCCGATGTCCTTTTCGTGCCCCAGTACTATGATGAGGTTCCCTTGATCATCAAACAGGCCCATGAGCTGGGCTGGAAAAAACCCGTCCTGGGAAGCGATTCCTGGGGCTCGGCCGAATTGATGAAGCTCTGTGGCAAGGATTGCATCGGCTCTTTTTTCAGCACCCATTACGCCGCGGCCGGGGCCAAAGGGGCCACCAAGGAATTTATAGACAGTTACAAGGCCAAATACGGATACGAACCGGATGACGTGGCCGCCCTGACCTGGGACGCCATTCGCATGCTGCTCCAGGCCATCCAGAACACCAAGGGGCTCACCGGAAATCTGGATAAGGATCGCAAGGCCATCCGCGACCAATTGGCCCAGATCAAGGCCTTTGATGGAATCACCGGCAAGATGAGCTTTACCGGAAAGAGCGGGGACCCCATCAAATGTGCGGTCCTGGTTAAGATCAGTCCCCAAGGGACCTTTAATTTTTATAAATCGGTTTGCCCATAAAAAAAGGTCCAAGGTGTAGGGCAATGGTAAAAATACTATCCACTGTCTTCCTTGAACCTTGCACCTTGAGCCTTGCACCTTTTTTATGAACTTCACCCTTTTCCTGCAAAACTTCATCAATGCCCTGCAATGGGGGAGCTTTTATGCCCTCATTGCCCTGGGCTATACCATGGTCTACGGGGTGCTGCTCCTGATCAACTTCGCCCACGGCGATATTTTCATGGTCGGGGCCTATATCGCCTTTTTTGTGGCCACTTTTCTTTTAGGGGATTACGGTTCCCAATTACCCTGGCACCTTTCTCCGGGCCTGATCCTCATCCTGACCTTTGCCATCACCATGATTTTAACGGCCGGAGTAGGGGTATTTATCGAAAGGGTGGCTTACCGCCCCCTGCGCCGGAAAGGGGTCAACCGGCTTTATGTAGTCATCACCGCTTTAATGGTCGGATTGATCCTCGAGAATGGAAACCTTTCCCTTTTAGGAGCCAGCCGAAAATATTTCCCGGAATTGATCCCCAAAGAGATCTACCACTTTGCTGGGGTCACCTTTACCAACCTGAAGGTGACGGTGATTATCATCACCTTTCTGGTTTTTTTCCTTCTCCATTTTGTGGTCCGAAAAACCAAATGGGGCCTGGCCATGCGGGCCATCTCCTATGACCGGATGGCCGTGCCTTTAATGGGGATCCCCGTGGATCAGATCATCGTCATCACTTTCGCCCTGGGCTCCTCTTTGGCCGCCCTGGCCGGCATCCTCTTTGCCCTCTCCTACCCGGTCTTGGAACCTTATATGGGGGCCCTCATCGGTTGGAAGGCCTTTATTGCCGCCGTGGTCGGCGGGATCGGGGATATCCGCGGGGCCTTTGTCGGCGGGTTCCTTTTAGGATTTATCGAAATCTTTTCCGCCACCTATTTCCCTTCCACCTTCAGGGACCTGATCGCCTTCGGGATCTTGATGCTCATCCTGACCTTTCGGCCCACCGGGATCTTCGGCCTGGCCCGCCGAACCAAGGTATAGAGACCGGAGGATGCCATGAAACGCCATCCAACGGCTTTTTATACCACCCTCATTTTTCTCCTCACAATCGGGCTATCCCGGATGGGCTGGTTGGATTCCTACACCCAACTCATCCTGATGTTTATGGGCGTCAATATCATCCTTTCCGCCAGTCTTAATTTGATCAACGGATACATGGGGGAGTTCTCCTGCGGCCACGCCGGCTTCATGGCTGTAGGGGCTTATGTGACCTCTTTGCTCACGGTCTGGTTTTTTACCGAGGGATCCCCTTTGGGCCCCGCTCTGCTGACCCCCCAGTGGGCCGTCATCCTTTTCCCCTTTTTGCTACTTTTGGGTGGCTTGGCCGCGGCCCTGGCCGGACTGATGGTGGCCGTTCCCTCCTTTCGAACCCGTGGCGATTATCTGGCCATCATCACCCTGGCCGCCAATTACATCATTAAAAGCGCCATAGAAAACATCCAGGTCATCGGCGGGGCCAGGGGTTTTATGGGCATGAGCCGGGTCGTCAACGGTATGGACGATTTTATAAATCTACCCTGGATGATGATCTGGATCTGTTTTTTCGTCTTTTTAACCATCCTGATGATCAAACGGTTTGTGGGTTCCACTTACGGGAAAGGGATCCTGGCCATCCGGGAAGACGAGATATCCGCCGAGATTATGGGCGTCAACACCCAAAAGGCCAAGATGGTGGCCTTCATGTTTTCTTCCGGCCTGGCCGGGATCGCCGGGGGCCTGTTTGCCCATATCCTCGGGTATATCAATCCGGGGAGCTTTACGATCATGAAATCTACCGAGGCCCTGGTCATGGTCTATTTAGGAGGCATGGGCTCTTTAAGCGGGTCGGTCTTAAGTGCCGTTTTGCTGACCCTGATCCTGGAAATACTGCGTCCCCTCCAAGTCTTCAAATGGGTAGTGGTGCCGCTTCTCCTCTTTCTGTTGATGCTTTTCCGACCAGAAGGGTTGCTCGGTCACCAGGAACTGACCGATGTTTTTCCGCGACTGGGCCGCTTCTTCGGCCAAAGGGGAAAGGATTAAAGGCTATGTTCGAAGTCACGGGACTAACCCATTTTTTCGGGGGATTAAGGGCCGTATCGAACTTCAACCTCCGGCTTGAAGGGGGGGAACTGGTCGGTCTGATCGGTCCCAACGGGGCTGGCAAGACCACGGTCTTTAATCTTATTTGCGGAATCTATCGGCCCATTCAAGGAGAAATTCAGGTCCAGGGGAAAAAAGTGATGGGACTCCGCCCTCACCGGGTCACCGCCCTGGGCATTGCCCGGACTTTTCAGAATATCCGCCTTTGGCCCGAACTAACCGTTTCAGATAATCTCCGCATCGCCCAGCACTACAACCTGGGTTATGGTCTTATGGATATTTTTTTCCATACCCCTCGGTTTATCCGGGCGGAAAAAGAAATCGACCTTACCGTTCAGAAGATGCAAAAACTTTTGGGAATCGAAAAATACGGGGAAGAACTGGCCAGAAACCTTCCCTATGGCCTGCAGCGTAAGGTCGAGATTGCCCGGGCCTTGATGAGCAGGCCCCAATTGCTCTTATTGGACGAACCGGCCGCCGGCATGAACCTCCAGGAAAAAGACGATTTGATCGAGCTTATCCGCTGGATCCGCAAGGAATTCAAGCTTACCATCTGGATCATCGAACATGAGATGCGGCTTGGTCATGAATCTGTGTGAATTCATCCAGGTCTTGAATTTTGGAGAGGTCATTGCCGAAGGCCGGCCGGAAGAAATCCAGAAGAACCCCCAAGTCATCGAGGCCTACTTAGGGAAAGAGGACGACTGATGCTTCTTTCCGTCGAAAACCTGCGTGTTGCCTACGGCCCGATCGAAGCCCTTCATGGAATAAGTTTCCAGGTGGAGGAGGGAGAGATCGTTACCCTCATCGGGGCCAACGGGGCGGGTAAATCGACCACCCTGATGAGCCTCATGCGCCTGCCCCCGCCGGAGGCCCCGATCCTCCTCTCCGGCCGGATGTTTTTTGAAGGACAGGACTTGGCTCTGTTCCCTCCCCACGACGTGGTCAATCGACTGGGCATTTCCCTGGTCCCCGAAGGGCGGAGGATTTTCGGTAACCTGACGGTCTGGGAAAATTTAAGGCTGGCGGCTTATGCCCGAAAGGACAAGCAGGAGATTCAAAAAAACTCCCGCCGGATCTTTGAACTATTTCCAAAATTGGAAGAACGCAAAGATCAGATGGCCGAGACGCTAAGCGGCGGAGAGCAACAGATGCTGGCCGTGGCCCGGGCCATGATGAACCCCGGGAAGTTGATGCTCTTGGATGAACCCTCCATGGGCCTGGCCCCTTTTTTAATGTATGATCTCTTCCGGGTCCTTAAGGAACTCAACCGTCGGGGGACGACCATTTTTTTAGTGGAACAGAATGCCCGCATTGGCCTTAAAATATGCCCATCGGGGTTATGTGCTGGAGACCGGGAATATTGTCCTTGAGGGGACGGCCGAGGAATTGAAGAAGGACGAAAAGGTAAAGAATGCTTATTTAGGAAAGTAATAAAAAAAGGATTCAAGGAGTCGAGGGGCCGAGGATTCAAGTGAAGTCCATGAAAATCATAAGCCCATGATTTCTTGAAACTTGTTAATAGGGAGGAACCATTAAATGATAATCCAATCGTTGGTAGTCGGCCCCATCCAGGCCAATTGTTTTATCCTGGGTGATGAAAAAACCCAGGAAGCGGTGGTCATCGATCCGGGAGACGAAGCCCAACGTATCCTGGCCGGCCTGCAAAAACAGGCCCTGAAACTTAAATTCATCATCAACACCCACGGACACTTCGATCATGTGGGTGCCAATAAGGCCCTGAAGGAAAAAACCGGGGTCCCGATCCTGATTCATCGCGCCGAGGCCCCCCTGCTGGCCCAGCTTTCATCCAGTGCCGCGGTCTGGGGCATGCAGGTCGATGATTCCCCGCCGGCCGACCGACTCCTGGAGGACGGCGACCGGATCTCTTTCGGAGAGATTACCCTGGAAGTGATCCACACCCCCGGTCATTCCCTGGGAGGCATTTCCCTTTACACCCCCAAGGACCTCTTTGTGGGAGACACCTTGTTCGCCGGCTCCATCGGCCGGACCGATTTTCCCGGCGGAGACTACGATCAACTGATTTCCGGCGTGCGCACCCGTCTTTTTGTCCTGGGTGATGACGTCAAGGTCTATCCCGGCCACGGCCCGGCCACCACCATCGGGCAGGAGCGAAGATATAATCCATTCTTTCATTAAATCCCCCTTTTTTAGCCTTATTCTAAGCGAACCCCTCATGCCCATGGGGCGACACGAATCATAAAAATCTACCCCCACCCTTACCCTCCCCTCTCGTTAGAAGGGAGGAAGGGATGGGGGTGGACAAAAAACATACAAGATCCTTTCCTTAATTTTAGGCTATAAATCTCCTTGCCTTAACCATCGATCTGCGATACACTTTCTAAAAATAAATACAAGGAGTAAAGGTTTTATGCCGTTGAGTTTAAGGATACCTTCGGATAAGGAACAAATAATTCGAAAAGCGTCGGCCAAGGCCGGGAAAAGCAAGACCTCTTTCATTATGGAGGCCGTTGATGAAAAATTGGGTCTCCACAAATCCCGTGAGCAGCTTATCCGGGAAATGGCCGGCTGGCTGAATCACGAAGAGGCTGAGGAACTGCGTCGGGCCGTTAAGGTATTCGATCGGATTAACAGGGAGGACTGGGATTGAAACTGGTTCTGGACACCAATATCTATTCCGATTATGCCGAAGGATTAACCGATGTGATCGAGGCGATTGTTGAACATGGCCAGGAACTTTTTATCCCCTCTATAGTTCTCGGAGAACTGACCTACGGCTTTTTAAAAGGCAATCGTCAGGTGTATAACGAAAAGAAATTGCGCCAGATTATTAACCGGCTACGGATAGAGATCATCCCAGTGGAGGCCGATGTGGCCAGAAAATACGCCTTCATTTTTTTAGCTCTTCAGAAAAGGGGGACCCAAATTCCCATCAACGATGTCTGGATCGCCGCCTGTTGTATGAACGTGGGCGGCGTTCTTCTAACCCGGGACCGTCATTTTGAACAGGTCGAGCAGATCGAAACCATGATCATGGCGTAATAATTAGACCAGAATTTATCAATGGTTTTAGTTGATCGATCAAGAAAAGATCGGCTGGCAATAAGGAATAAGCAATGAAGTTTGTTCGAGAACCACACGGGACATACACCGTTGGTATAGTTCAATCGACTATTTTTCAAGGAGACGCCGAAAAGCTTCTGGAACGTTTGCCTTCCGACTTTTTTCGATGTTGCGTGACTTCACCCCCCTACTGGGGGCTTAGGGATTATCAAGCAGAGGGCCAGATCGGTGCCGAGAATGACCCTGCCAAGTACGTCGATCGCTTGGTAGCCGTATTTGAACAAGTCCGGCGCGTATTAAAGGAGGATGGAACTTTCTGGCTGAATATCGGAGACAGCTATACGAGTGGAAATCGAGGGTATAGGGCTCCGGATAAAAAGAATCCGGTACGGGCCATGTCTTACCGCGCCAAGACTCCGGAAGGCTTGAAACCAAAAGACTTGATCGGTATCCCCTGGCTGCTGGCCTTTGCCCTTCAAAAATCCGGTTGGTATCTACGAAGCGACATCATTTGGGAAAAACCGAATTGTATGCCGGAGAGCGTTAAAGACCGGCCGACCCGCTGTCACGAATATTTGTTTCTATTCTCAAAATCTTTAAAATATTATTATGATTATATAAGCGTTCAGGAGGCCAATGGCCGCAACCGCCGTACCGTATGGTCGATTCCGACCGAACCCTTTACGGGTACGCATTTTGCCACATTTCCTCCAAAACTTGTGGAGCCCTGTATTTTGGCAGGCTCTGAACCCGAAGACTGGGTATTAGATCCATTTTTTGGCTCCGGGACGGTCGGCGTTGTTTGTGAACAGCAGCATCGCAAATATGTAGGGATTGAACTGAACCATGACTATGTTAAATTGGCAATAGACCGAATCAAAAATACGGATCGCCTGCTTTTCACCTACGACAGGAAGGTTGCCCAATGAAAAAACTTAAGGTTCCTGAACCGGATTTGCAGATTACCTTTTTTCATCGTCTCCAGGAAATTCGACAGACCTACCTCTTGAGCGCCCTCTTATCCACGGTCTCACGTCTGGAAATTTCGAAAATTGACCGCCAGTTAGGTGAACTTGTTACCGGAAAAGGGCTTCAGCAGGTTGCCGGTTGGGGCCTTAGGGGAGAGTTGGTTTTTGCCGTACCGTACATTCTTAAAGAAAATCCGCGCCTATTAGGGTACTACCGATTATTGCTTGGTTTTTCTCAAAAACAATTCTATGGAGATCGTTATGGATTCACGTCTTTTAAATCGATGGAGGAAAAGGGACGGCTTTCCGCTGGAAACGAACCGGTTTTAAATGAGCTATGCCAAGTTCTTTGCGGCAGCGCCAAACTCCTGATCAAAGGGATTGGCAGGCTTACTCCTGAAGGGGTACACGAATTGACATTACTTACTCTGGGACCTCAACTTGCGGGGCGGTGCCCTTAACGTATTGGGTGGTAAGGCCACAAGGAGAGTCTTTGATCTTATTCGTTCTTTATTGTCCTCTGTAGAGATAAAGGAAAGTGAGAGATCGATAGAAGTACGGAATGCGGCTGGACGGATTGTTCGAGTCGAATTTGCCACCGATCCGGATATCTGCGTTAGAGAAAAACTCCCTTCCGGAAGATACCGCAACCTGGTGGCCATCGAGATTAAAGGCGGCCGAGATTATTCCAACGTTCACAACCGAATCGGTGAAGCCGAAAAAAGCCACCAGAAAGCGAGAAAAGAAGGGTATGTCGAATGTTGGACCATTGTCGGTGTCACAGATCTCGACCTGGCTCAGGCAAGAAAGGAGTCACCTTCCTCGGACAAATTTTACCATATGGACCAAATTACGGATACCCTATCGGATGAGGGAGAAGACTTCCGCGAGAATTTGCTGGCCCGCATCGGTATCAATGCTTAAATTTTAGAAAAATATTTCAAGATAGTTTGATCAAAGAGAGGTTAGTATGTCAAAGGCTTATGAAATAGAATACACTGTTCAAATTTGGAAGGAAGGGAATCAATATGTGGCCCATGCCATGCCATTGGATGTCATGAGCGGTGGTCTAACGCCCGAAGAGGCCCGAAGAGCCCTTGATGAAGCAGTCCACCTTTTCCTTAAAACGGCAATTGATATGGGAACCTTAGATGAAATCCTTGAAGAGGTGGGGTATCAAAAAGATGACCAAACTTGGTCCAGTCCTTCTTGGGTAGCTATTGAGAAACATTCCGCGGTAATTGGCGCCTAAGAATGCCCAAAATAAAGCCAATCAACTGGAAAGAACTAGAAAAAGTCTTCTTGGCTAAAGGATTTAGCTTTGCTCGTCAAGAAGGCAGCCACCGATCTTATACCAAAAAAGGGATTTCTCGACCGGTTGTAATACCTACCCATGAAGAAGTCGCCGTTTCAATCATTAGGAACAATTTAAAGACCTCAGGAATTTCCAGGGAAGAGTATTTCCGTTTATTAGAAAAATAATAATTTTCCAAAATGATGGATAGCTCCGAAGATCTTCAAAAACAATTGAATGACGCTCTAAGCGAATGTGCCCGGTTGAAGGCCGAGAATAACCGTTTAAAAAAACTTCTTGGTCTGCCAATAGAAGAAACTCCGCCATCCCTAAAAATTACCTTTGCAGAACCTCCGATTGTTTATTCCCCCTCAGATACTCCTGTCACCAACAACTCCCCACCCGAAGCCAAAATAGCTTTGTTTAAAAATCTATTCCGAGGTCGGGAAGACGTTTATCCGGTTCGATGGGAAAGAAAGGACGGGCGATCCGGTTATTCTCCAGCCTGTGCCCTTGAATGGAAGAGACCGCTGTGTGGCAAACCGGCGGTAAAATGTGCCACCTGTGAAAACAGAAAATTCCTTCCGGTAACCGATGAAGTCATCCAAAATCATCTGATTGGAAAACAGACGATTGGGGTTTATCCCTTACTTTCCGATGAAACCTGCTGGTTCTTGGCCGTTGATTTCGACAAAAAGACCTGGCGGGAAGACACCGGGGCTTTCCTTTACACCTGCCGGCAACTGGGAATACCGGCGGCCTTGGAGCGGTCACGGTCCGGGACAGGAGGGCATATCTGGATTTTCTTTGACCGCCCTGTTCCAGCCTCTCTTGCTCGGAAACTTGGGTGTACTATCTTGACTCGAACCCTCGAAGATCGACATCAACTTGGGATGGATTCCTATGACCGTTTCTTCCCCAATCAGGACACCTTGCCCAAAGGTGGCTTTGGGAATCTTATCGCCCTTCCTCTTCAATGGAACTCCAGAGAAAAAGGGAATAGCGTATTTATCAACCATGAAACAATTCCCTATCCTGATCAATGGCTTTTCCTCTCCAATATCCAAAAACTCCCCTTTGAGAAATTGGAAACCATTGTCCAAGAGGCCTCCCGGGAAGGTCGGATCATCAATATACGGATGTGCCTGACCGACGAAACCGGTGAGGAAGATCCCTGGACCTTGCCGCCATCACAAAAAAAAATGGAAAGGATCATTACCGATCCCTTGCCCGAAGAAGTTGAAGTTGTGCATGGGGACTTGATCTACGTTGAAAAGGCTGGAATGCCTTCGGCTTTGATAACCCGATTATTCCGTCTGGCCGCTTTCCAAAATCCGGAATTTTTTCGGGCTCAGGCCATGCGTTTACCGACCTATAATAAACCCCGTATTATCTGTTGCGCAGAAGACTTCCCGAAGCATATTGGTCTACCCCGGGGATGCTTGGATGAGGTTCTGGCCCTCCTTCAAGCCCAGGGAGTAAAGATTAAAACCGTTGATGCGCGATCCAAAGGAACACCGATAAAAGTCAATTTTAAGGGAGAACTACGCCCCCCACAAGAAAAGGCCGTCCGGACCATATCAGGCTATGATAACGGGGTTCTCTCCGCACCGACCGCCTTTGGGAAAACAGTAGTGGCCGCCTGGCTTATTGGTGCCAGAAAAGTAAGTACACTGATTTTAGTCCATCGCAAGGAGCTTTTAAACCAATGGCGAAAACAGTTAGCCTTTTTTCTCGACCTTTCAACGGACCGGATAGGTCAAATAGGTAGCGGGAAGGAACAGGTTACCGGATTTATTGATGTCGCCATCCTTCAAAGCCTGAACAGAAAAGGAGTTGTTAAAGACTTAGTGGCTGATTATGGGCAGGTTTTTGTAGATGAGTGCCATCATATCCCCGCCTTTTCCTTCGAACAGGTATTAAAAAAATGCAAGGCCCGTTATGTGTGGGGATTAACGGCCACACCCATCCGTAAAGACGGGCATCACCCTATCATTATAATGCAATGCGGTCCCATCCGGTTCAAGGGAAATCCCCAAAAGGAGTCAGCAACCCAACCTTTTGAACATGTTGTAATACCAAAAGAAACAACTTTTAAATTTCCGGAGGTGGTCAAAGAAACAACTATTCAGGAGATCTACGGTGCCCTGATCATGGACCAAAATCGCAACGACCTTATTTTTGATGACCTTTTGTCCGCCCTGGAGGCCGGCCGATCCCCTTTATTGTTAACCGAACGGAAAGAACATTTAAGCCATTTTGGCCTCTCGCCTTGAAGGATTTGCCCGTAATGTTATTGTACTTCGTGGGGGACTCGGGAAAAAACAAAGGCAACAAATAGAAGAACAGATGAATTCCATCCCCGATGGGGAAGAGCGGATCATCCTGGCCACCGGTCGCTATATCGGTGAAGGATTTGACGATTCCCGCTTAGACACCCTGTTTTTGGTCATGCCCATTTCCTGGCGTGGGACACTCCAACAATATGTGGGCCGTTTGCATCGCCTCCACGAGAACAAACGAATCGTTCAAGTTTATGACTACGTGGATACCCAAGTGCCAATGCTTATGAGGATGTATAAAAAAAGAATTAAAGGCTATTCGGCCATTGGGTACCGGATTGAAAAAGGAGCACCATGGACTACCAATTCTTAAAGATCACCAAGCAGGCCCGGGTCCTTATCGTTCAAATAAACAGACCGAATGAACGGAATGCCTTGAGTGTCGGTCTGATCAGAGAACTGATTGAAGTGACCGATCGGATCAAGAAGGATATGGCCGTCGGGGTGGTCATATTATACGGCCAGGCCGAATTTTTCAGCGCCGGCGTTGATTTGAAGGACCCGGAGAGCGTCCGGGTCTTGCGGGAGCCTTTGTCCGTTCGCCGCCGCTTGCTTTTGGAACTGGGTCCCCGGATGTGCCAGGTCTGGCAGGACCTGCCCCAGGTGACCATCGCTGCGTTAGAAGGCTTTTGTGTAGGGGGCGCGGTTTCCTTGGCCCTGGCTTGCGATTTCCGGATCATGTCTGAAAAGGCATTTCTCCAAATTCCGGAGATCAACCTGGGGATGAATTATAGCTGGGGCTCTCTTCCCCGGCTGGTCAATCTGGTCGGCCCGGCCAAAACCAAGCAATGGGTTATTTTAGCCGAAAAAGTGGAATGCGCCGAAGCCTTTAAATCCGGGTTTGCCCAATGGACCGTCCCAGACGACGGTCAATCTCTTAACAAAGCCCTTGAACTGGCCAAAATCATGGCTGAAAAACCCCAGGCCCCGGTCTTCATGACCAAACAAACCGTCAACGCCCTCACGGCCGCCCCTCAATCCATCGGCCACATGGACGCCGACCAATTCGCCTTAACCATTTTATCCGATGACTTTCAGGAAGGCCTGGACGCCTTCCTGAATAAGCGAAAACCGATTTTTAACAAAAATCTTCCGGAATAACGGCCCCAATCGAATCGTGCTTTTCGGTTGCCTTGATCGACCGGTTTTGTTATGTTGCTCGAAAAATATGGCGCTGCCATTGGGCCATCTGGTTTAAAAAAGGATGCTTACCCTCCTTAACCTCTGTTGGAGCGCCTGGGGCGAGTTTTAAACGCGCCCCCACGAAATATTCGCCTGAAGCCCCGCGGGGACCGACTTTTGAAAGTAAAGAGGAATGATTTAAAATTATGCCTTTTTGGAGAACCGATATCCCCGACCGTGTCGTCGTTCCCTACATCGAAGGGGACGGCATCGGACCGGATATCTGGAAATCCGCTCAACCGGTTTTAGAGGCGGCCGTCCGGCTGTCTTATTCCGGACAGCGCGAAATCGAATGGCAGGAAGTCCTGGCCGGAGAAAAGGCCTATACCCGGACAGGCGAGTGGCTTCCGGAAAAAACCCTGGACACCATTCGCCGATACGGCCTGGCCTTAAAAGGCCCTTTAACCACCCCGGTAGGAAAAGGGATCCGGAGCCTCAATGTCCGGATCAGGCAGATCCTGGACCTCTATGTCTGTCTCCGGCCGGTCCGCTATTTTTCAGGGGTTCCCAGCCCCATGCGCCATCCCGAAAAGGTGGATATGGTCATCTTCCGCGAGAACACGGAAGATGTCTACTCCGGAATCGAATGGCCGGCGGGAAGCCCCGAATCCCGGGAGCTTGCCGAATGGATCGAGAAGAAGACCGGGAAAAGATTAAACCCCGATTCCGGGATCGGGATCAAGCCGATCAGTCGTTCAGGAAGCCAACGTCTGGTTCGCCGGGCCATTGAATACGCCTTTCGGCGTCGGAAACCCCATGTCACCCTGGTCCACAAGGGAAATATCATGAAGTTCACCGAAGGGGCCTTCCGTGATTGGGGCTATGAACTGGCCCGGGAGGAATTCCCCGATCAAACGATGACCGAAGCAGGGCTTCAAAATCATCTGAGGGAAGAACCCGCCTCCGGAAAGGTCATCATCAAAGACCGGATCGCCGATATGATGTTTCAACAGTGCCTCTTACGTCCGGAAGAATATTCGGTCATCGCCACCACCAATCTGAACGGCGATTATCTTTCCGATGCCCTGGCCGCTCAGGTCGGGGGCTTGGGCATGGCCCCCGGGGCCAACCTGGGAGACGGCTGTGCCGTCTTTGAAGCCACCCACGGCTCGGCCCCTCAATATGCCGGCTTGGACAAGGTCAACCCGGGATCCCTGATTCTTTCCGGTGCCCTGTTATTGGAGCATTTAAATTGGCAGGAAGCGGCCGACCTGATTTATGCGGCCATTCAAAGGACCATCACCGACAAAATCGTCACCTATGACCTGGCCCGCCAGATGGCCCAGGCCAACGAGGTGTCATGTTCCCAATTTGGACAGTCCCTGATCGAACACATGAGATCCTAAATTCCTGGCGGTCCGGATTTATCTCCCTTTTCTTCCCGGAAAAATGCCCCTTTTGCCGGACCTTGGTGACTTCCCAGGGAGAGGAAAAGGCTGGGCTTTGTCGGGATTGTGTCGAGGCGGTTGAATGGATCACCACTCCCTATTGTTCCCGGTGTGGGAAGCCGTTCCCCAAAGGAGCGACCGCGCACCTGTGCTCCGACTGCCTCCAAGAAAAACATGCCTTTGATCAAGGCCGGGCGGCAGTCTTCTATGAAGGCCTAATGGCCGAGGCCATCCAACGGTTTAAGTATCGAGGCGATATCAAGCTGACCGCCCCCCTGAGCCGCCTTTGGGAAAAGATGGACTTAGAGGACCTTTCTTTCGAGGCTATTATCCCCGTACCTCTCCATCCCTTACGGCTGCGGAAAAGGGGCTTTAATCAGGCCCTTCTGTTAGGAAAAATTTTGGGCAGGACCACCAACAAAAAGGTCATTCCCCGGGCACTCAGACGGATTCGGAATACCATCCCCCAAGTCCAACTGGGCCATTCCGAACGGGAAAGAAACGTCCGCGGGGCCTTTGCCGTCAGCCGGCAGCAAGAAATAAAGGATAAAAATCTTCTGTTGGTGGATGATGTCTTTACCACCGGGGCCACGGTCAATGAATGCGCCAGAGTCTTAAAAAAATCTGGAGCCAGGCAAGTCTCTGTTCTGACCTTGGCCCGGGTAGGAGGCCGATGAAAAAAAAAATTATCCCCCGTTCCCGGATCAAAAATCTAATGGGCGACCTAAGAAAGCAGGGCCAAAAGGTCGTCTTTACCAACGGCTGTTTCGATCTCCTCCACGTGGGACACATTCGCTACCTTCGGAAAGCCCGGACCCTGGGAGACTGTCTGATCATCGGATTAAACAGCGACCGTTCGGTCAGGTCGATCAAAGACCCCCACCGTCCCCTGATACCGGAAGATCAACGGGCCGAAGTTTTGGCCGCCCTGGAGTACGTCGATTACATTGTCCTCTTCGATGAGGCCGATCCCCTTAAGGTGATCGAAGAAATCCGGCCAGACGTGCTGGTTAAAGGGGCCGACTGGCCCATGGATAAGATAATCGGCGCCGACCTGGTTCACGCTTACGGAGGAGAGGTGCGCAGAGTGGAATTGGTGCCTTCCATTTCTACATCCGAAATTATCAAGAGGATCCTTTCCCGATACGGCGGCCGAGGCGGGGTGACCAGAAAAGCCCCTACCGTCTAAAGATGGCAAAAAGGAGGGTCAACAAAATACTGATAATGATACAAGTGGTAATTGGAAAATAGAAGGTGACTTTATCCCCTTTAAAAAAGATATCTCCCGGCAATTTTCCGATCCAGGGAATCTTGGGCCAAAGCAATAAAATACCCCCGACGATCACCAAAATCAGTCCCAGCATGATGAGACCCTTGCCCAATCCATCCAGAGATTGCACGATTTTCTCCCCGTCTTCCGATTAATCAGAAAATTGGTCCTATTTTAACTTCTGGCTCCATAAATAGTCAATAAACTCTGAGAGAAGTATTGATTTTTTAACAATTCTTCCTTATTATATCACCGGATTGCAACCCAGAAAAAATGACAGGCACGGAGGGAGACGGACCATGTCCGAGAATGAAGACAAAGGTTTTGTGTTTAAGGACCGAAGGAAGATCTTTTCAGAGTCAGAAAAGGAACCCGAGACTAAAAAACCAACCCCCCAGGAGGAACCAGTTCAGGAAAAAGTTGAACAGAAGGAATCGCCACCCCGCTCTCCCCTGCCCGAGGTCAATTTCTCCACCTTCATCGTCTCCTTGAGCACCGAGGTCTTATTTCATCTTGGAGAATTCCCCCACCCGGTTTCGGGAGAAAAGGAAAAGGATTTGGTCCTGGCCAAGCATGTCATTGATACCCTGTCGATGCTCAAAGAAAAAACCCAGGGAAATCTGACCGAAGAAGAACAAAAACTCATGGAAGGGATGTTATACGACTTACGGATGGCTTTCATCCGGGCAAAATAAAACACAGGTGTAAGGTTCAAGGTGCAAGGTTTAAGGGTAAGGCGTTAGGTACAAACCTTGAACCCTAGACCTTGAACCTTGAACCTTACAATATCAGGAGGCCGTTTTTATGGCAGAACTTTGGAAAAAACATCGATATTTAACCACCTTAATAGGGGTTTCGCTCCTCTCCTTGATTGCCGGGCTGATTATTGCCGCCAATCTAAACTGGACCAACCCCCTTTCAGCTAAATCGGTAGTTCCAACCATCGGGGGCGTTCCCTCTTTTGCCGATTTGGCCCAAGTGACTGCTCCCGCCGTGGTCAATATCAGTACGACTAAAAGGGTGAAGGGCGGCGGCCGGGTCTTTGATTTCTTTATGGGTCCGAAAGATCGGAGAAACCCCATGGACGATTTTTTTGAGAGATTTTTTGGTGGAGAAGCCCCTCAACCCAAAGAATACAAACAAAAAAGCCTGGGTTCTGGATTCATCATTGATGCCGATGGGTATATCCTGACCAATAACCACGTAGTCGAGGATGCCGATGAAATAAAAGTCATCCTGAAAGACCACAAGGAGTATGAGGCCAAAGTAGTCGGGCGGGATTCCAAAACCGACATAGCCCTGATCAAGATCAAATCCTGGAAGGGACTTCAGATGATCAAACTTGGGGATTCAGACGAACTCCGGGTCGGCGATTGGGTAATGGCCATTGGAAATCCCTTTGGCCTGGAAAATACCGTTACCGCCGGCATCGTGAGTGCCAAAGGCCGGGTCATCGGCGCCGGGCCCTATGATAATTTTATCCAAACCGATGCCTCCATCAACCCCGGAAATAGCGGAGGCCCCTTGATTAATCTCAAGGGTGAGGTGGTCGGGATCAATACCGCCATCTTTGCCGGTGGGCAGGGAATCGGGTTCGCCATACCCATCAATACGGCCAAGGAACTGATCTCTCAACTAAAAGATAAAGGGAAGGTCACCCGTGGCTGGTTGGGGGTCATGATTCAGAAGGTCACCCCTGATCTGGCCAAGGCCTTCAATCTCAAAGAAGAATCCGGTGCCCTGGTGGGTGATGTCACCGCCGGCAGCCCGGCTGAAAAGGCGGGTATCAAACCCGGTGATATCATAATCGAATTCGAGGGCAAAGCGATCAAGGAAATGAACGAGCTGCCTCGGTTGGTAGCCGCCGTTCCCGTGGGCAAGACGGTTGAGGTGAAGGTATTACGCGAAGGGAAGCCCCTGGTATTCAAGGTCCAGATACAGGAAATGGAAGATAAAAAAATGGCCGCCATGGGTTCCCAGACCAAAGAGACCCTGGGAATCTATGCCCAGGAATTCACCCCTGAAATGGCCCGCCGTCTGAGGATGGATTATGAACCGGGAATCATCATCGTTCAGGTCCAGGAGGGAAGCCCGGCCGAGGAAGCCGGCCTCCAGGAAGGGGACCTGATAAAAGAAGTGAATCGAAAACCGGTCAAGGACATGAAAACCTATCAAAATCTGATCGGGGGCCTTAAAAAAGGGAGCAATCTTCTTTTCCGGATCAAACGGAACGGGATGAACCTGTTTGTCGGCCTTCGCCTGAGTGAGTAGATAAGCTTGGGAAGTTGGAGGGGGCGATCGCATCGCGCATCGCCCCCTTTTTTATTTTCAGGATCTGGTATTATTGAGAGCTACAAAAATTGCCGGGCTTTTATTTTTAGAGATCCTCTTAGATCCGCCATTGATATTAAAGGACGTTTATGATAATTCCCAGCCAAAGGATTTAAAATCCTGGCCCCGGCCAAGGTAAATCTTTTTCTTGAAATTTTAGGGAAAAGGGCCGACGGGTATCATGAAATCCGTTCCTTGATGCAGCCGATCAGCTTGTTCGACATCATCCGGGTCGAGGCCGGCCGCGGAGATACGGCCATCCAATGTCCTGGGTATCCGGAACTGGAGAATGAAGACAATCTGATCCTTCGGGCTGTTCATCTTTTGGAAAAAGAAACGGCCCGTCCCTTGAACTTATTTATCCGGCTGATCAAAAGGATCCCTCCGGGAGGTGGATTGGGAGGCGGGAGCAGCGACGCCGCCGCCGTCTTATCCGGGCTGAACCATCTCCTGGGTAACCCTGTTGGGCCGGAACGATTAGGGAATTTAGCCGCCCAACTGGGTTCGGACATCCCTTTTTTCTTGAATAAGGGGACGGCCTTGGCCTTCGGGAGAGGGGAACGAATAGAACCCTGGCCTTCTTTCCCAACCTGGTGGTATGTCTTGATCTTTCCTGGATTTTCCATTTCCACGTCCCTGGGCCTACGGCCAGGTAAAAATCCCATTGACACAAAATAAAAAAACAATTAATATAAAAAATTTGACGGAACAGGGAGATATACCGGGGAAAGAGCGATTCAAAAACGACCTGGAAGAATTCATCCGGCCCTCCTTTCCGATACTTGGAAAAATCAAACAGGCCTTGCTGGAACAAGGGTGCTTTCAGGCCCTCATGAGCGGCAGCGGTTCTACCGTTTTCGGAATTTGGCAGGACAAACAAAAGGCCGGTGAGGCTTTTAAGCAGTTAAAAAGACAAGGCTGGGGCAAGGTCTTTATGGCCAGGGGACTGTAGCAAGTTCGGGGTATATCGTTCGGCGTTCAGCGAGAGGGGAAAAGAGGTTATTAAACCCCATGGAAACTACGAACGACGAACTCCGAACAACGAACGCTTGTTATAACTATTGGGGTGTCGTCAAGCGGTAAGACACGGGTCTTTGGAACCCGCATTCGGAGGTTCGAATCCTCCCACCCCAGCCAAGAAGACGAAGGATTCAAGGGATCCAGGGTTCAAGGATTCAAGTGAAAGGCGTTGAAATTAAAACCCTTGAACGCCTGGAATCCTTGAATCCCTATATTCGAATTTAAATTCATTAGCAAGACGGAAAGATGGACAATCAATTAAAATTTTTTACCGGCAATTCCAACCCCCAGTTAGCCCAAAGGATCTGCGCCTATTTGGAGATTGACCTGGGCGCTATTCAGGTCAGGCGATTCAGCGACGGCGAGATCTTTGTGGAAATCGGCGAAAACGTCCGGGGCAAAGACATCTTTGTCATGCAATCCACTTGCTCCCCGGTCAACGACAACCTGATGGAGCTATTAATCATCATGGACGCCCTTCGCCGGGCCTCGGCCCGACGGATTACCGCGGTCATGCCTTACTACGGCTATGCCCGTCAGGACCGCAAGGTGGCCCCGAGGGTCCCCATCACGGCCAAATTAGTGGCCGACTTGATCACCGCGGCCGGGGCCAGGAGGGTCTTGACCATGGACCTCCACGCCGGACAGATTCAAGGTTTTTTTAATATCCCGGTGGACAACCTCTACGCCGCTCCGGTATTGCTGAATTACATCAAAGAAAATTTTCAAAACAATCTGGTCATCGTCTCTCCTGATGTGGGCGGGGTGGAACGGGCCAGGGCCTTTGCCAAAAGGCTTAATGCCCAGATCGCCATAATCGATAAACGGAGAGATCGTCCCAATTCCTCCGAGGTCATGCATATTGTCGGCAATGTGAAAGGCTGCACCGTCGTCCTTTTGGATGATATGGTGGACACCGCCGGGACCCTGACCAAGGCCGCCGCGGCCCTGGCCGACCAGGGAGCGGCCAAGATCTATGCCTGCGCCACCCACCCGGTGCTTTCCGGCCCGGCCCTGGATTTGATCATGAAATCCCCCATGGATCAATTAGTCGTCACCGACACCATACCCTTACGGGACAAGGCCCAAGACTGTCCCAAGATCAAGGTCCTGTCCGTAGCCCCTCTGTTCGGGGAGGCCATTCGAAGGATTCACGACGAAGACTCCGTCAGTTCATTGTTTGTCTAAGGAAAGGAAAAAATCATATTATGGAACAGGTAAACTTAGAAGGTTTTTTAAGGGAATCATCCGGCAAAGGTCCGGCCCGAGCTTTACGGCGGGCAGGGAACATCCCGGCCGTTTTTTACGGTCCGGAGTACCGAGGCGATTCCTATTTTCGTATCCAAGGCCCCTCTGGAAAAAATTTTAAAAAAGCAGATCGGTGAAAACACCCTTTATCAATTGACCATCAAAGGGAACAACCAAGAGATGGTAAAAACGGTCATGCTGAAAGAATTACAGAAGACCCCCCTTGATCGGGAAATCCTCCATGCCGATTTTTATGAGGTCTCCCTGACCAAAAAAATCGATATCACGGTGGGCTTGAAGGTCGTTGGGAAGGCCCCCGGAGTGGAAAACGGAGGATTCCTTCAGGAAATTTCCAGGGAATTGGAAGTCCGCTGTCTGCCGACTCAAATTCCGAATTATATTGAAGTGGATGTCAGTACCCTGGAAATCGGAGATTCCTTACACGTCCGGGACCTGAAATTGCCGGAGGGGATCGAGGTCCTCTCCGATGCCCACCTGACCCTGATTACCGTGGTGCCGCCGGTTGAAGAAAAGGCCGCGCCGGCCGAGGCCGCTGCCCGAATCCGAAGTGGAGGTTGTCGACCAAAAAAGGCAAGGCCAAAGCCGAGGAAGAAGGGTAACCTTCCCGGTGTATCTGATTGCCGGTTTAGGGAACCCGGGCAGGAAATACCAATATACGCGCCACAATCTGGGTTTCTTGACCCTTCAGGCCCTGGCCGGCCGGCATCAAATCCCCATCGAAAAAAAGAAATTCGAAAGCCTCTACGGGTTGGGAGAAATCCTTCGGGAAAAGGTCATTCTCCTGACCCCCATGACCTATATGAACCTGAGCGGTCAAGCCGTCGGCTCCTTCCTGCGATATTACCAACTCCTGCCCGAACATCTGATCGTGATCCACGACGACCTGGACCTCTCCTGGACTCGCATCCGCATCAGCCCCAAGGGGGGGGCGGCCGGTCATAAAGGCATCCTGTCCATTATTGAGCAATTAAAGACCCAGGATTTTATCCGGATACGGATGGGTATCGGTCGGCCGGAAGAGGGAATTCCCCCAGAATCCTATGTCCTGGAGACCTTCTCGGCCGAAGAAAAGAAGGCACTCCCTCTCGCTGACCGACCTCGCCTGTGAGGCAGTCGAGGTCATCATCGGACAAGGGGTAACAACGGCCATGAACCGTTTTAATGTCCGGAAATCGAGCCCTGAATCTAAACCCCTAATAGGATAAAAAAGTTCGGAGCAATCCATTCTCATGTTTCGTGGCCTCCCGTGGGGGACCACGGGTTTAGCAACAAACCTTGGTACCGTAAGAAGCCCCGTTTTTTCCCTTGAACCAGGACCTGATGATATATTCGGCACAGCCCACTCCCGGATGGAGATTAATGGCCTGGGCCGGACAATTATTCATACAGGCGCCACATTCCATACAACCATTAAAATCCACAATCCGGGCTTTATGGCCGTTTACCTCAAAGACGCCATGGGGACAAACCTGGGTGCAAGAACCACATCCGACACAGACGGACTCATCCAATTTGAGGGTGGAAACATTGGCCAGATATCTGAATTTTTCCATAGAAAATTCCTCTTAAATCGCAGTATTAATAAAAGCTGATATAAACCAGAGGATCAGTCCGAGACCGGCGGCGGCCGATTGTAATGGGATGGCCTTGCGCATCTCTTTTTCCACCCCTGAAGGCGAGGTGAAGGGCGTACAGCCGGTGAAGTTCATGGCCAGATAGGAGCTAAGGGTGCCGGTTAAAAGGATTAAGGCCAGGGTTGGCATAAAAACAAGGGGCTTTAAATAGAGCAGGCTCAGCCCAAGCCCAACGATCAACCCGGCCAGGGCCCCTTTTAAAGAAAAGGCCCGGAAGGGGATCCAGGGTAAAAAGACCGGGGTGAGCAAGGCACCGCTGATGACTCCCAAGACGACCGCCAGCGCCGCCGGCACCCCCCTGTGCAACAGGGCCGAGACGGAAAAAAAAGCCGGACCGAAACCGGACAAGAGGAAGATAAGGGGCACAAGCCAGAGTAAGATACTTTAAGGTTTGAGAAATCTCCACCGGGGTCAAGACCAGTCTCTCGGACATTCTAAAGGTCACCTGGCGCATAGGCTTTTCGGCCTTGAATCCGGCAGCCAGGAAGGGTTTAATGTCCTTGGCCCGAATCGGTCCCCAGATCACCTCGAAACCGCATCCCTTTTTTACCTTGAGGGCTGAAACGCCGGTAGCCGCCAATTGGGGCAGGATGAGTTTTCTATGGGAAACGATCTTTTCCAGATTATTCCTTTTTGCCTGGCGAATCACTTCTTCACTGGAAAAATTCTTTTTTCCGGCCGCACACCAGACATTGACGCCCCTGGTGTCCAGCACCAACAACCAGGCGTTCAGGCCGCTCAACTCCGTGCGAAGAGTATCAAAGCTCAGCTTGTAATTGGCCGTAACCAAGACGACGGAATCCGCATCGGGACGGCCTAGGGCATATAACCCCGGCGAGACCTTATAGTTATTGCGGTTGATCCCCAGGCGGACCAGTATGGTCCCCATCCGGTCCAGGAAGTCCAGGTCGGTTTTGACCCTGGGGACAGGACCGTTGGCCGTGGAGATAAAATCTTCCACAAAGGACATGATGCGATATCCCGGTTTTTCCAGGGGATGACTTCTGGGTGCGGGCTTCGGCCCGCAGCATACCTCAACCTCTTCCTCCTTTTGAGGGGTAAACATCGGCAGGGTCTTCATGGTTTTGTTTAACTCAACCCCGGCCAGACCTTCTTTGGGCGAGCAGCCTTTATCCCGGACGGGTTTTATTTCAATCATGGCAACCTCATCGATTGGTTCGCTGGCTTATTTCCTCAAAGGATGGATTACGATTCCTCGGCCATCTTTTTGAATTTTGCGAACATCTCCTTCAAGTTATTTAATTATCATAATTAGAAGGTTAAGTCAAAATTAAGGAATCTTGACGGGTCAGGGATTTATTGATTATTTTTTTATATGTCAATCTTGACATAAGGCCATGAATCCTGTAAAAAAATAACCTGACAGAACCTTCAAAACTTTCGAACCCTTATGGAATCGATCACTCAGCGGATTTCAAGCCGCCTTTTATCTGATAGCAGGTCTCAACCGGGAATTAGTGAGAATCATCCTCCTTTCCCTGGAGGTCTCCGGCCTGGCCCTTGTCCTTGCGGCCCTATTGGGATTGCCTTTAGCCGCTCTTATGGGATTGAAAAAATTTCCGGCCCGCGGGATCCTGGTCACCCTTCTGAACACCTTCATGGGCCTGCCGCCGGTGGTGGTCGGCCTGTTTCTATACTTACTCCTTTCCAGAAGCGGGCCCCTGGGGTTCCTGAGCCTGTTATATACTCCCTCGGCCATGATCATCGCCCAGACCATACTGGCCTTTCCGATTGTCAGTTCCCTCAGCCATTCCGCCATTGTCAATGTCAATCCTAACATTCGATTGGCGGCCGTCAGCCTGGGGGCCACTCCATTGCAGACGGCTGTGACCATTATCAAAGAAGCCCGATACGGCATCATGTCCGCCGTGATCGCCGGGTTCGGCCGGGTCATGGCCGAGGTGGGCTCTATCCTGATCGTCGGCGGAAATATTGCCGGATATACCCGGGTCATGACCACGACCATCGCCCTGGAAACCGACAAAGGTAATTTTGAACTGGCCCTGGCTCTGGGCATAATCCTTCTGACCATTTCACTAATAGTCAATTTTTTGCTTCATTGGGTTCAAAAAAAGAAGGTTTGATCATCTGAAATAAAATGGGCCTCCGTCTGAACATAACTCATATCCGAAAAGACTATGAGGGAAACCCGGTCCTCCAGGATTGCTCCTACGCCTTTGAAGACCAGGGAATTTATGCCCTCATCGGACCCAACGGCTGCGGCAAATCCACCTTACTGCGGATCTGCGCCCTCTTAGAAGAGGCGGACCGGGGCGAAGTTGCCTACCTTGCGGATCATACCCCCCTGACCCCCGACATTCACCTGAGGCGCAGGATCACCCTGGTCCTGCCGAGGGCGGGTATTTTTAACACCACTGTTTTTAAGAACGCGGGGTACGGGCTGTTCATCAGAGGCCTGAAAAGAAAAGAGGTCAGGGGCAGGGTGGAGCAAATCCTGCAGTTTGTCGGACTCGGCCACAAAAAAAACCAGAATGCCCTCACCCTGTCCAGCGGGGAGACCCAGCGGTTGGGACTGGCGCGGGCTTTGGTCATCGAACCGGAAATCCTCTTTTTAGATGAGCCCACCGCTTCGGTGGACCAGAATAACACCGAAATCATCGAGGCCATCCTGCTGAAGATCAAGAAAGAAGGCCGAACTACCATCATCATGGCCACCCACGATCAGGACCAGACCAGGCGGTTAGCCGACCGGATACTGAGAATCAATAAGGGGCGACTGCAAGTCGTTTCTTGATGCTCAAGGCAGCCTCCGAGTTGGTCCAGTGGCCTAATGGAAAAGACCATAGGAAACCTTCAAAAAGCCGAAGGCCTGTTCCCGGAGATGGGAATGGATTATGGGCTGAACAGGACCGGAGAGGTCTTGGAGACGGTGGGGCGAAAAAGGGCTAACTCAAGCGCTTTACCTTAAGGTTATTAAAACCACTCCCAGTCATCAGTAAAAATCCGGTAATCTCAGACACCTTACTGGATTTTCTTGAAAGTCATTTTCCTGGTGCCCGGAAGGGTCAACTGGATGATATCCCTTTCAATGCTGCCTACGATGACCCCGCCCCCTTTGGTGTTGATTCTAAGCTCACCGCCCTTGATATACCAGGAGAAAGGGATTTCTTCGTCGCCTGCTTTCCAGGCCCCATCTCCATTGGGCTTGAGCTCTAACAGGGTTTCGACCTGTTTGGGCAAGTCTTTTTCCACCGCCTTGTAGACGCCGGCGAGCTTGTCTTTTGACCCACATGAAACCAAGAGGACCAAAAGCAGGAAGATGGGCAGCAGCCGTAAAGGATAAAAGTTTTTTTGTTCTATCGGCATGTGATCAACCTGTCATCGACCCTTAGGCGAAAGTTTGGTGATTTTTGAAGGATCGGCAAGGCCTCCCCGGCGAAAAAGGGAGAGTCGGTCAAAAAAGTAGACATGGATGATTAAAATCAGCATCAGGGCATTTTCAATAATTTTATGCCAGCCGATGGGCTCGCCCACCGTATCGTAACACCCGCAGGAGATGGGGGCCCCCCAGTACATATTGATCAGGACCATGGTATCGAACATAATCAGCATCAGCCCGATGAGGACCGCGGAAGCCCTCGAGGCGAACCCGATGATCAGGAACAGAGCGCAGACAAACTCGACCCACGGCAAAAAAACCGCACCCGGATTGAGAAGCCAGTAGGGCACGAGTCGGTAGTCCGCCGTTGCTTCCGCAAACTGAGCGGGATAGGGAATCTTGCTCATGCTGGCATAGAGAAAGAAGCCCCCCACGACCTATCCTGAAGGCCAGCGCCAGATATTTGCTCGTCACCACTTGTCTAAGAAATGACCGAGTCATTGTTTTGCATTTTCTTCCACCGGGTAGCCCCTTGGCCTCCCAGGCGGCCAGTCCCCCATCCAGAATTCTGATATTCTCGTAGCCGCGGAGGAGCAATTTGTTGGCCAGCTCCAAGTCGTAAGGTTTGCTTATCGTTCCGCCATAGACGACGATTTTCTTTTCCTTGCTTTCTTTGGTGAAGGTCATCAGATAAACGATATCAAAAATGGCCAGTGGAACACTGACCGCCCCCTTGATGTGGCGTTTTTTATAAAAGTTGGCCGGGCTGGCATCTACAATGAGCGTTTTCTGTTGAAGGGCCTCTTCCATAAGAGCCGAGGGACTGATCGTGGCGAAAGAGCTTCTTTTCGGGAATTCCGGGAAAAGGGCTATCCCGTTGGGATTGGAGTAATTGAACACCATCGCCAGGATAAGGCTGACGGCGATAATCATAGAAAAATCGACCCAGGTCATCCGCAAGGATTTGTAGGCCTCCTGGGCCTGTATTTCGAGGCGCTTTTCGTCTCTAAGAAGCCAGCTCCTCATCTCTTTGACGAAGGCCCTATGGATGTCGGGGAATTCCCTCATCAGGCGATCAAAATGCTCTTTTGAGAGGGACAGCAGGTGAGTCTCTTCCAATGCTTCGACATCGGCTGTCCTGGACTCGCCGGTGAGGAGGGCCATTTCTCCAAAAGTCTCACCAGGCCCCTTAATGGAGAGGTCCATGTCCATTCCCGCTTCGTTTTTCCGGAAGATCCTTGCCGATCCTGAACTGATGATGTAGAGACTGTCCCCGGGATCTCCTTCTCGAAAGATAATGGAATGGCCCGGCACCACCAGCGGTTCAACCGCCTGGGCGATGGCCGCCAACACCTCTCCGGGCAGCTCCTTAAAAACCGGACTTCTTGAAAGAATGTCCACTCGGTCTTCGTTCACGAACGTTATCCCCGGTTTCCGGTCATAAGAACGGAAACCTCAATGAATCACCGAGACTTTATTTTTGGGACATTGAAATTTTTCTGATCTCGGCTAATAGGGCATCGAAGTTCCCTATTGCTCCGCCGTGACTCATAAGGACTTTACTGTTCTTGTCCAACAGAAGGAGAAGAGGAACAAATTTTACTTTTCCTTTCACCTTGTCCTCGATCTCTTTCTTGGGATCTGCGAACAATGGAAATTCAACTTTAAAGGTTTTTTTGTAAACTTCCAGGTCCTTGGGCTGGACCCCAGGGCCTATGCCGATCATTTTGATATCTTTACTCAGGTTTTTGTCTTCCTTAATGACATTATAAACCCTGTTGACCACAGGGGCGTTTTTTTGACAAATGGGTCAGAAAACATCAAAGAATTCGACGATCACGAGTTTCGTCTTGACCTGCGACAAAGAAAACGGTTTTTCATCTTTAATACCTAAATAAGCTTTTGCTTCCGGCGAAGTAGGCCCCATCAATTGAAACTTAGGCAATATAGTCCCCGGAGGCGGAGGCGTGGATTCTGCCGAGTAAACCTCAGAACAATGCAGACCGATCATCATGAAACAGATCAAGCCCACTATTTTTAGGGTAAATTTTCTCTGTCGCATTGTGTCTCCTCCTTAACCATTAGATTTTAGGGATAAAAAATAAATTCTACCTTAGCATAAAAAATTTATTTTGGCAAGAGCTTTAAAAAAGGCTATCGACTTAGCCCACAAGGATAAGGTGCCTCCTTCTTTTCCCCTTGACTTTCCTCCTTGCACCATTTTATGCTATTTCCATCAATGGGGTAACCCAAAAGGCTCCCGCAACTCTTATGAAGATCAAGGTCTTGGGATCATCGGGGACGGTGGCCCACGCGAAAAATACCGCTGCTTTTCTCATCGATGACTTTATGCTTTTCGATGCGGGGACCATCTCCCGTTCTCTAAGCAGTGAAGGCCTATCCCCAATAACCCATATCTTCCTCACCCACGCCCATCTGGACCACATAAAGGGTCTCCCTTTCCTGGTAGAAAATCGGGCCATGAAAAACTCAAAAAAATATATTTCCATTTATAGCGGCCGGCCGGTAATTCAAGATTTAAAAAAACACATTTTTAACAACCGGATCTGGCCGGACTTCTCGAAGATCCCTTCTCCGGGACAAGGAATCATCCGGTATCACCCTGTTTCGACCGCCGGGTTTATCCCGATCGGCCGTTATCGCATTTATACCAATAGGGTCAATCACACGGTCCCGGCCTATGGTTATTTAATTGAAGATGCTGACAGGAATGCCCTGGTCTATTCCGGGGATTCAGGCCCCACTGAAAAAATCTGGGAGCGCATGAAGGGGCATCGGGTAAAAGGTTTAATCATCGAAGTGTCCTTCCCCAATGCCCTCAAAAAACTGGCCCTTCTTTCAGGGCACCTGACCCCTGCCCTTCTTCAAGGGGAGATCCGGAAAATGCCCGTTCTTCCGGAGAAAATTTTCATTACCCATCCCAAAATGCCCTATGAAAAGACGATCGAAAAAGAATTGAAATCAATAAAGGGAGTTTCCTGGGAAATCCTGGATGATGGCCGGGAGATTATAATTTAAATCTCTCTCCCTATAGCTTTAAGTCCATAGGCAATCGTCCGTAAGCCGATTAAAATTTGACCTGTTTTCCCGCTATGCGGCCCTCCCTTCAACGGGAAGACACTTCGGCCATAGACATCCCCCGAGAGGCCTTTTGAGGAAACGACTTGACCCAAAAACCGGAATCCGATTTTTAGCCAAATTGAACTCGTCCATCTAAAAATTCAAAAAGAGGATGAAAGGATGATGCCCGTCAAACCGAGATCAACAGGCCAAGAAGCCCGGAAGACCCGACGCAAACAAAAAGAAGAAGCCCTACGTCAGTCCGAGGAGAGATATCGGAACATTATAGAGCACATGGAGGACGGTTATTTCGAGGTGGACCTGGCCGGTAAGTTTACCTTCGTCAATGATGCCGAGTGCCGAAATCTCGGTTATTCCAGAGAGGAATTGATCGGCATGAGCAATCGGCAGTATACCGATGGAAAAAATGCCAAGGTACTATATTGCCTCTTCAATGAAATCTACAAAACAGGACAACCGGTTAAGGCCCACGACCTGGAACTTACCAAAAAAGACGGGACTAAATCTTATAACGAATTATCGGCCTCTCTTATCAGGAATGCCGAAGGAAGACCAATTGGCTTTCGGGGTATTGCCCGGGATGTTACCGAACGAAAACAAATGGAAGAGGCCCTACGCCAAAGCGAGGAGAGATATCGAACCGTCCTGGAGGAGATGGAGGAATGGTATTTTGAGGCCGACCCGACCGGGAATATCCTCTTTTTTAACGGTGCCTTCTCTCGTGCTTTGGGACATTTTCCAAAAGAGTTGACCGGGCTGAATTTTCAAACCTTCCTCAAACAGGAAGAAACGGGAAGGATGTCCCAGGCCTTCTATCAGGTCATAGAGACCGGCAGGCCGATCAAAAACTTTTCCTATGAATTGGTCCGACCGGACGGCAACCCGATCTTTGCCGAAATCTCTATTCTTCCCAAGCGAGATAAGGCGGGCAAGGTTATCGGGTTTCGCGGGGTAGGGCACGACATCACCGACCGCAAAGAGGCGGAAAAACAGATTCAGTATTTGGCCACTCATGACGCCCTGACGGACCTGCCCAACCGCCTGATGTTCAGCCAGATGCTGAACCACGCCATCAAGTCCGCTCGGCGTTTTAAGAGACAATTTGCCGTTCTCTTCATCGACCTGGACCGCTTCAAGAATATCAACGACACCCTGGGCCACGAGGCAGGCGACCTGCTCCTGAAAGAAGTCGCCACCCGATTGAATCAAGTGCTGAGGGAGATCGATCTGGTCGCCCGGATGGGCGGGGATGAGTTTGTCGTCCTGATCCAGGAAGTCCAAAAGCCCACCCACGTCTCCCGGGTGGCCGAGAAGATCCTTACCGCCATAATAAGACCGATGGTTCTTATGGGTCAGGAGTGCCGCATAACGGCCAGTGTCGGCGTCTGCCTCTACCCGAAGGACGGCCAGGACGAACAATTGCTGATGAAAAATGCCGACATCGCCATGTATCTGGCCAAGGAGGAAGGCAAAAACAACTACCAATTTTATTCCAGGACAATTAAATCTCAATCCATCGAACGTCTGACCATAGAGACCAACCTGCGCCGGGCACTGGAGCGTAATGAGTTCTCTTTGCATTACCAGGCTAAGCTGGACTTCAAAACGGGCGGAATTACCGGCGTGGAGGCCCTGCTGCGCTGGCAGAACCCGGACCTTGGAGTCATATCCCCTACCAAATTGATTCCGGTGGCCGAAGAAACCGGGCTGATCGTGCCCATTGGTCGCTGGGTCTTACAGACGGCTTGTTTCCAAAACGTTACCTGGCAGCGTCAGGGTCTGCCGACCGTCTGCCTGGCGGTCAATTTGACCAGGAGGCAACTCCTGGACGACAATTTATTGGAGGACGTCAAAACCGCCCTAAGGGATTCCGGTATGGCCCCTGATCTTCTGGAACTTGAAATCACCGAAGGTATGCTCATGCAGATCCCCGAGCGGGTCGTCGGGATTTTGACTGCTATCAAAAATTTAGGTGTGCGGCTGGCCCTCGACGATTTCGGGACCGGCTATTCTTCTCTCACCCAGATCAGACGGTACCCGATCGACACGATCAAGGTGGACCGATCCTTCATCCACGACCTCCCGGAGCATGTTGAGGACACGGCCATCACAGAGCGATCATCGCCATGGGCAAGAAATTAGGCCTTACCGTCGTCGCCGAGGGGGTGGAAACACCGTAGCAGGATGCCTTCTTACGTGAACAGGACTGCGACCAAATGCAGGGGTATTATTTCAGCAAGCCGACCCCTCCAGAAGAATTTGCCGATTTGCTGCGCAGACATGTTCCAACCACATAAAGATAAAACCGGAGGAAAAATAAATGGAATGCGAAAAATGTCGAGATCAAATCGAGCCGGGTGAGGAAAGGGAAATGCACGGCCGGATCCTGTGCGAAGATTGTTATATGGATGCCCTGTCCCCGGCCCGCACCTGCGACCCCTGGGCCGTCCATTCGGCCAAGACTTTTCAAAAGGAAACCGGGACACAGATCAGTCCCCTGCAGACCAAAATTTTGGAGTACTTACGGGAATCCGGCGGAGCCGAATTTCCCTGGATCGTCGAACGGCTTCAAATCAAGCCCGCCGATCTGGAAAGGGAGCTGGCCGCCTTAAGGCACATGGAAAAGATACGGGCGGAGTTAAGAGAAGGAAAGAAATTTATCCGGCTGTGGTGATTTGCGGATTCAGGAATTCAAGGGGTCGAGGGAATAGGATGTCAGGGAATCAAGGAATGCCGCAAGGAATTCCGAAATTCTTGAATCGCTCCGAATCCTCGATTCCTTGAATCCTATTCGAACTAAAGAAAGCACTGGGGATCTTCGGCCAAATAATCATTCTCCCCTCTGGATTGGGAACAGGCATAGGCAATGGCCCGGCAGCCGCGGCAATTGGCCCATCGGTTACAGGAACCGCACTTGCCCTGGTACTGACTCTTATCTCTGAGCCTTTCCAGCACCGGCGAAGAAACCCACAATTCGCGCAGAGAATTCTCTTTGACATTTCCAATCGGGACCGGAAGCCTTCTGCAGGGCGTAACCGTACCATCGGGTAAAATGGTCAGCCCGGAGAACCCGGCCGCACACCCGCCCATGGGCACATCCCCGAGGTCTACCCGTTCCGCGAAGCTGTCCATCTGGGAAGCCACCGGATCGCCGGTGACTATTTCCAGTCCGGGAAATCGGAGCGAAAATATTTTCCGGTAAAGGTCCTTTAGTTCTTCCTGACTCAGCATGTGGGGTAATAATCCTGCCCCTTGACCGGAAGGGACCAGCCGAGAAAAACCAAGTCGGTCCACCTTGAGAGAAGCAGCCAGGCCCGCCATTTCTTCCAGGTACGAGGCGTTGATTTCAGACAAGGTCATATTCAAAGTGACTTTAAGGCCCGCACTTAGGAGATGATCGATCCCTCCCAATGAGGCGGCAAAACTCCCTTTCCCTCTGATCGATTCATGGATCTCTTCCGGCCCTTCCAGACTGACTTGAACCCCCTTCACCGCCAACCGGGAGAGCCGTTCGGCCTTTTCCCGGTCTATCAAAATCCCGTTGGTCAGCAGATAGAGATCAAAGCCCTTTTCGCCCATGGTCTCCAAAATCTCGAAGAGGTCCGGTCGCAAAAAGGGTTCTCCGCCGGTGACATTAAAACTCGGAGTAAAAGAAATATCATAGGCATCCGACCAGGCCTGGACCATTTCGGCGATTTCTTCCACCACCGGCTTGATCTCAGGCAAAGACATCTCCTGGGAGGTCTTGCCTTCCTGATAACAATGCCGACATCGAAGGTTACACCGCTCGGTGAGGTGCCACTGGACAAAAAAATCTAAAGAAGGTCCGGTTAACATAAGTCACTAGCCTTTTTGACCGCTTGGTGTGGGTTCATCTGGATCAAAGCCCTTGTACAAAAATAAAAACCAAGGATAGGTTACCCTCGACCAACTCTATTTTATAATTCCTGGTGTCACTCCCTGGCGGGGCATGCCGGTTTAAAATGAAAAATGGCGGATAAGCGGTATCACAACCTGCCCATCCGCCACCGGGTTTCGTTGCTATCCAAGCAACGTCTATGATTTTCAACTCTTTCACTTGTGACATACCTTGCCAGGATTTTCTTTCAAAACCTTCTTCATTTTTTCCCAGTAGGCTGCCTCTTTGGCCATTACTTTGGGGCTTGGCTTATTACTCATCCCGATCCACCTCCTTTCTCTCATAGATTCTTCCTATACTACCAAAATCATTTTATAGAAGCAACCGGAGAGGAGATATAGGGTATTGCCTGTATATTGCCTCTCGAAAGACCGTATTTTTTAGGTCGTCTTGATTATTTTTCCTTCCTGAGTTTTAATATGGTCCAATCGGGACCAAAGGTCGAAAAAGAGCTCTGATTTAAATCGCGGCAGCCTTCGATACCCTTCTTTGGTGGCGGCATATAAACGGCCTTCGGCAAAGATCCTTTCGAAAAGATCGGCCCCAAGGGCCGACCTCTTTCCCCCCTTCCGGGCCGTCCGGATGGCTTCTTCCAGACTGATCTGATCCTCTTCAAACCGCAGCCCCTTAAAAAAATTGATGATCCTGGCGGCGACAAAAAGGGTATAGATGTCCTCTCGTTTGAAATCGTCGGTTTCAAGGGCCATGGCCGTCAGGCGGGATTTATAGATGTCGGCCTCGGTCGGGTCCGGAAATTTTTTGGCCATGGGTGTGCCGGGTGTCAAGTAGAAAGGCGAAGCGCCCAACAGGACCGGAAGCCTGGCATTCAGACACAGGGTCCGGATCATCGAAACCAACGATTCACCGGGAAGTCCCACTATTTGATAGGAAACAATCCTGAACCCTAATTGAAAGGCCTCCCTGACCACCTCTAAATAGGGTTCCATCCCCTGAGGACGGGAGATCTTCCTCCGGATCATGCGGATTGGAACTGACCAAGGAAAGATTCAAATGGGTGAACCCGGCCTCTTTCATCAAACCCAACAATTCCGAATCCAGGCTTTGATAAGAGATCCCGTTCATGGCCAGCAATTCGATTTCCCCGGGGAAAAAATACCGGCTCAATTTCTCACATAGGATTTTCATCTCCCCCTGGTCAAAGGTAAGATTGTCGTCTTCAAAATCAAAAACCCGGTAGCCCTCCTGATAACGACGGCGGATTTCTTCAAAAACATCCTGGGCCGATCTTCGGCGATAACCGGGAAAGGTGCGATGGACCGAGCAGAAAGAACACTGATAAGGACAGCCCCGGGAGGTAATGATAAAACACAAGGGCCGTTTTTCATATTCATAGGTTTCCAGAGCCAAATCCGAAAGATCAGGAACAGGAAGCTCTTCGATGGGACCAGGGGCATCGAAGAGGATTCAAAAACAGACGACCGTCTTTTTTGTACCCGAGCCCCGGAACCCGTTCAAAGCCTTGGCCTGAGGACCAGGCCTTGATCAATTCCACCAAGGCCCGCTCCCCTTCTCCCCGGATCACCCAATCGACGGCCGGATGTCGGAGCATCATTTCAGGCACGGCCGAAACATGAGACCCGCCGATGACCACCGGGCAATGCGTTCGCTTTTTAATGGCACTCGGCACATTGCAGCACCTCCCGGATAGTAAGGAGAAAAAAGGGAGGAGATCCCCACCAGATCAGGCTTTTCCTGAACCACTTCTTGGGCCATGGTTTCAAAAGAGGCCCCGAAATGATAATAATGATGGAACAAAGAAAAAGGGCTTCGGTCCGGCCAGGGGTAATAATCTCTCAGATAGGCCAGCTCTTTGGGCAGGGCGATGGTCCGCCGGCCCCACCCCTGATGAAAGTCCTTGATGACCACTTCCCATTCCGGCAGGTGCTTTTTCACTGCCGCCTTTAAATAGGCCAGGCCGATGGGCTGGAGCCTTATGGCGGTATCATAAAAATCCTGGATGGGCGGCTGGATGAGGACCAGTTTCATGGCTATTATTTCTTGAATTATTATCGGGAAAGAGATTATACTATAATCGAAATAAATAAGAGGTTCAAGAAAAGGATCAGGAGGTTCCCCATGAAGACCATCATCATCGGCAACGGGGTTGCCGGCACCACCGCAGCGGAGACCATCAGAAAAACCGACCCGGCCGGGGAAATCAAGATCTTCACCGATGAAGCCTTTCCTTTTTACAGCCGCATACGGTTGATGGAATTTCTGGCCGGAGAATTGGATCTGCCGAAACTCCAGATCCGCTCCAACAACTGGTATGACGAACAGAAAATAAAACTCTTCCTGAATACCAAAATTGTGGACAGTCGATAAAGACCAAAAAGAAGTGGTCACCCAATCGGGAGAAAGGCATCCCTATGATAAACTTTTGCTGGCCACCGGCGGTTATTCCTTTGTGCCGCCCATCAAAGGGGCCGAAAAACAGGGGGTATTCACCTTACGGAGCATCAAAGACGCCCAGGCCATAAAGACCTTTGCCGCCGGAAAGACCAAGGCCTTGCTCATCGGCGGCGGTCTCCTGGGACTGGAAGTGGGAAACAGCCTTCGAAAAATCGGGATGAAAATTACCGTTGCCGAGTTCTTCCCCCGTCTCCTTCCCCGTCAGACCGATCTGGCCTGCGCGGCCATGCTCCAAAAACGGTTGGAGCAGATGGGTTTTACTTTCTATCTCGGGGTCGTTTCTAAAGAAATCCTGGGTGGCGATCAGGCCACTGGGCTCCTCCTGGAAGACGGCCGGTCCATAGAGACCGAGATGATTATTATTTCAGCCGGGGTCAGGCCCACCCTTGAATTGGGCCAAAAGTTAGGCTTGAAAATAGGAAAGGGTATCCCGGTCTCGGATCGGATGGAAACGGAGATCCCGGACATTTATGCCGCCGGTGACGGCATCGAACATAAGGGAATGCTCTACGGCATCTGGCCGGCCTCGGAAAAACAGGGCCAGGTCGCCGGTCTGAACATGGCCGGGCAGACGGCTGTTTATACCGGGACCACCCCCTCCAATCAACTCAAGGTGGCCGGGATCGATTTGCTGGCCTCCGGGGATATCGATCCCGAAGGGAAGCTCTTGGCCTTTGTCGATCAGAATCAGGAAGCCGGCACCTACCGAAAACTGGTCCTTAAAGATAATCGCCTGGTGGGTTGTCTGCTTTTCGGCACCCTGGAAGGCCGGAAAAAAATCTTAAAGGCCATGGAGGAGAAGAAGGACCTTGCGGCGATCAAAGACCGGCTGGCCCGCTTTGATTTGGAGGCCTTAGGATAGAAGAGAAAGAGGAAACCCTTACAGTTTTTTACTCTTCGACTTGCCAGACCGTGCCTTGAGGGGTGTCTTTTAAAACGATTTTCATTTCATTGAGCCGGTCTCGCAGGGCATCGGCCCCGGCCCAATCTTTTTCTTTCCGGGCCTCATTTCGGCGGGCGATCAGCCCTTCGATCTCCTTCGCGGAGAGGCCCATCTTTTTAAGGAGACGGGTGCGTTCCTGTTCCATGAATTCCCGGGGAGGCTGGGTCAGGATCCCCAGGATCTGGCCGTATTGCTTGAAAAGTCCGGCGGCCTTTTCAAAGGGACCGGCCAGGCCTTTTAATTCCTTTGGACGGACCGTATCCATCGTCCGGTTGATCTGTCTGGCCAATTCATACATATGCCCGATGGCCTGGGCGGTGTTAAAATCATCCTCCAGGGCCTCTTCAAAATTTTTCTGAAACCGGCCGATGATCTCTTCCGTTTCCCTTTTTTGATCCGGAGTCAGGGGTTCATTCCCCTTCGTTTGCAGACGGCTTTCCGGATTTTCCAGATCCTTCAACAGGGCATAGAAGCGGCGAAGCCCTATCTGGGCTTCCTGCATGGCCTGGTCGGAATAATCCAGCGGCGAGCGGTAATGGCGGGAAAGCAGAAAAAGACGGATCCCCTCCGGATGGAATCGCCCGACCATTTCCCGGATGGTCAAAAAGTTACCCAGAGACTTGGACATCTTTTCGCCGTCAATGGTCACAAACCCGTTGTGGACCCAGTAGCGGGCCAGGGGTTTTGAAGAAACCGCCATCGACTGGGCCAGTTCATTCTCATGATGCGGGAAGATCAGGTCCTTCCCGCCTCCATGAATGTCAAAGGTTTCCCCCAGATAACGGGAACTCATGGCCGAACATTCGATGTGCCAACCCGGCCGGCCCGGCCCCCAGGGGCTGTCCCAAGCAGGCTCTCCGGGTTTCCCTTTCTTCCACAGGGCAAAGTCCATGGGATGCTTTTTACGGGGATCCACCTCGATCCTGGCCCCGGCCTGCATCTCTTCCAGGGTCCGGTTGGAAAGGGCCCCATAAGAAGGGAACTTTTCCACGGCAAAATAGACATCGCCATCGACGACATAGCCTACGCCCCGGTCGATGAGTTTTTGGACCAGGCCGATGATTTCCGAGATATGCCCGGTTGCCTTAGGCTCCCAATCGGGGGTTAAAACCCCCAGGTCCTTCATGTCCGCTTCAAATTCCTGGATATAGTGTTCAGCCAGCGATTTAGGGTCTATGCCTTGTTGCTCCGCCCGGGCGATGATCTTATCATCGATGTCGGTAAAGTTGCGCACATAGGTAACCTGAAAGCCCCTAAACCGTAAATATCGAACCAGGGCATCAAATACGATCATGGACCGGGCATGACCGATATGGCAACTGTCATAGACCGTAACCCCGCAGACGTAGATACCCACCTGAGGAGGGTTCAGGGGGACAAAAGGTTCTTTCTGCCTGGTTTGAGAATTATAGATCCTGAGGGACATTTCAAAAAACTCCAGTACTAAGAATTCAAAGTCCGATCAGCTCTTTTTTGCCACTGACCCAAGACAATTCACCGGACAAGAAAATGGCGATCCACACAACTCATGCCGGATCTCCACAGGTCTTTCTTTAAATCTTATCTTCTTTAAACAAAAGGACAATGGCGTAAGCGGCAATGCCCTCCTGACGGCCGGCAAACCCCAGCCCTTCGGTTGTTGTGGCTTTGATATTGATTTGATCGACAGAAACGCTTAGAACCCGGGCCAAGGCAGCCTGCATTTCATGAATATAGGGCGCCAGTTTGGGCTCCTGGGCCACCACGGTGACATCCATGTTTTCAATGGCATATCCCCGCTGGCGGAGCAGGGAACCGATACGCTCGAGAAGTCGTAAGCTGGAAATTCCCTTATATTGAGGATCGGAATCGGGAAAGTGACGGCCCAGATCCCCAAGACACGCCGCCCCCAAAAGGGCATCCCCCAGGGCATGGCTTAAAACATCGGCGTCCGAATGACCGGCCAGACCCCGATGAAAGGCAATCTTAACCCCGCCTAAGATCAAAGGCCTTTCCGGGACCAGGCCATGAACATCGTAACCAAGGCCAACGCGAAAGGCCGGCCTCATTTCCCCTTTTTCCCCCTATCCAGGAGGGCCTCGGCAACCACAAGGTCCTCGGGAGTCGTGATCTTGATATTGGAGTAGTCCCCCGCGATCAGAATGACGGAGTGTCCCAGGCGTTCCACTAAAGAGGCGTCGTCCGTTCCCAGAAAATCCTCTCGATGGGCTTTTTCATAGGCCTTCATGAGCAAAGGGAACTGAAAGGTTTGGGGGGTCTGGGCCAACCAGATTTCCTCCCGGGGAAGGGTCTGGACCTTTTTCCCTTTGGCCGCCCTTTTAACCGTGTCCTTGGCTAATACAGCCACTACGGCCGCCCCGCTTTTTCGGGCTTCCTTAATGCTTTGCTCGATCAACTTTCGGCTGATAAACGGACGGACGCCGTCATGAACGACCACGATAGCGCATTGGGTCCGGATGGCCCGAAGCCCGTTCCAGACCGATTGCTGGCGCATTTTTCCACCACGGACCACTTTATGAACTTTCTTAAGGTGGTATTTTTCAACAATCTCCTTTTGGACCGTATCCATCTGTTCCGGGGGAACAATGAGATAAATCCCGTCCACTGAGGGACATTCCTCAAACACCTGTAAAGTTCGAGCCAAAATCGATCTCCCCCCCAAATCCAAGTATTGTTTGGGGGTCGAGGATTTCATCCGTTGGCCTTTCCCGGCCGCGGTAATCAAGGCAATGGTCTTCAAGTGGTTCCCTTAGTTCGAAAATAAAGTTCGGAGTTAAGAGTTCGGAGTTCGGAGAAACCCATTTTCATGTTTCGTGGCGCTCGCTGAAACGATCGTAAGGGTTTAAAACGAAAATAGAGTTCGAGGGTTTTAATTTCAACGCCTTTCACTTGAATCCTCGAACCCTTGAATCCTTGAACCCTTTATTAATTCAACGTGGAAGTGGATCATAAGCCGAGTTTTGTTTTCTCCGCTGAAGACGGAGAACAATGATCATTCATCTAAGGGTCGGGATTGCTCCCGACCTCAAGCAACCAACCCGAGGGTCTTGGGCGGGCCACCCATTTCACCCTCCTATTTGGTCTTGCTCCGGATGGGGTTTACCAAGCTGCTCCGGTCACCCGGAGTACTGGTGGGCTCTTACCCCGCCATTTCACCCTTACCCGCTCCCAAGTTCGGAGTTCGGGATTCGGAATTCGGAGTAAAACCCCTGAAGATCTTACTCGTCTTCCGCATCTCTCACTCGGCCCTTGATAGGGGGCGGTATCTTTTCTGTGGCACTTTCCTTCTCGTCGCCGAGACTGGGCGTTACCCAGCATCCTGCCCTGTGGAGCTCGGACTTTCCTCCCGCCTGATCAGGCGAGCGATCATTTAATCCACTTCCACGCCTTCATCTCAATTTTTTAATGGCCTCATTGGCCATCCCGTCGGCTTCCCGGTTTTGCTCCCGGGGTATGTGCATTATAACATATTTGGGGAACTGTCTCAAAAGGTCTTGGACCTGATGAAAAAAGACTCTTAGTCTTGGATTTTTCACCCGGTAGACCCCGTTTATTTGCCGTACCAAAAGCTCCGAATCCAGGTGAATCCGGATCTCTTGAACCCCATGGGACAAAGCATTTTTCAGGCCCAATATCAAGGCCTGATATTCGGCCTCGTTATTGGTAGCCTCCCCCAAATATTTCGAATCCTTCAGCGGAACCGAATCCAGGTCGTTTACCAGTATCCAACCGGCCCCGGCCGGCCCTGGATTTCCCTTGGAAGCCCCATCGGTAAAGAGTCGCCAGGAGGTTGGTTCGCTTTTCTTTTTTTTTGTCGGCAAGGCCTTGATCCTTTCATCCCTCTTCTTTGGTCGCCGTCGGGGCGGACAAATATAAAATCCGCAGACAACTAGGGCAGGTGATGATCCGATCCTGGCGATGCAGTTCATTGTATAACTGAGGAGGAAGAAGCATGTGACAGCCCAGACAGGTGGCCTCCCTGACCTCCGCCACGGCCATCCCCTTTAATCGTTCTCTCAAAAATTCATATTGTCTCAGCAGAGTCGAATCCACCCGGGAGCCCAATTCTTTTCTCTTCCGATTCAGTTCCGAAATTTCTTCCTCATACCCCCGCGCCTCTTTTTCCAGCCCCTTTTTTATGAGTTTTCCCTCGGCTATTTTGGCCTCCATCTCCCCTTTCAAGACCTTTTCTTTCTTGGCCCCTTCTTCCGACCTTTCCAGGAATTCCAGAAGCAGGTCTTCCTTACCGGCTTTAAACTTTTTCAATTCTTCGATCTCGGTCAGCATGGCCCGATATTCTTTATTGGTTTTGACCTCCATCAACTTGACCTGGCTCTTTTTAATTTTTTGGTCAAACTCATCCACTTCCCGCTCCAGGACCCGCCTCTGCTTTTTTATTTCATCCATTTCTTTCTTAAAATTTTGAAAGGCTTCCTGGACTTTTTGGGTTTCTTGATCGACCAGGGCTGCCTTCCTGGGATTTTCCTGCGAATGGATCAGGGTCAACTCAATCGTATTATCCAATTGTTGCATCTGGATTAAATAATCTAATTGTTCTTGCATGGATTCTCCAAATCACTTTTTAAAAGTATTGGGAATAAGGATCTCCCGGTTGCCGGTCTTCAAAAACCACCAGCCCCCATCCCTCGGTCCGACTGGCTTCTCGCAAGGACTCGGCTAAAACAGGGATGACCCACTTTTCAGAGGGGTAATGACCGATTTCAATCAGCGCTAATTCTTGCCCTTCATGGGAGACGACCGGATGATAGCCGATTTCCCCGCAAATAAAAATCTCCGCCCCAGCCGACAAGGCCTCGAGAATCAGAGAGCCCCCCGATCCTCCGCAAACGGCTGCTCTTTTGACCATTCCGGGAATGGCTCCGCTGACCCGAACCCAGGGGGCCTCTATCTCTTGCTTCAGACGCCGGATTAAAGTCTCTCTCTCAATAGGAGGATCAAAACGCCCCACCCGGCCCAACCCGACATTGGCCGAAAGATTTTCAAGGGGGTAGACATCAAAGGCCATCTCTTCATAGGGATGGACCAGGCGAATCTTCTCGATCAAATCGGAGACCCTAACCCTCAAGAGGGTCACCTCTAACCGCCATTCCGAGGCCCTGGCCATCCGGTCGATTTCCCCTTGAAAGGGGGAACTCCCCTTTTCCGGGATAAAGGTCCCTTCTCCCCGGGATTTAAAGGTGCATAATCGGTAAGAACCGATTCGGCCGGCATCGAAGTCATCCAAGACCTTCATTATTTTTTCTTCGTAACCGACAGGAATAAAAAGGACCAGCTTGACCTGATCCTGGAAACGCTTTTCAAGAGGGAGAAGCTCGGTTAAGCCCAACCGGCGACCAAGGGCGGTGCTGACCCCTTCCGGAGCGGCATCCAGGTTGGTATGGGCCACCAGCAGGCCAAGATCGGCCTTGATCATTTGAGTCGCCGTCCGCCCGGGCTCACGATCATTTTCCAGGGAAGTGACCGGATTGAAAAAGAGAGGGTGATGGCAGATCAATAGGTGCAGATCCTTTTGAATGGCCCAGGAAACCGACCGCGGGGTGGCCTCCAGAGAAATCCCCAGTCGCTCTACCCGCTTTTCGGGGTCCCCCAATTGGAGGCCGAACCGGTCCCAATTTTCGGCCCAACTCGGAGGGAACCTGGACGAAAGCCAGCGATGGATTTCCCGGACTTTTACCGGCATCTCATAATTAAAAAGGGTGCAAACCTGGGGGAATGCACCCTTTCTTTACCTCCAAATTTTGGGGGTTTGATGGCGACGATCTTTTCAAATCCCATAAATAAGAAGCATCGGTTCTGCCTGAGCATTCGATCTGGTGGGCCCACCTGGCCTCGAACCAGGGACCTTCCGGTTATGAGCCGGTGGCTCTTCCAACTGAGCTATGGGCCCGTACCTTTTGCGTATTTAAAAAAATAGACTATATTTAATTTGAAAACAGAAGTCAACCCCGAACAACAACAAAATTCGAATTTGCCCAAGGGGCCGCTTTCTACTCCACAAAGGACTTCAGCCGTTTGCTCCGGCTGGGGTGGCGTAGTTTTCTCAAGGCCTTGGCCTCGATCTGCCGGATCCGCTCCCGGGTGACATCAAAGTCGCGGCCCACTTCTTCGAGGGTATGGTCGGCCCTTTCTCCGATGCCGAAACGCATGCGCAGCACCTTTTCTTCCCGTGGAGTCAAGGTGGATAAAACCCTCTGGGTCTGTTCGGACAGATTTAACCGGATGACGGCCTCGGAGGGCGACAGAATCTTTTTATCCTCGATAAAATCCCGGAGATGGCTGTCTTCCTCTTCCCCGATAGGGGTCTCCAGTGAAATGGGTTCTTTGGCGATCTTTAAGACCTTCCGGACCTTGTCCAGCGGAAATTCCATTCGATCGGCGATTTCCTCGGGCGTTGGTTCCCGGCCCAATTCCTGAACCAGATAGCGAGCCGTCCGTATCAATTTATTGATGGTCTCAATCATATGGACCGGAATACGGATAGTCCGGGCCTGATCGGCAATGGCCCGGGTAATGGCCTGCCGAACCCACCAGGTCGCGTAGGTACTGAATTTATACCCCCTCTGATATTCGAATTTATCAACAGCCTTCATCAACCCGATATTCCCTTCCTGGATCAAGTCTAAAAACTGAAGACCCCGGTTGGTATATTTCTTGGCGATACTGACCACCAATCGCAAATTCGCTTCTATTAATTCCGCCTTGGCATCCCGGGCCTTGGTTTCTCCATCCTCAACCTGTTTTAAGATCCGCTTCAAAGACTTGGAGGTCATTCTGGACTCCTGCTCCACTCTTCGAATCTTCCGTTCCCCGTTACGGATCTTTTTGTCGATCTCCAGCAAGGCGTCTTTATGAAGCCCCGTCTGCCGGGAGAGCGACCTGGCCTGGCCATCCTCTTTCAATTTGCGAAGGGCCTTTTTTAGATCCGGCAGGGCCACGGAGGTCTTCTCCACGCATTCTTCAATCTCCCGGTCCCCTTTTTCGATCCGTTCGACAAAGCCTTTCATTTTATTAATAATGCGATCGATCTGCCTTTTATCCAAACGCAGTTCCTTAAGTCCTTCCACGATTAACGCCTTGTTTCCCTCGATCTGATCACGAATTTTTCTTCTTCGGGGGATGGGAAGATCGTGGGTTAATTTTTCCTGGAATTTTCTGTTTTTTTCATAAAGGTCGGCCATCTTGGCAAATAGTTGAAGGACTTTATTGCGATGGGCCTCCGTCTCGATAAAGGGATCCTCATCGTCCATATCGCGAACGATCTCCCTGAGTTTGATCGCCCCTTGTTCAAATCTTTCACCCAGGGTTAGGATTTCCTTGATCCCCACCGGGGATTCCAAGAGGGCGTCCATGACCTCATGTTTTCCTTCTTCGATCCTTTTGGCAATCTCCACTTCCCCCTCACGGGTCAGGAGGGAATAATAGCCCATTTCCTTTAAATACATTTTAACCGGATCATTGGTTTTTATACCGGTGTCCGGCCCCCACTTCATTTCCTCTTCCTCTTCGATCCGTTCCCCATCCGCTTTTTCTTTGGCCCGGACCCGAGGGACACCTTCCAGGATCTGAATATCGGTCTCGTCAAACAAATAGATCATATCGTCGATCGGTTCGGTCCCGACCAACTCGGGGGGCAGGGTCTCCTCGGTTTCATCCAGGTCCAGGTATTCCTTTTCCTTGGTTAGAGAAATCACTTTGTTGAGTTCTTCCATGGCGCTTTCTTTGGTCATAGGTTCTCCTTTATCCTTTTGAGGAGATCAGGATTTCTTTTCTCCTCTGGAGCAAATCTTTTTTCATGGTCAGCAGGGTCTTCAGCTCTTCGGTAATCCCGGACTTTTCTTTGGTGCGGATTTCCCTGTAAAGCTCTTTTTCCTGCTGCTGTAGTTCCTTCAAATGAATCCGCCTGTTCAAGTCGGATAGAAAAATTTTATCCTCTTCCGGCTTCATAGATTCCCGGATGGTTAAGCTCGCCACCTGATTCTTCAAAGACTGATCTTCCAGCCGGTCGAGCAAAAGGCCGGGATCGACTCGGCCTTCTTGCTGATAAGTTTCCCGGATCGTTTTATAGATGGATCTCGCGTCCGGGGATTCAAAGAGATCGGTACGGTCTTTATTCAAAAATAGAGGGGCCGCCTGGGGGAATCGTAACAAGGCCTCGATGACATGCCACTCCAACCCCGGGACCTGTCCTTCCGTTAAGGCCTTTTGAGTCGGTCCGGGATTTTTCCCCGCCATCCCGGGGCCCCCCAAGGATCTCCAGAGAACCGATTCGGCTATCTTTAATCTGTCGCTCACCAGGCCCACATAATAGGCTCGCTCCACTTCCGAAGTCAGGGATTTAAGATAGGGGATCAAACGATCCACGGCTCGGGCTTGATCCTGGATTTGAGGTCCCACCGATCGGATCTGCTGATCAAAAAAGAAGGTCATCATGGGTTCGGCCTGTCGGACCTCTGCTGAAAATTTCTCCGCTCCGGCTTCAAAAAGGTAACTATCCGGATCGGTGTCGGCCGGCAAGACCTTGATCCGGGCGGAAACTCCCTCTTGCTGAAAAAGGGGGACGCTTCTCATGGCCGCTTGAACACCCGGAGGATCGCCGTCAAAAAGGAGGATCAGGTCCTCGGCCAAGCCCTTTAACTTTCGAATCTGAACGGATCCCAAGGCGGTCCCCAGGGTGGCTACGGTCTGCTTGAATCCATGGAGGTGCATGGTTAAAAGGTCAAAATAGCCTTCAACCACCATCACCTGATTCAGGCGGCGTATTTCCGAAACGGCTTGGGGCAGTCCGTAAAGCACTCGCCCCTTATTAAAGATCGGGGACTCGGGGGAGTTCAGATACTTGGGGGTCTCTTCCCCCAAGGCCCGGCCTCCAAAGCCGACCACCCGTTTCCGCTCATCGAAGATCGGAAAGATGAGCCGATTTCTAAAACGATCATAATGACCGCCCTTGTCTTTTTTAATGATCAAACCGGATTGTTCCAGAAGGAGAAGGGGGACGTCCTTATTCCTAAAAAAGGACAAAAGCCGATCCCAGCCTTCGGGGGCGTAGCCAAGGTAAAATTCCTCGGCCACTTTCCCGGTCATTTTCCGCCGGCCCAAATAATCCCTTCCCTTTTGACCGATTTTTTCTTTCATCAAAAGATGATGGAAAAATTCAGCCGCCTGGGTCTGGATGGAACATAATCCTTCCTTCAATCCCGGAGGGGTCTCCGGCCGATGGACCGGGGAGTCTAACGGCAGAGGGATCCCCAGGCGTTCGGCCAAATCGCTCACCGCTTCCGGAAAACTCAAGCGGTAATACTGCATAAAAAAAGTGAAAACATTTCCCCCCAGCCCGCACCCGAAACAATGAAAGATCTGTTTGTCTTCATTAACCATGAAGGAGGGGGTTTTTTCCGGATGAAACGGGCATAATCCCTGAAAATTTCGACCTGTTTTTTTTAAAGCCACCACCTCCGAAACAATCGTGACCAAGTTGACGGAATCTTTGATCCGGGCAATAAAGGATTCAGGAAAGAAAGAAGCTTTAAGCATTATTCGATTCCAGGAATAGCATTGATGGTGTTTATCCTTTGCTCATCCCTCATTTACCTCAAAGGCCGAATACCGGAAGACGCTTTGCATCGCATTTTCTATCCTCTAAGACACTAAAAAACCAAAAAGGGTTAAACCCTAATCGGGACGGAGGAATGGCTGCTGCTCTTGGGTTGAAGGCCAGAATCTTTTTTCGGGGCCTTTCTCCGAATAGAAACGCCCCCCTTTTCCGTTGGATGAAACAAGAGAGGTCGGTGATCAGGGGAACCCCGACACCTGCCCCCTGATAATCCCTGAAATATGAATCAGGAAATCGCAATAAGGATCCCTTGAGTTCTTCTGGAAGGGTCTTTTCCCCTAAGCGGAGGAAAGTTTTTGTCTGACAATGGCCTGAATCGTTTGCCCTTCTGCCCGACCGGCCAGCCGAGCCATGGCTGTTTTCATTACCTTACCCATATCTTTTACCCCGGAGGCCTTTATCTCCTGAATGATTTGGGTGATGCCCTCCTCAATCTCATCAGGAGTAGCCTGGGCCGGCAGAAAGGCGGCGTAAATTTTCAATTCGGTTTTTTCCTTTTCGGCCAAATCCGGCCGACCTCCTTTTTCGAATTGTTCGACGGCCTCTTTTCCTTGCCGGATCAATCCTTTGATTACTGGAATAATTTCCGAATCCTCTAATTTGCCGCGCCGTTCCACCTCTTTATTTTTGATGGCCGCCCGTAACATCCGCAAAGCCGAGATCTTCATTTTATCCTGAGATTTCAAGGCAGTCTTGAAACTCTCTTCAATTTCCTGCATCAAGTTCATCGATTTGAAAGCCTTAAATTTTGTTTAATTTTTTATTATAAGATAATTAAATAATAAAATGTCAAGAAAAAATAATCGATTGGGAGGTATTTTTTTTAAGCCACTTTATGGCTTCCGGAAGAGAAAGCGATCCGCTGTAAATAGCCCGTCCGGTAATCATCCCGGCCAGCCCGCCGGCCTCCAAAGCGGCTAAACTTTGGACATCGATCAGGGTGGCGATCCCTCCGGCGGCGATCACCGGAAGGCGGGTGGATTGGGCTAAACGACGGGTAGAGGGAATAGCAGGACCCTGTTGGGTTCCGTCCCGGGAAATATCGGTAAAGATAACGGCCTTAACCCCCCAGTCTTCGTATTGCTTGGCCAGGTCGACCGGGTCTTTTTCAGAAATCTCAATCCATCCTTCAACGGCAAGGCGATTGTCCCGGGCATCCAGGCTGACCATTATTTGCCCCGGGAAAAACCGGCAGGCCTCTTTAACCAAGGCCGGATCTTTCAGGGCCGCCGTCCCCAAAATAACCTGGGTCAATCCCAGAGAAAGATAGCTCTCCACGGTCTTCAGATCCCGGATACCTCCTCCAAGCTGGATGGGTATTTTAATCGCCTCGACAATCTCTTTGATGGCCGACTTATTTCTCGGGCCTTTTTCGAAGGCCCCATCCAGGTCGATGATATGGAGACGTTCGGCCCCCTGATCAACCCACCTTTGGGCCATTTCCAAAGGACGGTCTGAAAAAATAGTCTCGGCATCGGCCCGCCCTTCACGGAGGCGGACGCACCGGCCGCCTTTAATGTCAACTGCCGGAATAATGATCATAATTAAAATCAGGTCCAAGGTTCACGGTTTATGATTTATGATTTTGATTTGACCCTGAACCCTGTACCTTACACCGTGTACCTTTTCTTGTCCCTTGACCCTTTATTTGAGTGATTCAGCGGGGGGAAAATCCTTCAACATA